>NZ_AHMO02000011.1:322474-644948 GCF_000243715.2 Leptospira broomii serovar Hurstbridge str. 5399
GATTGGGCGTATTTCGGGGAGCTCTTCCCGGCGGATTTCATTTCCTAATTCCCCTAATTGATCAGGTTAGATATCGGCAAAACCTGAAAGAGATCGCCATGGACATCCCTCCTCAAACTTGCATCACCAAAGATAACGTTTCTATTCTCGTGGATGGAATCTTATATCTTAGGTTGGTTGATCCTTATAAAGCTTCTTACGAAATCGAAAATTTTCAAAATGCTACCGTTCAATTGGCGCAGACGACGCTTCGTTCTGAAATCGGAAAACTGGTTTTAGATCATACATTCTCGGAGAGGGACGATATCAATGCAAACGTCGTCCGGGCTTTGGATGAAGCCACAGATCCTTGGGGAATCAAGGTAACTCGATACGAAATCAAAAATATTTCTCCTCCAAAAGAAATCTTACACGAAATGGAAGAACAGGTAAAAGCGGAACGAGTGAAGCGAGCTGAAATTACCATTTCCGAAGGAGAAAAATTAGGTCGAATCAATCGATCGATGGGAGAGCGCCAGGAAGCAATCAATCTTTCCGAAGGGGAGAAAATTAAGAAAGTAAACGAGGCGGAAGGAAAGGCTCAAGAAATCGAATTAATCGCAACCGCTAAGGCAAAAGGAATCCAGCTTATCGCAAACTCTATCGGAAAGGATGGAGGCCCCGAAGCCGTCAATTTGCAAATCACGGAAGATTATCTTACCGGGCTGGGAGAGATCCTACAAAAGGCTAAAACGACCGTACTACCCGCAGAGATAGCGGGTGTAGTAAGCTTTTTCGAAGGTTTTTCCAAAGTGACTAACAAATTACCGAATATCGCCGAGACCAAGGAGTAAAAAAGAGCATGGAATTAAGCGGTTTTAAATACGCGTTTACGGGAATCTTTTGGTTCGCGTTTACTCTTTATCTTGCCTATAAAATATATAGATCGATTCGTATCGTCTCTGCTCAAGAGTGTATTATCGTAGAACGATTAGGTCGATATAGCAGGACTCTACATGCGGGATTTCATATCCTGATTCCGTTCATAGACGAAGACTCCTACTATCATACTTTGAAGGAGCAGGCTATCGACGTTCCCCCGCAAACCTGTATTACCAAAGATAACGTTAAGGTTGAAATGGACGGTATATTGTATTTAAGAGTCCTGGATCCTCAAAGAGCCAGCTACGGAATCGACGATTATAGATTTGCAGTTACCCAACTCGTGCAAACTACGATGCGTGCCATTATCGGTACCATGGATATGGATACGACTTTCGAGACACGCGAAGTGATTAACAGTAAGATCTTAGAAGTCCTGGACCAGGCTGCGGAACCCTGGGGAGTGCGAGTCAATCGATATGAGATCGTAAACATTACTCCCCCGAAATCGATAATAGAAGCGATGGAAAGGGAGAAAAAAGCTCAAATCACCAAAAAAGCCCAAATTTCCCTCTCGGAAGGGGATCGGGATTCTAGGATCAATCGATCTTTAGGTGTGAAAGAGGAAGCGATCAATAAATCCGAGGGCGAAAAGCAGAAACGCATTAACGAGGCGGAAGGCTTGGCCACGGAAATCGAATCGATAGCGGAAGCTACCGCCAAAGGTATCGCTCTACTAGCATCGTCGATCAAAAGTACGGGCGGAAAAGAAGCGGTAAAACTTAGAATTGCTCAACGATTTATTAAAGAAATAGAGAAATTAGGACAAGAAGGAACGGATCTTGTTTTACCGTTAAACCTTTCCAATTTTAAATCCGTAATGAAAGCGGTTTTAGGCGGGGAATCGAAAGCGTAGGAATCTTTCGGAACTCCGAATTTTCTCCGGGGTTCCGAATCTTTTGAAATAGATTACATCAATCTTCTGTCCGGGTTGACGATCTCAGTAATTCTAATCCCATAATAATCGTCGAGTACGACAAGTTTTCCTTTTCCTACTAGTTTACCGTTTGCTAAAATATCCAAATCCTCGCCGACTGCACTGTCCAATTCAACGACCGCACCTTCGCTCAATGCCAAGACATCTTTAATGTACATATTTGTGCGACCGAGTTCGACGGTTAACGCAATGTTTACATCAAGGAGTAAATTTAAATTTGCCGTATTGGAGGTTGAAGAAGACGTTCTGGAAGTCTGCTTAGGCGGGGCCGGAGTCGAAGAAGGTCCAAGTGCCGCAGCAATGTCCGCAAAGGACGGAGCGCCGCTACCGCCACCACCGGAGCTTCCCCCACCGCCTGCGTCGCCTAAAAGTGAATCAAGCTCTCCGCTTAGATTAAAATCGGCAGACCCGCCACCGCCAGCAGGAGCTGCACCGCCCCCTCCGCCGCCGGTTAAAAGTGCATCAATATCGTCTTGTGAAAGGGATCCTTCACCCATAAGGGATTGCCTCCAAGGGGTCTTTCTATTTTCTTCGACAGTACCGAAGGATATTACAAGATAAATTCTTCCGGAGAACTTATGAAATCAGAAGAATCAAGCTCAAACAAGGGAACCTCCGCCGGACATTTAGATTTTAGCAGGGCTAAGGAACTTTTGCTACGAGAATTACTCTCCTCGGGAGTTCCTGAGAATGAACTCCCGTCCTTTGTGCCCGATAAAAAAGACGTAAAAGTGGAATTTCCGACCCCTCCTATCGATAAATCCCAGCTTTTGGACTGCCTACAAATCGTAAAAAACCATATCGAAAATCTGAGAATTCATACTTTCGAACCCGGATATTATTGTCTTCAGGCGCTAAACGAGAATATCTTTGAAACAAGGAATCTTCTAGATAATGCTAAATTTCGTTTTTATTCGGGAAGAACTCATAATCGAGTAGAGATTACAAAGAAAGGCGATTTTACTAGAGAAGAAGTTTTTGCCGCTATCGATTTATTTCGATATTTAAGGCAATCCAAGAAGGAATCGGTTCAAAACCCAAAGGAACTTTTACTCAGACTTGGCATCGAAGTTTATGATCCTGAAGAAGCCAAAAAGAAAGGGGATTGGTTTACTTTTGACGCGGTCGCCGGATATGCCGACGTTAAGCAGCAAATATTAGAATCCATTATTCTTCCCTTAAAATCTCCCGAAACCTTTGAAGAAGTCGCGAAGATGACTAGAAAATTTCCCGGGCGCACAAAGCCTAGGGCGATTTTGTTAGAAGGAGAACCCGGTGTCGGGAAGACGACAATGGCTAAGGTCGTCTCCTGCATGACGGGAATCCCGTTAATATACGTTCCCGTGGAATCAATTTTAAGCAAATATTATGGAGAAAGCGCCCAAAATATGGCCTACGTTTTCGACGCTGCCGCGCTATTTCCCTCCTGTCTCCTGTTCTTAGATGAAATAGATTCCTTAGCCGGTTCTCGCGACGACGGATTATTCGAGGCGACCAGAAACATACTTTCGGTCCTATTACGGAAATTAGACGGATTCGAGGGAGGGCAAAAATCGGTAACTCTAGGGGCTACCAATCGCAAACAGGATTTAGACCGCGCTTTAGTTTCTCGATTTGATCGGTCTGTCTACTTCCCTCTTCCGAATTTGACAGAAAGAGCCTCTATTTTAGGGAATTATGCGATTCACCTCACCGAAAATGAGAGAATTCTGATATCGGAAAGACTGGAAGGCAAATCAGGAAGAGACTTAAGAGATTTCTGTGATTTTACGGAACGGCGATGGAGCTCCAGTTTGATTGAAAAAGGATTGAAGCCGGTCCCCCCACCGTATGAACTGTATCTGGAAATTAGTTCAAAAACAGGAAAATAAACATTTTAACTCGCGAAAATGTAAATCTTACATTCAATCCGGAGTCTATTTTTCCGATACTATATACAGGGATTTTTCGGAAAACCGAGAAGTTCAAATCCGCTTATTAAAAGTACCAAGGAATAGGGGACAATGAAACGCAAAATCGCATTTTGCCTCGCCATTTTGGCAGTAACCGGCCTATTGGATGCCCAACAACAGAACCAACAAGGCCAAAAGAAGGATGATCTCCAAGCAGGAGCAGCAATCCTAGACACTGAGAAAGGCTTAGATGAGCGCATCTTCGAGCTGAACCAAAGACTTACGCGTCATACGGTTCTAATGAAGATGAAGGTTCGAATCCTCCCTTTCCGCACCGTTCTTTTTAAAGGAAAAGGAAACGGCGATGAATGTGTTCCGGCCGTTAATCAAGAAGATCCGGCAAACAACTGCATCCGTGTAGAAGTTTACGATTTTATTAAGGATGACGAGCGTGGGCAAGGAAAGCTTGTTCAAGGCGGTTTGGCAAAATTTGTAGAAATCTACTTTGACGGTCAAAACAGCAATGATCCGGATCCACGTATGGAACCTCCCCGAAATATCGCTAAGCTTATCAGCAAGGTTTATAAAAATAACTTCCGCATCGAAGATAAGGTTGTTTCAGAAATCATAGATCGTGGACCGAATAGCCAACCGGCTCATAATGAGAAGGTCGAAGTTTATTACCAAAAGAACGGCTATCCCGAATATGGACGCGGAGAAACCCCGAGCGAAAAAGGTGTTGGAAAATACATTCTGACCAGCGTAGAAAATACTAAAACTCACCCACTCCGGAATGCGTTTAAAAAACAATTCTACGTAAAACACCTGGACGACTTTGACCGCCTTTTCACTAAGATTTTCGATTACAACGATCAGTTAGGTAACGAAAATTACAGAGAAAACGTTGATATACTGAAGGAATCTCTAAAATACTAAGTGAGATATATTGTTCCCTGTTCTTCATGCCGAACCGAACTACGAATCCCGGTTAATCTAGGAAAGTTGACGGTTCGGTGCCCTCGGTGTTACCATTCCTTCATATTTGATCCCGATGATAAGGCTTCCCTTGTGGGAGGTCGCTATGAATTAGGATCGGAAGAAAATAGCAATCCTCGCTCCTTGCGAGGATTTTTTCTTTTCCTGGAGGAGCTATGGAGAAAGGCAAAGGAAAAAATCCTACCTCGTAAGAACGAATCCTTAGGTTGGCAGACTCCGACATCTTCCCAGGAAACCTATCAGCAAGCTCAACCGCGCTATATGGTCACTAGAAGTTTCGGTCAACGTTTCGCTCGCAACTTACTTCTTGCGCTTATTTTAATCGGAATCGCGAGAGCTTGTTTCTTTACTCAGGAAAGAATTATTTTTCAAGAACAGGAGGTCCCGCCGAATACGGAAGAATCCGAACCGCAAATCCCTCCCCCGTCAATACCGGACGCGCCTCAAGAGGAAGAGCGACCTCAGTATGAAATTTAATTATGAATATCCTTCTCTTGTCTCGCGAAGATGAAACGGAAGATAAGAAATTTAAAGTCACCGATCCGATACGAATCAATCATATTAGAAATATTTTAAAGAAGAAGCCTTCCGATTCGATTAAGGCGGGAATTCTAAACGATTCTTTAGGAAAATTCAAGATCATTTACATTGATACGAAGTACATCCTCGGTAATTACGTTAAAATCGTCGTGCCGAAAAGGCGAACGCCTTCGCTATCATTATTTTCCGCCGTACAAAGACCTCCCACCGTGGAAAAAATTCTGCATTTAGCCGGAACTTGGGGGATCGAGTCGATCAAATTTCACACAACAGATCTATCTCGTGACGAATACCTTACCTCCCCTATCTGGAAATCCGAGAATTTACGGGCCGAACTAAGGATAGGAATGGAACAGGGTTGGAACGTTTTCGAACCGTCGATTTCCTTAGGATTTTCTATCCCTATAGCGAATGAAAGAACTAGATCCAAGGCAAAATTTTCCGACGTGCTTCCGGACTTTTCCGGTTCTCTTTTCTATTTAGATCGTAAAGGTGGCATGTTCGATTCGCTACTTTCCGCACGGATGAGTATTTTAAATGTAGGGTTCCTGCTCGGACCTGAACCTGGATGGAGTGCTAAAGAAATGAAACGATTTCGAGAAATCGGAGCCTCTCCGCTCAATGTATCTTCTGCGATACTTCGGAGCGAGCACGCATTGGCCTTTTTACTCGCTCAATGGGAACTTGTTTTAAAAAGTAAGGGAATTGGAAAATAGAATTTTCTGCTCGTCTTGAGCGGTAAACGTATTTGAAGTACTATTGTATACCCAACGTCGTACATCCTGCACTCGAATCGTTACGACCCCCAGATTCAAAGCGACCTCGATTGCCCCTACTGCATTATTATCGATTTTAAATGCTTCGCTATTTTGAGTGAAATTCTTCTTGGTATAATATCCTGATACCATGAATAAGCTTCCGATCGGAAGATATACTCCCACGAAGACTCGAGAGTGATTTGGGCCGTTATAGCGTTCCAAGTTTGTCTCGATCGACATTCTGTAAAAGGCTAGTATGATGGAGGTGAATGTTCCCTTTAAACGTGGTCCGTTTGGATCCACAAGTTTGGCCGCCTGTAATTTTGTTTCGGGAATATTGGTAGAGACATTCGATTGAAATCTTTCTAATTCGTAGAAGCTGTCAAAATACATCGGAATATAATTCGAATCCATATTCCTATACTCGGGTTTAACTTTTAAATAAATGTCCTTACCACCGAGTCGTAAGACGGTCCCATAATGGGTACCTTTCGCATTGTTTAAATTTTTAATCGTATTGATGTCGTAGTATGGCGTGAGTTCAACGTATTTGGAACTTAAAAGTTTATATTCGGCGTCCATTCCGGTTATCGTCAACCGGTCCGTAGTCTGAACTAAAGGGTTATTATTCGCGTCCAATCTTAAGCGGCCGGTCGTATCGAAGGAAAGTTGAGTAGGAGCCTTTGTGTCGAATGCCGTAGTATAACCGATTGCGAATCGATTCGCAAAATTATCCTGATTGAAAAACTCTTTCATTTTCTGCTGAGGTGTTTCCGGTTTTTTATCGATCGGAATCATTTCTTCTTTCTTTTCCTTTGTCTTTTCGTCCTCCACTAAGGCTCTATACTTCTCCCGATCTTCCGAATCGACTCCCGCTTCCTCGTAGACCTTGCGACGACCGGCCTCGTCTGCAACATTCCCCTGACCCACCGGTAGCATCGAAAATAATTGGGATCTACCCGTTAAAATATCAAACAGCTTGAACGCGACGGCTAAAGGACGAACATATACTCGCCCGGCTCCGACTTCATGCGAATAAATGGAATTGGTAAATACTTGAACCCCTCCGAAATCCGTGTTGATATCGGACATCACGCCCACATTGTAATTATCGATCCTCTGGTTGTTTACATATCTATTAACGATCGTTCCGTGACCGATATACCCGTCGTAAATTTTTCCCGCATAGACCGAAAAGGTAGTTTCACCCGGCTTGTACTGCCCGAAGGTTCCGTACCATATATTATTAATAAATCGTAAATATTCACTCTTTTGATCGTAATCGATTTTACGAATGCTTCCTATCTTTGCATTTGGATCGATCGGTGGAGTCTGATAAATTAGAAAGTTTGCTGGAACTGTAAGAGACATTCCGAAGTCTCCGCCGAAATTTAAGTTCAGAGTCGGAGCGATATAAAAATAATAATCGTTATTGTATTTGTTAATCCCCGCGTCGTACGTAAACGGATCCGGAGGTTGCATATATTGCCTACCGGGTGGAAACCATAATTGGGCCTCTAAATCCATGGTCCCGGGAATAGGAAATATAAGCATTGCGAAGAGGAATATTCCGGGATATAGAATGCCTTTCTTTATTTTCGTAAATGCTTTTAAATTCATATTCCATCCCGGAGAAAGTTTACCGGGCGTCCTCTTCTAAACTTCGTAAAACTTAAGAATAGTATCTATAGTATCGTAAACTCCGAACAGAATCTGAATCAAATACCGGACCGAATACTGACCGGTTTTTAGATCAAAATCGAATTCGAGGCGTGCTACCCGAAAAAAGATTCTCAAGAACGAAAACCAGCCAATAAGAATGAATTATCTTTATTTTGGAAATATTTTTCCTAGGAAATCCAATATACCCCATAAGGGATAGGCGACAGAGTCCAAGATTTTTAGAACAATATTCCGTTATATTAAATTTATTATCTTATTTAACGAATTATTTCTTGACGCTCGCAGATTGAAATCCGAGATATGAATGAAAGGAGCTCATTTATTCATATGGCTAGACAATACAAATCGGAAACCATCGCTCTTCACGCTGGTCAGGCACCAGATCCAACGACCACATCCAGAGCAGTCCCAATATACCAAACGACTTCCTACGTTTTCAAGGATACGGATCATGCAGCTCGTCTTTTCGGTCTGCAGGAATTCGGGAATATCTATACTAGAATCGGTAACCCGACCACGGACGTCCTAGAACAAAGAGTCGCGGCGTTAGAGGGCGGAGTTGCAGGATTAGCGACTGCATCCGGACAATCGGCGGAAACTCTTGCCTTGTTAAATATAGTCGAATCCGGGCAAGAAATCGTAGCTTCCTCCTCTCTGTATGGAGGAACATACAACCTACTCCACTATACTTTCCCGAAATTGGGAATTAAGGTTCATTTCGTGGATCAATCGGATCCGGAAAACTTCCGGAAAGCCGCGAACGAAAAAACTAGAGTCTTCTTTGCGGAAACATTAGGAAATCCTAAGTTAGATACTCTTGATATACAGGGGGTTGCAAAAGTCGCTCACGAACTCGGCGTTCCGTTAATGATCGATAACACGCTGCCTTCCCCTTACTTAGTCCAGCCGATCGAGCACGGAGCGGATATTGTCATTCACTCTTTAACTAAATTTTTAGGCGGACATGGAAGTTCCATCGGGGGAATTATCGTCGATTCGGGTAAATTCAACTGGGGAAATGGGAAATTCAAAAACTTCACCGAGCCGGATCCCAGCTATCACGGCTTGAAATTCTGGGAAGTATTCGGAAAGTTTGAACCGTTTGGAGGCGCAAATATAGCCTTTATCATCAAGGCCCGCGTTCAAGGCCTAAGGGATCTGGGCCCGGCGATTTCTCCTTTCAACGCCTGGAATATCATTCAAGGTATCGAAACATTACCTCTTCGCATAACCCAACATTCCGTAAACGCTCAGAAAGTCGCGGAATTCTTGTCCAAGCATCCGAAAGTAACCTGGGTCAATTATCCCGGCCTTCCTAACGATACAAACTACGCCTTGGCTAAAAAGTATCATAAAAGAAATCTCTTCGGCGCGATTTTAGGATTCGGCGTAAAGGGCGGAATCTCGGAAGCGAAGAAATTCATCGACCATTTGGAGTTATTCTCTCTGTTAGCGAACGTGGGAGATGCAAAATCCTTAGCTATTCACCCGGCCTCTACCACCCACCAACAACTCTCCCCTGCTGAACAGGCCTCAGCCGGAGTAACCCCCGATTTTATTCGATTGTCCGTAGGTCTAGAGCATATCGATGATATTATTACCGATTTAGACGAGGCTTTGAAAAAGGTGTGACGTCTAATTCCTCTAAGAAAATCCTCTAAAACAGCCACTTCTTAAGATTCCAGTCTAAGAATCTAGAGAGTGGCTTTCCCAATTTGGAAAAGAAGGAATGAATCTGGAAAAATCGGTCGGAATCGTCAAAACGGAAACGGTCACCTTGTCCGACCTACGCTTAGATAATGGATCCGTTCTTTCACCGGTCGTAATCGCGTACGAAACATATGGTAAACTTTCCAACAGGAAAGATAATGCAATTCTAATATGTCATGCACTCTCCGGAGACGCCCACGCCGCCGGCTTCCATACTTCCTCGGACAAACGACCGGGCTGGTGGGACGAATATATCGGCCCTGGAAAGGCGTTCGATACTAATAAGTATTTTGTAATCTCTTCGAACGTAATCGGAGGGTGTAAAGGCTCTTCAGGTCCTTTAACAATCAGTCCTGTTACTGGGAAACCTTTCGGTTCCAGCTTTCCTTTCGTATCCATCAAGGATATGGTCGCTGCGCAGAAATTATTAGTAGAGTATTTAGGCGTGGAAAAACTGTATTGCGTTGCCGGCGGTTCCATGGGAGGTATGCAAGCCCTGCAATGGAGTATTGCGTATCCGGAAAACCTGACCAATTGCATTATTTTAGCTTCTACCGCAGAGCATTCGGCTATGCAGATTGCTTTCAATGAGGTCGGTCGTCAGGCAATCTTATCCGACCCGAATTGGAATAACGGTCTATATGACGAAAACTCGCCTAGAAAAGGATTGGCTCTCGCCCGAATGGTCGCTCATATCACATATCTTTCAGATGAAAAAATGCGGGAAAAATTCGGCAGAAATCCGCCGAGAGGAAATCTTCTTAATTCCGACTTTGCCGTCGGAAGCTATTTGATCTATCAAGGGGAAAGCTTCGTGGATCGTTTCGATGCGAATTCTTATATTTACGTTACTCAGGCGCTGGATCATTTTAGCTTAGGAAAGGGCAAGGAGTTAACCGCCGCGCTGACTCCTGCAATCTGCCGCTTCTTAGTGGTATCCTATAGCTCCGATTGGTTGTATCCTCCCGCTCAGTCCAGGGAAATCGTTAAAAGTTTAGAGGCGTCGGATAAAAGGGTTTTTTACGTGGAATTAAATAGTAAGGAAGGCCACGATAGCTTCCTACTGGCGAATCAAAAACAAGACGACATTCTTCGCGGATTTTTGGAAAACCCGGCAAGTTGAAAAATGGATTCAAGCATCTTATCTGATATTACATTAAAAGAAAGGCCGGACTTCGCCTATATCCTGAACGCAATCTCTCCGGGTTCGAGAGTTTTGGACTTGGGTTGCGGGAACGGAGACCTACTCTATTTATTGAGCCAAAAAGGAATCAGAGGACAAGGAATTGAGAAAGATGAAGACGCGATCGTCGAATGCATCCGAAAAGGCGTCTATGTACATCATGGCGATATCGACGAGGGCTTGGAGCATCACGAAGATAAAAGGTTCGATTACGTAATTTTAAACCAAACGATTCAGGAAACCCGCCATCCGGGAGATATCATTAAGGAATGTCTTCGAATCGGAAAGCGGGTCGTAATCGTTTTCGCAAACTTCGGATACTGGGAAGTACGATTCAAGATTCTATTAGGAGGAAAAACTCCCGTTACGGATTTATTACCGTACCGCTGGTTCGACACTCCGAATCTACACTTCCTTTCCGTACTGGACTTCGAAGAATTTTGTCAAATCCGCGGATTTACCGTAGAAGACAGGGCCTTTTTTCGGGATTTTAAGCAGATTACAATTCGACCTAATTTCTTCGCGAAACTTGCTCTATTCCAAATTCGTTAAGTCGATCGTACGGGAATTTTACCTGCCCGTTCCAACCCTTGGTCGATCAATGATCTATAGATTTCCTGAATTGGAATTCCGGCTGCTTTTGCCTGCTGCGGTAGTAAACTGGTTTCAGTCATTCCCGGAAGAGTATTCGTTTCCAGGATATACGGCTCTCCTTCCACGACGATAAAATCCGTCCTGGAACATCCTTCGCAACCTAGCGTTTTATGCGCCAGAATCGACTGATTCTGTATTTTTTGAATAATCGACTCTGGCAGCCGTGCCGGAGTAATTTCTTGGGACAATCCGGATTTGTATTTGGACTCGACATCGAAAAATTCTCCGCCGGGAATAATTTCGGTGGGAGGTAACGCGAGAATGGATCTTTTTCCGTTTGTATTCGTTTCCCACACCCCGCAGGATACTTCGGTTCCCGATAGAAACTTTTGCAATATAGCATGATCTTCGTGCTCGAAGAACTCGGATAATTTCGGCACTAGCTCTTCGCGTGCGTTGATTCTATAAGTATGATAACTGGATCCGCCCTCGACCGGTTTGAGGAATAACGGGAATGGCAATCCGAGCGATTCGACCTGAGTCGGCGCCGCAATGTAATCCTCTTTTTTCAATTCCCAAAAAGGTGCAACGCTCAGATTCGC
The DNA here is from genome assembly GCF_000243715.2 of Leptospira broomii serovar Hurstbridge str. 5399. Classification (NCBI taxonomy): domain Bacteria; kingdom Pseudomonadati; phylum Spirochaetota; class Leptospiria; order Leptospirales; family Leptospiraceae; genus Leptospira; species Leptospira broomii. The sequence goes on from NZ_AHMO02000011.1 coordinate 334,291, forward strand.
AACTTGAAACAACCGGTTCGCCGTAATTTTATTCATGGCTAATGCGGACGCTTTTACGCCCGATCCGGTAAATGGAATTCCGAGCACCTTCAAAAATCCTTGGATAGATCCGTCCTCTCCGAACGTTCCATGAAATCCCAGAAAGGCGATATCGCAATCTAGACTTGAAAATGAAGAGGCAACGCATCCGTTTAATCGTTCGAACTCTTTTTGGTAAGAAAGCGAATCGGTCGGTTCTCCTTCCGGCAAAAGAATCCGATATTCACTAGGGATTACCCACTTAGCATCCTTAGTGATAAGAATGGGTTTGACCGGATGTCCCATGGCGGCCAATGTCCTACATATGAACGCGCCTGTCCCCAGGGATATCAAATGCTCCGTGGACGTTCCTCCGTATAAGACAGCTACCTTTAACAAACGGACCTCTCTTTCCTCCAAACTTCAGATGCGGACCTAAAGAATGAGATTTGTGCGAATTCTTCTTATCCTTTCATTCCTCTTTTGTACGGAAAGTCTATTTTCTGAATTCCCCATCAAACCGGTTTCTCCTTATCCTGCCGAGTACAGCCAATTTTGGTTTTTGTATCAGAAGGAAAAACGCCTAGGAGAGGAAGAACAAATCTACAGGCCGTTCTTTTCCTATTATAAGGAAACAAAATCGAATTATCAATATAGAACTTTCTTATTGCCCATTTTCTACTCGGAACAAACGGATTACTGGAAAGTTTGGTCTTTTCTTTTTTTTGCGACGGGAACCGAAGCGTTTCACGACGATCAAGGCTGGGATGAGGATACTCTTTCCCCTCTTTTGATTTGGGGGAAAGGGGATTCGGCCCGAGAATCCTATTTCGGTTTTTTTCCGATTTACGGGAGACTTCGCAGCAAACTGGCCTATTCAGAATTAAACTTCGCGCTATTTCCCATTTATACGAATTGGAAATACAAAACATATAACGCACACTCTGTTCTTTGGCCCATCTTTCTGTACGGGAGTTCGGACGTTCGAAGTGAGTTCCGTCTCTTTCCTATTTTTTCCAGAAAAGTGCATAAGGGGAAATACGAAAGATATTCGATTCTTTGGCCATTCTTTCAATGGGGAGAAACGTTTCAGGACAAACGAGAGCCGGTTTCGTATTGGATGTTTTGGCCCTTGTATTTGTCGAAGGATTCCGCTTTCGGGAATATGAAGGCTCGAGCTTATTTATGGTTTCCACTTTTGGGTTCTCTCCTCGGTTACGGATATGATAAACGAACCCAAGAAATAGATTGGAATGTCCTTTTTTTTCTGATCCAATATGGTCGAAACGACGACGAAGATTACCGGAAATTGATCCTTTTTCCGTTTTATGGCTACTATCGTTTCGCTTATAAAGAGACTAGATTTTTTACTCCTCTCTACTTTCGCCTGAGTTCGGACACGTATCATATAAAATCCTCGGAAACGTATCTGATTCCTTTTTGGTGGAGGACGAATCGAACTTACGTTCAATGGGGTCGAGAAGAAAACTACTATAAACTATGGCCGGTTTTTCGTTGGCATGAGGACAGAGACGGAAACTTAACTTGGAATTTCCTTTCCCTCTTCCCGTTAAAATCGGAAGCTGTAGAAAGAATTTGGGATCCGGTCTGGTCCATCGTAGAGTTCCAGAAATTAGCTAACGGGGAAAAGCGTCTCTCTTTCCTGATGAGGTTGTACACTCAACGATGGACAAAGGATGAATTTCATGTACATATCCCCTTTTTGGTCGAGTATTCCTCCACTCCGGAAAAAACTTCCTACCAATTTCTGTACGGATTTTTCGGAGTTGAAAAAGACAAGGAAAAAACAACCGTCCAACTTCTATGGTGGATAAAGATATAAAAGAATGTTTGAGACTTTAAAGGCAAAAGCAAATCAGACACTCTATGCAGCGGGATATACGATTCTACTAATTGCGGAGACTTTTTTAAATCTTAGATTCTCTTACGATAAAAGAAAAGAAATCCTAGATCAAATGTTCATTGCAGGAGTAGGGAGTTTATTCGTAGTTTCCGTCGTTGCTATCTTTACCGGAATGCTTTTGACTCTGAATACTGGGCTAGGTCTGAAAGATTTTGGAGCCGAAGGACAAATCGGATTGCTCCTTACGATCACCCTCACGCGAGAAATGTCTCCTTTTATGACTGCATTAATCCTTTCGGCATCGATCGGTTCCGCCATGGCTGCCGAAATCGGAACGATGAAAGTTTCGGAAGAAATCGACGCCTTGGAAGTCATGTCGATAGATCCGGTAAGATTTCTGGTTTTTCCTCGAGTCTTAGGATTCTCGTTGATGGTCCCTGTTCTTTGCGTATATTCCAGCATTCTAGGAATTTTCGGCGGTGCAGTCGTCGGACATTTTCAATTAGGGATCGAATATATCGTATATTTTCAAGATGTTTACGAAAGGATCACATCCATTCCCGGATTGAAAGATTTATATACCGGGCTTTTTAAAGGATACGTATTCGGTTTAATCATCGCTTCCATTTCCTGTTCGCATGGACTCAGGACTTTCGGCGGAGCGATAGGAGTCGGTCGGGCAACCAGGGAATCGGTGGTAACTTCTTTCTTGATGGTGATCTTTTTCGGTTACGTCATTACTGCGATTTTCTATAGGCAATAGATAATGGATTACGCGATAGAAATCGTCAATATGCATAAGGCATTCGGATCCCGAAAAATCCTGAAGGGTATGAACCTGCAAGTCAGAAAGGGAGAAACGATGGTGATTGTCGGACCTTCGGGAACGGGTAAGTCCGTAACACTCAAGCATATTACCGGCCTATTAGATCCTGACGCAGGCGAATGTAGAATCTTTGGAGAGAGAATTTCAGGTATTACTGAAGTGGAACGAAAACGTCTCCGCGCGAAAATGGGAGTCCTATTTCAGTCGGGTGCGCTTATCAACTGGATGACTGTTTTCGATAACGTCGCATTGCCTCTACGGGAGCACAAACTATTTCCGGAAGCCGAAATTCAAAGGATCGTATCCGAAAAACTCAGGTTAGTGGATATGACCATCGCAAAGGATAATTATCCGAATGACATCTCCGGAGGAATGAAAAAACGAGCTGGATTGGCTCGAGCCATAGCGTCTAATCCAGAGATCATACTTTACGACGAACCGACCTCAGGATTGGATCCGATCATGTCGAATGTGATCAACGAATTAATCATTCGAATCCGTCAAGAAACCGGGGCTGCGCAAATTGTGGTAACTCATGATATGTCGAGCGCATATATGATTGCGGACAGGATATCCTTCTTTTACGGAGGTCAGGTTCTTTATACCGGAACTCCCGACGATGTCAAAGCCTCCGATAACGAGTTTGTCAGGCAGTTTGTAACCGGCTCGACAAAGGGTCCCATGATTTTGGAAACTAAGTCGTGAAAACCCGGGTCAAAGAGCCGAATTTGCGGAAAAAAAGTCGATATTAATAGTGGAGAATCGGAATAGAAAATGAAATCATTTCGCTATCTTTTAGTAGGCGCCATCTTTTCCGTTGCCTTAGTCATCGTAGGTTATTTTACCGTAATGACTGAAGGAGGCCCGGTTCAAAAACGGGGAGAATTTCTCAAAATCAATTTTAAAAACGCTGAAGGTATCAAAGTCGGAAATAAAGTCACCGTTCAAGGAGTTCCTTTCGGTTATGTATCCAATATTCGTCTGATTCAAATTAGCGAAGAAGGAACCGCCTTACCTGCCGGCGAAATCGGGATTGCTACCCGGGTGGAAGTAACGATCATCCTGAAGGAACCGCTTCGGCTCTATGAAAATTACGATATCACGATTCGAAACGAAAGTCTTTTGTCCGGCCGCGTAATCTCCATCGATCCTGGAACGCTGGAGGCGCCTCCGGAGGCAAAACTTCCTCCTGGAAGTATCTATAAGCCGGTGGATTATAAAACCGGCGCTCAACTGAAAGGAAGAGTTTTACAAGATCCGTTGGTTTCCCTCTCGGAGCTTATCGCCGAAAATAGAGGAGATATCCGCAAAACTTTTTCAAACGTAGCCGATATCACTACAAAAGTTAATAGCGGTGACGGCACTCTCGGAAGATTGATCAATCGAGACGACCTTCACACGAATATAAATACAGTTTTAACGGATGCGCAAATCGTATTGAGAGAGCTTCGAGAAGGCTTGGAAGATACTCGAGAGCAGGCCCCGGTTACGAGCTTTATTCGCGCGGCTCTTAGTTCCTTTTAATCGATTCTTTTTTCTTGCAGGATCCTCCATTTCGGGAAGAATTGCCTAGTATGTCGGCACCGGAAATTGCGATTATCGGAACAGGAATCATGGGAAGAGGAATTGCGAATAATCTTTCTATGAAAGGCTATAAACTTCGTTTATACGCAAGGAATCCCGAAAAAATTCGAGATTTAGAATCCTCTAATGTATCTATCTATAATGATCCAAAAGCTGCCGCAAGTGAGGCCGCTTTAGTAGTCCTCTGCCTTACGGAAGATTCCGTAGTGGAGGAAGTCGTCTTCTCATTCGGTCTTCTCGAAAGTAAATGCAGATATGTCGTAGATACCGGAACGACTTCTCCAGAACTGACTTCCAAGATCGGAAAGGCTTGTTCGGAGCGCGGAATATCCTTCTTCGACTCTCCGATGACGGGATCCAAGAACGCGTCTCGAGATGGGCAGATCTTATTCATGGTAGGTGCAAAAGGTCCGGAAGAAATTTCCGAGATTTCCTTCTTCTACGATATTTGCGGAAAGAATGTCGTTTATTGCGGAACGATTGGGGACGGGCAAAGGGCTAAAATCGCTTTGAATATGGTACAGGCCGGAATTTTTCAAGTTTATATGGAAGGATTCTTATTGGCAAAGAAAGAAGGAATCTCTCCGGAAATTCTCAAAGAAATCCTAATGCAATCGGCGGCAAAATCGGGAATCGCTGAATTCAAATTTCCGTTCGTATTTGCCGGAAATTACGAAACACATTTTTCACTCAAGAATATGCGGAAAGATGTCAATCATGCTTTGGCATTGGCGGAACAAGCCGGAATCATTTTACCTTTATGCTCTTCCCTCGGTTCTATCTACGACGAGGGAATTCGCGAAGGACTAGGAGAAAAGGATTATTGTAGTTTGAACGAGATAACTGCAAAAATCGTTGCAAAGCCTTCTTCCTAAAATTGCCTTGCAAATCCGATTCCAAACTGGATCCTGGTTCCAAATTCGGGATGTAGCGCAGCGGTAGCGCACTTCGTTCGGGACGAAGGGGTCGCTGGTTCAAATCCAGTCATCCCGACATTCTATTAACGCTTTTTACCGGTCGAGGGTTTTGCGTTCGGCATTTCCTCTTCTTCTTCTCTCTTTCCTAACAAGGCCGATATTTTTTCCTGATAACGATCTCGAAAGAAAGATTCAGGCTGAGGCGCGCCGATTCCGGCATCCTTCAAACGCTTTTCGCTGTCCGCAATTCGTTCGTCATCAAGCGGGTGAGTACTTAAATACTTACCTAGAGGAAGCGTATCCTCCTTTTCACCCAAATGTCTTTGTCTCCAAGCTTTGATATCTCGAAAAAAGTTCGCCGAAGCTCCAGGGTAATACGGAGTGGCTCGCATATATTGAAAACCGAATGCGTCTGCTTCTTCCTCCGCACCGCGACTGTTGGCAAGTGAAAGTAAATTAGAGGATAACGAAGCCATCCCTGATGCATGTTGCGCTAAATCCGGCCCGAGTACATAAGATAGAACCAAATAAATCGCAAAATACGTAGCGATGCTCGAAGATAATTGCTTCATAGAGTGTCTCTTTTCCGCGTGCGCAATTTCATGCGCGAGCACTCCTGCAAGCGTGGCTTCATCCTTTACGAAATGCAAAAGTCCTGTATAGACGAAAATATAGCCTCCCGGGGCGCAAACCGCATTGATAACCGAATCATCGTCCAGAATAGTTACCTTGTATGGAAATTCGGTTTTGTACTGTATTTCCTTTGCTTTCAATATTCTATCCGCGATTCCTTGAATATAGGAACGAAGTCTTTCGTTATGTAAAACCTTCATTCCGTCCTGTCCCAAAACGGCAGCTTCATAAAATTGTTTTCCGAGAAACTCGTCTATAGATACCGGAAAAGTGGTTTCAACGATCCAGCCGCAGGAATTGAGAAAAAAACCGAGTAGAAAAATAGGTAGAAATTTGGAAGAGCGAATTTTCATAGTTGGAACCTAGTCCAGAGAAACCGATTCTCGAATTCGTGTCGATTAGGATTCGACTGATAGACTCGCCTCGTAGCCGGCATAGGCGCGCAAGTTGATTACTCCGGATTCGAACAATAAATACTGCCCTTTGATTCCTAATAACATGGATCTTATAGTCGGGTCTTTTTCAGGTTGAAATGCCTTTGCCTTGGTCGGATACTTCAAAATAGGATAGCGAATCGTCGTGCTTGATTTCGGAGAGAGAACTTCGTAATAAACGCCCAGATCCCAAGATTCCAATTGAGACAAAAGTTCTTTCCTTTTTTCTGATAGATCTTCCCGCACCGAATCCGTACTCACCATTACTTGCCATTTCGTTTTATCGTCGATTATGGAGGAAAATTTCTTTTCTATCACTCCGGCGTCCCGGCGGGATTTCACTTCCAAAAGAGGAATTGCTTCTTGCGCTCCTTGGTCGACCCATCGATTCGAGACGGGATTTTCTTTCGTAATTCCTATCTTTAGCCCGCTAGTATTCGCCAAATAAACTGTATGCTTTTGAAAGCAATATTCCTCTCCCCAGTCGGGTTCACGACAGGTTCCTAGGTGGAAGTGGCAGGTTTCAGGTCTCAAAATGCAAAGATCGTTTTGAGCTAAAGTTTGAAAGCAGGAATAGCAACTTCCTTGATTAAAACTTTTTTTAGTGTGCTTACCGCAATGAACGCATCGAATCTGGCCGGTAAATTGCAACGTAACTTCTTTTCCTAGCAAGTCGGCAATGCGAAATTGCGGCTTAGGGAAATCTGCAATTTGCTTTCCGGATTCGGAGCCGGGATACGTGGCGACAACCCAGAGATATTCCACGGGATCCAAGCCTTCATGGTCAAGCATCCGAAGGTAGCCTGTGGATAAAAGGCTCATTGAAAAAAATATTCTCTCCCACTAAGAGGACGAAGCAGGTCGTCCACCTTCACTTCGAGGATAGTGTTCAGTTCGTTTCCTTTCCAATCAAAAACCACAATCCTATCTCCACTCGCGTAATGACTGAGTTTTCCGTCCGCCAGGTAAAATAATTTCAAATCGCCGGAAGCGGATTGATTCCTCGGAATAAATAAAGATCCTTTTCCTGCAAGAGTTGAACCTTCGTACCACATTGCGCTGATCGGAATCGGAGAATATGTCGAAGTTAAACCTGCGGAAGGAAGAGAACGATTCGTCGGAGATTGAATCTTACCGTCCAAAGTGCCTGTTTGTAAATAGGCGCAATCGAAATTTTCCGCTAATTTAGGAAAGTCCAGCTGACAAGGAGATTGGAAGACTTCGCGCTCTATGGAATAGGAAACCCCTTTTCTTACGCTTTGGGCAATCTTAGCGAATGCGTAGAACTTCAATCGTCCTAACACCTGTTTAAGAGAATATTCCTTCCATTGCCCCACCGATTGAGCGTTTAGCTGAAAGCAGAATAGGATCATCGCCGCAAGTATCGTTTTTTTTAATTTTCCCATCTTACTGTATGTAGCCGTTCATCTTAAAAAACAATTAGTACAATCGATATTTTCGCACAATTCGATTGGCGGAATCTTCCGACTCGGAATAAGAGCGTTTAAAGTTCTCGTAGCTCAAATTAGAATCTATCGATTGACGAAACCGTTCGGTTCCCCATAGAAAATCGATATTGAATGTTCCGTCCGGATATTGTCTCCATCGAAAATCTTTATAGTGCTTCTTCAGAGTCGTAACGAGGAAGTAAGCCATTTGAATCGGATCGTAATTTTTATTTACGACTGTAAGTCTCAACCCTCTACAAATTTCGCCCTTGAACGGGCCGAAAGTAGGTTTGAAATATACGCTTTGGTAGTAGTAATTCCCCGTACTAGAATCATTTAATTCGTTTAGGATAGCGTCCGGCTCAACCATCCAAGGGGCACCGAAATATACGAACGGAGCTTGAGTTCCCCTACCGACAGAAACATTGATTCCTTCCAGTAACACCAACCCTAGATAATTGCGTGCTGAATCCAACATCGGCAAATTAGGAGAGGGAGTCGTCCAGGCTATCCCCTCCTTTTCCCAATCAAATCCTCTCTTTAGATTTTTGGGAGAGATGATTTCTAACTTAACTTTATCGGAAAGGTATTCACCGTTATAGAATGATGCAGCCTCGCCAATCGTCATTCCGGTAAAAAACAGGGAAGGAAACTCGCCCGCAAAGTTTAAGAATTTCTTTTGAATACCTTCGCCTCTAGCTCCCAAATACAATGCGGGATTCGGATGATCTAAGATGACAAATCGCGTACTTTGAGGATCCGGTAGATTATCCATCAATCTTTTTAAAACACTTAGATATGTATAGCATCTCATTCCCATATCGAGAACGTCAAAAACGATCGCATCCGCACCCTTTAATATAGCAGGGATCTCCGAATTTTTTACTTTATATATGTGATAAATGGGTAATTGAAAGGTTTCATCCATTGTTACGGGAGATTTACTAAAATCTTCCTCTAAACCCAAAAAGCCGTGCTCAAGACCGATCAAATGTTTGATCTTAACTTTCTTTTCCTTAAATTCCCGAAGAATTCTCTCAGGATATCTACCGATTCCGGAGGGATTCGTGACTAAGATTACCGTTTTACCGGAAAGCGAAGGAAGGACCTCTTCGTAAAAAGCGACTTCGGCAGGAATGATTTTAGAATTTGAAATATGGCGGCGAGGAGAAGCCTCGGTGCAGGAATCGGAGGATATTGTCAGAAAAAAAATGACGGAAGTTAGGATTTTTTTGTTTCTTTCTTTTAACCGCATGTAAGAACCCTTATTTGTTCACTAAATAGACAGAATTCTATTCTTCAAGGAGAAAAAGGAAGCGATATGGCCAAGTTGCCCATCCTGCGGATTTCCGCCCTAACCCTCATCCTCGCCTTTGCGTTCGCCTGTGCCACCGGAAGTGCCTCCGGTCGTAAGAAAAAGGAACCCTACGAAAAGAACGGAGATCAAATAACCGTACTTGGAGAAGCTCCGATTTATAACGGCGATAAAGCGAATGCTAAACAACGCGCCCTCAAAGATGCAAAGATCAATGCAGTACGTAAAATCGTCGGAGAACAGATAACGAATAAAAGTCAAGCTTCCGATGGAGAAAGCCTAGGATCGAGTCTACTTTCCAAAACCGATGCATTCGTAAAATCATACGATATCGTCGATGAAGCGGAAGGTAAGATCGATACACAACCAATCTTAAAATTAACGGTTAGATGTACTGTCGAAGAAAGTAAAATTTCAACGGCCGTCGATTCTCTGTTAGCCGATGTAGGAAACCCTCGGGTTATCATCGTAATTCCTTCGAAAGTGGCTGGACAAGCCGTTCCACCTTTAACGCCGAATAATATTGCTGAAGCAGAGATCGCTAAAAACCTGAAGAAAGCAGGTAACAAAGTGGTCGATGCCGCAACCGCCGCAAAAACGGTAAACAAGTCTCAAGTCGATCCGTCGACTGTGGATGCAGGTTCTCCGATTGTTGCCCAAGCTCAAGCCTCAGGCGCCGAAGTCATGATCATCGGAAATGTGGAAACAGAAGACCAGCCGGTCCTAACGAGTATCGGTGGAAAATCCCTGGATCGTCCTCTATACAATACGGCTGCTACGGGAGCTTACAAAGTAATTCTACTTTGGGGTGACGGTAAAATCGTTGATTCCGGAACCGGAGACGGCCGAGCAGCGGATATTACCCAAAAGGTTTCTCGTGAAAAAGCGATCGCTCAGTGGGCGGAAAGCGTTGCGAAAAAAGTAAACAAGCAGCTGAAAGAAGAGTGGTTCAACCTGACCGAAAATAATACGATCATCTTGAAATTCACCGGATTGAATGCTGATGAATCTACAAAGTTCAAGGACGATCTAACTGAATTCACTGCGGCAAAAGACGTCAACGTTCGAACTTCAGATACGAACGGATCGGAATGGGAAGTTACGTATCCAGGCAAGGACGCCCTATTTATGGACGAACTTGTATATAAGAAGGACCGCGGATTCTCTTTCCTAGCTACTAAAAACCTTACTGTGAAGTCAGCTTCTCGCGGCGTAGTAACTTTGGAATTCAAATCCAATAAATAAGATTTAGGCGAATCCCTAGTTTCTAATTTGAAAAGGCACGTAATCTTACGTGCCTTTTTTATTTCATCGGACGTCGCCCGTTACGACGTAAAACGACTCGCTTTATAAATTTATAAATCTTTGCGATTTTCTTCGTAACGAAATGCAACTTTCAGGATTTGAAGGATGGCGGACTATCAAAAGTTGCATCGGATCGGATTGATTCCATCAAAGTAATTCTCCAAAAACTTATAACAACGCAATTTCAGGTAATTCTAAAAAAATCCGCAAGCCTCTAAAGATTCTTCCTATTCTGACGAAAAAAAAACCACCGGAAGAGAAAATCTTCCGGTGGTATTTCCGGTTCCGAGGAAAACTACATTTGAAGAAGTTTCAGGACCGAATTCGGTTTCATATTGGCTTGTGCTAACATCGCCGTACCACTCTGCACGAGTATTTGTTTTGTAGTTAGCGCAACCATTTCCTCCGCCATATCGGCGTCCCGAATTCTAGACTCGGAGGCCTGCATATTCTCGTATGCCGCCATGAGCCCTTTCGCGGAATATTCAAGCCTATTAAAATATGCTCCCATATCCGCCCTTTGCTTCATGATCTTCCCGAGTGCAGCGTCGGCAAAGCCGATCACATCATTGGACTTCGTAGGAGTAGAAACGGAAACTGGTTTCCCATCCGCTCCCAGAAGTTTCAAAGCTCGAGAAGTCATCGTCCCAATGTAAAACCTCTCCCGTTGGTTCTGGTTCGGTCCCATATGGAACCACATAGAGGCCACTTTCGAGCCTCTAGCGAACTGTCCCTCGAAGAGCTTGAATCGATTGAATTCCGCTTGGGAAGCGATTCGATCCACCTCATCGACCAGAGCAGAAACTTCCACCTGGACCAATTGTCTGTCCTCGGGGCTATAGATTCCATTCGCGGTTTGGATGGCCAAAACCCGGATTCTTTGAATGATGTCCGAAGTCTGCTGAAGAAATCCTTCCGCAGTCTGTATGAAACTCATTCCGTCTTCCGTATTTCTCTCCGCTTGCCTAAGACCGTTTACCTGGGTCCTAAGCTTTTCGGAGACAGCCAAACCGGAAGCGTCGTCACCGGCTGAGTTAATCCTCATACCGGATGAGAGCGCTTTCATGGTTTTATCCACAGCTTGCTCGTTGAACTTGAGAGAACGGTGAGCATTCACCGCGCTCAGGTTGTGATTGATAATCATCCTACACTCCTTGTAGAGATTGCCGGAAGATCTCCCTATCTTCCGTCGGACAATGGTCTGTCCGGTGCTCCGGGATGGACCCGGTCGGACCACCCGACAGGCCATTTTCTCCCTAGGAGTTCAATTGATTATCTCTCGCTATAACGAGCTTAGGTTCCGAAAAACCCACGGCCATTTTTCATAGGAATTTCTTCCTAGGAAAAGGAACCGGAGCAGGATTGGATGAAAGTAGAAGACGACCAACCCTGTTCCTGTTTCTCTTCCCGCATCACAAGACGACGATAGCCGCTATTCGCGGCTTCCTAGTCGGGATGGAGAAAGATTCCCGGTGCGGGAGTATTTCTACTCCCGCACCGGAAAGTCCTAATTACCTAAGTAATTGAAGGACGGACTGGGGTCTGACGTTGGCTTGAGCTAACATTGCAGTACCAGATTGAACCAAAATTTGGTTTTTGGTAAACGCAACGGTTTCTTCCGCCATGTCTGTGTCTCTGATTCGCGACTCTGAAGCCTGGATGTTCTCGTAAGCAACCATCAAACCTTTCGAAGCGTGCTCGAGTCGGTTGAAGTATGCTCCAAGATTCGCTCTTTGCTTGTTGATTTTCAACAGAGCGTCATCCAAGAATCCGATAGCGTCGTTAGACTGTTCCGCAGTGGAAAGAGTGAGTAACGTACCATCGGCTTTGATCAGATTCAGGGCTTTCGCAGTCATCGTAGCGATATAGACTCTCTCCCTTTGGTGCTGGTTCGGACCGATGTGGAACCACATCGAAGCGCTTCTAGATCCGCGGGCAAAATCCCCTTGGAGTAGCGCCATTTTGTTGAACTCTGCTTGGGAGGCAATCCGATCGATTTCGTCGATGAGCTGAGAAACTTCTACTTGGATCATTTGGCGATCTTCAGCGCCATAGATTCCGTTGGAAGATTGAATGGCAAGAACCCGAACTCGTTGAATGATATCATTGGTTTCCTGCAGATATCCTTCCGTGGTTTGGATCAAGGACATTCCATCCTCGGTGTTTCTCTCCGCTTGGCGAAGCCCTTTGACCTGAGTTCTCATTTTCTCGGAAACGGCAAGTCCGGAAGCGTCGTCACCGGCACGGTTGATCCGCATACCGGAAGACAATGCTTCCATATTTTTTGCCACTTCGTTGTTCTGGAATTTCAGGACGCGGTGGGAGTTTATCGCGGCTAAGTTGTGGTTAATGATCATGAGTTTCCTCCTTGAAACTGATCATGAGCCCGGCGTCCGTGCCGGGATCCTGTGCATTGGTTTGGTTTTGGTCTTTATGGTTCTATATCTTTTAACGAAGGAAGATGATCTTGAAATTGCTTAAAAGAACACGGTTTCCTTCAGATATATCTTCGGTGGGAAGTAGTTGCTGGATTAATTTGGAGGATTTTGGCAAGTTTTCTGAATTATTTGCCGATTTATAGCGATTATTGCTATTTTTTGATGATTTTAAAACGAGAGAATTTCTATTTTTTTCTAGAAAATTCCCCTTTTTAGGGCATATCTTATCATTCGATCGATTTGCGAATTTCCCTAAGTATTTTTTTGATTTGTTCCCAGAATTCTCCGATTCCTATCCCCTCACCATCGATATTTCGTTCCGAAAAACATCCACCTCTCTAGATTCTCTAGATGCCTACTCCTTCCAGTCCGAGAAATAATTGCTTCACTGACGAGAATTGAGCGAATCCTCCGTCGTAAATTTGCGTTTCTAAGGATAATCGAAAAGCGGTAAGATATTAGTCATTCCATCGCTAACTTCCGAAACAGATTTATAGATATCGCTTCCCGGAAAATGACACGTGGCTATTTGAATATATGCAACTTATCAATTCTTTCCCGCCCGCAATTTGAACAAATGCGGCTTACTACAATTTTTTGGACTCCCTTCTTACCGAAAGCCTATCGCGATAGAAACTTGCTACCTCTAAAAAGACCGATGTTCAGCGCCATTTTGATAGATCAGAAAGCAGGGCGAATCTAATTCGAATAATCGGTATGAAGGACTCTCAAGGAGGAATCAAAGGAGAAGCGGATGAAATTTTCGAATGCGAACTTTAGTAGCCGAAAAATTCAAACGGACTCGAGACCTTTTACTCCGATCGTTCAAGAATTTTTTTGCAAACTGCAGGAAATCAGTTTGCTCTTCCCTCTTCCGCTTCCATAGTTAGAGATTGCAGTAGAGAAAGGAAACTTTCCGTCTAAACAAAACCATGAGCCAACCCAAAACTAAAAAAGACACCCAGGATCTCCATGAACTCTACCACCAAATGCTTTTGATTCGCCGCTTTGAAGAGGCAGCCGCTAAAGCCTATAGTATGGGCAAGATCGGCGGTTTTTGCCACTTGTATATCGGACAAGAAGCGGTAGGAGTCGGGGCAATTGCAGCTCTAGAACAAAAAGATTATATTGTTTCCACTTATAGAGATCATGGCCATGCGCTCTCGAGAGGCTTGGATCCTAAATCCTTAATGGCCGAATTATTCGGCAAAAGAACCGGAATTGCTAATGGAAACGGTGGATCCATGCATTTCTTCGATAAATCTAAAAACTTTATGGGCGGCCACGGTATTGTAGGCGGGCATATCTCTCTAGCGGCGGGCATCGCATACGCTTCGAAATACCGTCAAGACGGTGCGGTTACTTTGTGCTTCTTCGGGGAAGGAGCTGCGAATATCGGCTCTTTCCATGAAGGCATGAACCTAGCGGCGATCTGGAAGCTCCCACTTGTCATGATCTGTGAAAATAATCATTATGCGATGGGGACTCCCGAATACCGGGCCCTGTCGGTCAAAGACGTTTCTGTAAGGGCCGCTGCCTACGATATCGCCCGCGATCATATCGAAGGAGACGAGGTTCGAAAGGTACGTGATCACGTTCAAGTTGCAATCAACCGAGCAAGACGCGGAGAAGGACCGACTCTAATGGAGATTTCTACATATCGTTTTCGAGGGCATTCCATGTCGGACCCGGCCAAGTATCGCACGAAAGAAGAATTGGAAAAATATAAACAAGGCGATCCTTTGATCAAAGCCGAGAAAGAATTGCTCCAGTGCGGCTGGACTCAAGAAGAGCTGGATAAACTTAGCGATTCGATTAATAATACGGTCGAAGAGGCGGTGCTTTTTGGGGAAAAAAGCGAGGAGCCTCCGCTCGGTTGGCTGTACAAGCACGTTTACGCGGAGAACGTTTAATGCCTATCTTAACTTATAGAGAAGCTCTTAATCGAGCTATGAGCGAGGAAATGGAAAAGGATCCGAATATTTTCCTAATGGGAGAGGAAGTCGGCCATTACGAAGGCGCCTATAAAGTTTCGCAAGGGATGCTCGCCAAGTTCGGAGAGAGACGAGTAATCGATACTCCGATTTCCGAAAATGGATTCGCCGGAGTCGGCATAGGAGCCGCAATGGTCGGCCTAAGGCCGATTATAGAATTTATGACATGGAACTTTTCGTTAGTCGCAATCGATCAAATCATCAACTCGGCCGCGAAAATGAATTATATGAGTGCAGGTCAGTTTCCGATTCCGATAGTCTTTCGAGGTGCGGGAGGTGCGGGAGGTCGACTTGCGGCCCAACATTCTCAATCCTTCGAAAGTTGGTACGCGCATATTCCGGGACTCAAAGTTGTCGCCCCCTACACTCCCTCCGATGCATACGGCCTACTCAAAACATCCATCCTGGACAATAATCCGATTATTTTTATAGAAAGTGAAGTCTTGTACGGCAGCAAAGGAGAAGTCCCGGACGGAGAATTTTCAATTCCGTTGGGAAAGGCGGATATAAAGCGAGAAGGCACGCAAGTGACCATTATCAGCTGGTCTAGAGCTCTGATGTACGTACTCCCGGCGGCGGAAAAATTAGCGAGAGAAGGCATTTCCGTTGAAGTTCTGGATCTACGAAGCATTCGCCCCTTAGATGAGGAAGCGATACTCAAGTCCGTACGTAAAACGAATAAAGCGCTCGTCGTGGAGGAAGGCTGGAACGTCGCCGGATTCGGAGCACAAATCGCTTATCTAATACAGAAGGACGCCTTCGATTATTTGGATGCCCCGGTCGAAAGAATTACTCAGGAGGATGTGCCGATGCCCTACGCCGCAAACCTAGAAAAAGCATCCCTTCCCAGTGAAGACAAGATCATATCCAAAGTCAGAGAGATGATTAAATGATTTTTAATATTATAATATTAAAATATAACAATGTTTTAATAGGAATCAAACATGGCCAAAATAGCTGAAATGACGCAACTCAGCCCCACCATGACGGAAGGCGTTCTCGTAAAATGGCTCAAAAAGAAAGGCGAAGCAGTCGCACCCGGCGAGGCAATTGCTGAGGTCGAAACGGATAAAGCGGTCATGGAAATGGAAGCTTTTGATTCGGGAGTTCTCTTGGAAATTATCGCCAACGAGGGAGCGAGATTGCCCGTAGGATCACCGGTGGCAATCATCGGCAAGGCTGGGGAAGAGATCGGTTCGCTATTGGAGGAAGCAAAGGCTCGGACACCTGTAGGGGTCGCCTCGGCCCCGCCGACTACAGAATTGACTCCTGAACAACCTAAACCACCGGCCGCGGTTCCGTCTCCCGCTCAAGCTTTGCCTTCCCCTATGGAAATAGAATCTGAAATCGAAACCCCGAAACCGGTACAACCGTCTCGCGGTTTAACGATGGCGGCCCAGGAAGGACGAATCAAAGCCTCTCCCCTTGCCAAACAGATTGCAAAAGAATCCGGCCTAGATCTAAGCAGAATAAATGGAACCGGTCCCGGCGGCAGAATCATAAAAAGAGACGTTGAGGCAAACCAAGCCATTCAACCGTCGGGATCATCGTTCGCAGGACCAATCCCCCCTGAAGAAAAACAACCGATATCGGGAATGCGTAAAACGATCGCGACACGTTTGGTGCATTCCAAAACCCATCAACCGCATTTTTATCTGGATATCGAATTAAATGCCGAACCACTAATAAACCTAAGAGAAAGCCTGAATGCAGACTTGAAGGCCGCCGGCGAGGACGTCAAACTAAGCCTAAACGACTTTATTATTAAAGCCTCCGCTTTAGCTCTAGTAAAGGTTCCGGCAGTGAACTCTTCTTGGCGGGAAGATCATATACTTCGCCACGGTAGAGTCGATGTAGGCGTAGCAGTATCGATCGAGGGAGGCCTAATTACTCCTTATATTAGGAATGCCGATCGACGCTCGGTGCTCGAAATTGGCGGAAACGTAAAAGAACTTGCGTCCCGCGCCAGAGAACGAAAACTAAAACCCGAAGAGTATTCGGACGGGACCTTTACCGTTTCAAATTTAGGGATGTTCGGGATTAACCGTTTTGCAGCAGTAATCAACGAGCCTGAAGCCGCCATCTTAGCGGTCGGGAATGCGGTAGCGAAACCGGTCATCAAATCCGGAGCGATAGTACCGGGAGTAACACTTTCAGTTTGCCTTTCCTGCGATCACCGGGTCGTAGATGGAGCGGTCGGCGCTCACTGGTTGGAAGTCTTCCGTGATTTATTGGAGCATCCGTTACGCCTTCTTGTCTGATCGATTTCAGATCTTTGGAGAATCAAAATATTGACGGAGAAAGAATCCATTTCCAGATCGCAAAAAGTACGCAAAGCAGCGCTGCTATTGCTTTCTCTGGATAAGGAAGCGGCAGCTAAAGCGCTGTCTCAACTGGAAGAAAACCTAATCGAAGAAATCGTCCAGGAAATGGCTAAAATAAGAACCGTTTCCAAGACGGAAAAAGAGGAAGCCTTACTTGATTTTCAAGATTCGATAAAAGAATTGTCGGGCGAATCCAGAGGCGGTATCGACACCGCGAGGGAATTGCTATACAAATCCATCGGGAAAGAAAAGTCGGAGACTATCCTCGGAAAACTAGATAGAAAAGATACCGAAGAGGATTTTTCTTTTTTAAACGATGCCGAGCCCCAAACCCTGGCGCAACTACTTCTTCCCGAGAATCCGCAAACCATAGCGGTCACTTTGGCTTTTTTAAATCCGAAGAAAGCTGCCGAAACTTTAAAGTTCCTTCCAAAGGAATTGCAATCAAAAGTCGCACTTAAATTAGCTAATACTACCAAAACGCATCCGGACGCAATCCGACAAATCGCTCGCGTATTAAAGAAAAAATACGAACACAGAGATAAATCCGAATTTAGCGAAGCAGGCGGTACTGAAGCTTTAGCTAGCATCCTAAATCATATGGATAAATCCTTGGAAGAAACCATACTCAAGGATTTGGAAGAACATTCCCCGGAACTCGCTTCGCAAGTTCGGGAAAAGCTTTACACTTTCGAAGATGTGCTTTTGTTGAATTCGAAAGAAATGCGGCTTGTGATCAATCGGCTCGGGGACGACGAAGTGATCGCCACCGCATTGCGCGGTTCCGGCGACGAAATTCGATCCCACTTTTTCGAGGCAATGTCTAAGAATCGGGCCAATGATATTTTAGAAAATATGGAATTGCGTGGAAAAGTAACGCTAAAAGAAATTACCGATGCAAGAAATAGAATTCTAACTCTCTTACGGGATCTGGAAGAAATCGGGGAAATCATACTCAAAAAAGATACTGAAGATTTAATCTAAGCAGGTTATCATGTTAAAGCGAATCGTAAAATTTACAGCGGGGACCCTTGCGATCCTTTTCTTCGTCATTGCCGTTTACGTATCGATGACCTGGGCATCCGATAAACCCGTTAGCGAGTTGCAATCAAAATGGGCGCCGACTCCGTCGGTCTTTATAGAAGTTATGGGAATGCAAGCCCACGTCCGAGACGAGGGACCTCGCGAAGACCGTAATCCGATTGTACTGATCCACGGCACCGCCTCGTCTCTTCACACCTGGGACGGCTGGGTCCGAGAACTCAAATCCTCACGTCGAGTCATCCGATTCGACCTGCCCGGCTTTGGATTGACAGGTCCATCGCCGGACAATCGGTATTCTCTCGATCTATATTCTAAATTTGTAATTTCTCTTTTGCATAAACTGGAAGTAAAGCGGTCCGTTATTGTGGGCAATTCCTTAGGCGGAAGCATTGCTTGGTATACAGCCCTTCTTCATCCTATCCGTTTTGAAAAATTGATTTTAGTGGATTCCTCCGGATACAACTATCAATCGACTTCCGTCCCATTAGCGTTCCGCATTGCGAAAATACCTATACTACGGAATATTGCCAATAATGTCCTACCACGAAGTATAGTTGCATCTAGCGTAAAGAATACTTATGGAAATCCTTCCAAAGTGACTGAAGAGCAAATTGACCGGTACTATGATCTCGCGTTGCGCGAAGGGAACCGGAAGGCCCTAACTGAACGTTTTAAACAGATGCCAATGGGAGAAATGGAAAACCGAATTCACGAGTTGAATATCCCTACACTCATATTATGGGGAAATCTGGATCGATTGATTCCTCCTTCGAACGCAGAGCGCTTTCATAAGGACATCGCAAAAAGCAAACTGGTTATCTTTAACGAGTTGGGCCATATTCCCCAGGAAGAAGACCCTCTGAATACCGTAAAAGCAGTGAAAGAATTTATCCGGTAAGCCGGATTGTCTTTATGCAATCCGCTCTCCTTCCGCAGCAACCTAAGAGCGAAAAGACGACCCGAAAAGAAGTCGGCGATTCACTATCAGAGACAGCTCGATCACCTTTACTATACGATTCATCCACGGCTTTTGGAAATCACCCTAATTGAGACAAGTTCAAAAATGTCCTCCCGAAGAATGAAAGTGGAGAGAACTGAAGAGAGTTTACAAGTGCATTGAAAACGATCCTGGACGAGCCTTAGATCTTTGCAGCGAGAATCAGGAGCACCAAAACCGAAGAGGTTCGAGTCCTTGATAAAAATAAGTTGTGAGGAATTTTTTCGGAGCTGACGGGACTCGAACCCGCGACATCCTGCGTGACAGGCAGGCACTCTAACCAGCTGAGCTACAGCTCCTAATATGAAGAACATGATTTCCCAGGAGGGCTCCGGGTCAACCGGTTTATAGGAAAAAGGGATGAATTTTTAAGTCCCTTCCTCATTCTTCTCCAAAGGGTGGAAACTACCCACTCAGTGCGGCAAAAAGATAATGCTACAAGAAAAAAAACCAAAGGATTTGCTCGAAGACCGAATTTTCACTGTCTCGAATTTCTTATCCGTAAGCCGAGTATTCCTACTTCCATTTTTCATCCATTTCACTCGTAAACACATGGAAGCTCCGAGGCATGGCGAATACTTGTTACTTGCAATCGGAACTTGCGTCCTCGCAGTGCTAACGGATTATTTAGATGGATTTTTAGCGAGGTTACTCGGACAAGAATCCATCCTAGGAAGATATCTGGATCCGGTATGCGATAAGATCGTTACCGTCGGCGGTCTTTCCGTTATCGTACACTACTATCAATTTCCTCTTTGGATTCTCTGCGTATATCTATTTCGCGAAGTTCTCGGAGTTTGGCTGGGAGGATTTTTATATCTAAAAAGAGGAATCCAAGGTAGACCGAATTGGTGGGGAAAATTCGGTGTAGGCTTGGTTGCCGTTACAGTTCTATGGTATATGACACTTCCATTATTAGGCGACGACTATTCGCAGGACCATCTATTTCATCACCCGGAATATTCAGGATATGTACTTGTAACGATTTTAATTATCGGTGTTGTAGCGTACGCACGCAGATATTGGGATATCGTTTTCCATCCTGAAAGAGTCGTGCTTGATCCGGAAGACAAGAAGCAAAAGAAGAAATACCAGTTGGTATGAAATTCGTTGACACGGCAAGGTTCTCCCACATTCTGTCAATCGCAGCCCGCTCGGGTGGTGGAATTGGTAGACACGCAAGCTTGAGGTGCTTGTGCCGATTAGGTGTAGGGGTTCGAGTCCCCTCTCGAGCAAACACACCCCTCGGGAACTCTGGACCAATTCAACTGAAACCTCAAATTGGGCCCGTTCAGCGGTAAGACTCAATGTCATCGAGCCCACTCTCCGTACAAGAATTTTTGAATAAGACCAAGTTGGTTTTCTTCGGTGTATTCGGATTGCTTTTCATATTCTTAATCTTGTTTTTCTCCGCTCCGCTTCTACTCGTTTCGAAAGCCGACCCAAAAAAGTCGGACGCTATCGTAGTCGAAGCGATTGAAACTGGCCGGAAAGATAAATTCAAACAAGCGGCGGCTCTATGGAAGAAAGGACTGTCTCCTGTAATTCTAGTTTTATATTCGCCTACCGGAAACGATTCGGATCTCGGGATCGGTTCGGATCTGGCTCCAAATCTCCAATCCTTTTTGACTTCGCAAGGAGTGGAGGAAAATAAAATATTGGTTTATACCGTTTCGGCCGGTCCTCAAGAATTTCCAAAAACTCTATTGAAGATAGCATTGGATCGACAATGGAAAAATTTTCTTTTAGTTGGACGCGAATACGATTCTGCAACATTATTACGACTCTATCGCGCCGTCTTAGAGCCGGCAGGAATCTACTTTGCGGTTTCTAAAGTTCCGGAAGGATTCTCAGCCTCCGATTGGTTTTTAAAACCGAAAAGCCTCGAAAGCATTTTGGGTCGTTTAGCGAAGTATTATTATCTCATATTATTAGGAATCTAAGAATGTCCCAGCAAGAAGTTAAGGAAACCAACGAACTCATACAACAGAGGATTCAAAAAGTAAACGATCTAAAGACCAAGGGAATAGATCCTTATCCTGTACGTTATTTTCCGGATTCTATATCTTCTCAACTGATCGAGGATTATTCCAAGAATCCGACGGGTCCGGAAGCCAGATTTAAGCTCGGCGGCCGATTGCATTCAAAACGAGTAATGGGAAAAGCCAGCTTTGCTCATTTGAAGGACAAAGGCGGTGTGATACAGCTCTACGCTACTCGAGATGATTTAGGCGAGGAAAGTTATTCTCTTTTTAAAAGTTTGGATCTAGGCGATTTGATCGGAGTGGAAGGCTATCTATTTCAGACTCAAAAAGGAGAAACCACTCTACACCTAACTTCCGTTATCCTGCTAGCTAAATGCATCCGTCCTTTGCCCGTAGTGAAAGAAAAAGACGGTGTCATCTACGACGCTTTTTCAGATGTAGAACAAAGATACAGAATGCGTTATGTGGATTTGATCGTTAACGATCACGTTCGGGACACCTTTGTGGTTCGAAGCAAAATCGTCTCCGAGATTCGGGCATTTTTAACCGGGGAAGGATTTCTTGAAGTCGAAACTCCGATGATGCAACCCATCGCGGGAGGCGCTGCTGCTCGCCCCTTCTCTACCCATCATAACGCATTGGACATGCAGTTGTTTTTAAGAATCGCTCCGGAACTGTATTTAAAACGTCTGATCGTCGGAGGATTAGATCGAGTTTTTGAATTGAATCGAAATTTTAGAAACGAAGGTATTTCAACTAAGCATAATCCGGAATTCACCATGATGGAAGCTTATATGGCGTTCGGGGATATGGGAAAAATGTTGGATCTTACCGAAAGATTGATCACTCATGTAACGCAAAAGATCTGCGGATCCTTAAAAATTCCGTACGGCAAAGACCAGGTGGATTTATCCCCTCCGTGGCGGAGAGTTAAGTACGTGGACATTATTAAAGAATATTCGGGTCTTGATTTTTCACAAATCAAGACATTGGAAGAAGCCAAGGAAAAAGCCTCTGCAATTAAGGTTGATGTTTCTAAATGCCATTCTATCTGGAAAGTCGCAGACGAGGTTTTTTCCGAAAAAGCGGAACCGAATTTAATTCAACCTGTGTTCGTGACCGACTACCCTAAAGAACTGTCTCCGTTGGCAAAATCCCACCCTGATAATCCCGATTTCGTCGAACGCTTCGAGCCTTACATTGTCGGTCGCGAAATAGGTAACGCTTTCTCCGAATTGAACGATCCTTTCGATCAGAAAGAACGTTTTGAGGAGCAGGTTAAACAACGGGAAGCCGGCGACGACGAAGCCTTTATGATGGACGAAGATTATATAAGAGCGCTGGAATACGGTATGCCGCCTACTGGTGGGCTCGGAATCGGAATCGATCGCCTAGTAATGTTACTTACAAATTCGCACTCGATACGGGATACGATCCTATTTCCCTTGATGCGACCCGAATAAAATCGGCTAGCGGTTAGTAATTTGTGATCATAAGCTTGGCCTGGGCCTCTATCCTTGCTCTAGTTTCTCTCAAAAAGCTCTTAAAGGTTTCCGCTTCGCTTACACTAAGACCCCTAGTGGTCGTATGCTCCCTAGAAGAAAAACTGAATTCGATTTCCTTTGCAGACTGAATTTTGTCCGCGACTTCGATCGGGAGCATGGAAACCAAGCGGAGAGTGTCACCATATTCCGTGGAAACCTTTCTCAAATTATGCCAGGTTTGATCTAGTTTTATGGAAACTCCGAGCGGAAAACTCTCTTCGAAAGAACTGACGTGATATTCCAAAAATAGAGGTTTTTCGCCGGTTCGATTATTTAGAATTCCTTTAAAATTTAGGGAGCCTGAACGTCCGCTGGAGCAAAACCAGGAAGAAATACAAATCGGCCCCGAACGAAGTGAAATCTGCTCGATAACCGGTTCGGCGACGATTGCAGGACGAGATGAGCAACCCCCGATACCGATTAATGCGACGCTTAATTGCAGGAACAACGATATGAGATTGGGGAAATGTTTTTTCTGCAAGGCGGGACCCTCCTAAGATTTCGACTCCATCCTCTTCGACACTCTTCATAAGTGAAGTAAAAAATCCGATTTCCAGGGAATCGAGGAGACCTTTACATGGTTCTATAACTATGATTTCCTATCCAAAAGAAAAGATCAATGTCCTCCTCTTGGAAAACGTACACAAGGACGCCTTCGACCTCTTTCAAAAAGACGGTTTTAATGTCCGATTGCTGCCGCAAGCGTTAAGCGAAGACGAACTCATGAAGGAAATCGAGAACATTCATGTTCTCGGAATACGTAGCAAGACGAACGTTACTGCTCCGGTGTTGGCAAAAGCTAAGCGTTTGATGACTATCGGCTGTTTTTGTATCGGAACGAATCAAGTAAACCTAGCAGAGGCGGAGCGGAAAGGAATCCCGGTATTTAATGCACCCTATTCCAATACTAGATCCGTTGCGGAATTGGTCATTGCAGAAATCGTGATGTTAGCAAGAAGAGTCCCCGATCATATTCGCAATACACATGCGGGAGTCTGGAATAAAATCTCTAAAAATTGCTTCGAAGTCAGAGGCAAAACGTTAGGAATTGTAGGTTACGGTCATATCGGAAGTCAGGTCTCCGTGTTAGCCGAAGCCATGGGATTAAAAGTGGTTTATTACGATGTGCAGACCGTTTTACCGTTGGGAAACGCCACTCCGATTCAATCCTACGAAGAGCTCCTACAAATTTCGGATTTCGTCACGTTCCACGTTCCCGAAACCCCGGAGACCATGAACCTTTACGGGAAAAAACAAATTGCGGTTACGAAAAAAGGGGCCTATATCATAAATCTTTCTAGAGGAAAAGTCATAGACCTTGAAGCTCTTGCAGAATCGATCAAGACGGGGCAAATAGCTGGCGCAGGCGTGGACGTATTTCCGGAAGAACCCGAATCCAATAACGATCCGTTCATCACTCCGATACAAAATCTTCAAAACGTAATATTAACCCCACATATCGGGGGCTCTACGGAAGAAGCTCAGAAAAATATCGGATCCGAAGTCGCTAGCAAATTGTTAAAATTCATGAACAATGGTTCGACTTCCTTCGCGGTGAACTTCCCTCAATTGGAATTAACGCCGATCCCAGCCGGAATGTATAGAATCTTGAATGTTCATAAGAACCAGCCTGGTTTCCTGAAAGATATCAACGCGTTAGTTTCGGAAGTTGGAGCGAATATCAGTTCTCAACTTTTAGGCACAAGTGCTGAAATCGGTTACTTATCGATGGTAATTAATATGAGCGTGGGTGACGAGTTAAAGGAAAAGATAGAGAAGCATCCTGGATCGATTCGCACTAGAATTTTGTATTAACCGAAGAAAACCTCCCGTTTTAGGCATCGGGTTTATAAGGGATACGCTGTGGTTCTTCTAGTATGGAGAAGGATTCTCTTCTCATGCCGCTAAAAGTCTTGGATAGATTTATGAAGATCCGTCTAGCTTTAGATAAAATCAGCGTTGAAAAGTTCATTTAGCTGCTAAACTAAACAGCTTGTCTGAGCGCCCAGTAACCGTCTCGGCATTGTTTTCAGTTAAATCGATCGATTTCCGACAATTTGTCCGGTTAAAACGAATGCAATCGATGTTTCTTATCAATTCAACGCATTATAATCTTATGATTCTTTTTAGTTTTCCATCCTTTTATATCAATCGAATTCATTTCGGCATGTAACTTGCATATTGAATATCGGAGGTGGCAAAACGACGCTTAAGATTCTTTCCTATTCTTAGTTTTCGCTTCGAATCGTAAAGCATTCTTAATCCTGATGTAAGCTACCTCCGCTACGATTACAGGCAACATCGGGAGGACCGCCATGAAATACAGTAGAATCCCTTCCACCCTAAACGTCCGTTTTCAAGAGATTGAAGACGTTAAAATCAGGATTGCCGAGAATGTGCTGGTAGGACTCGTTCACAGGTCCGACTCACCAGTCGAACCCGGAACCAATCTTGCTATCCGAATTGGGATGGTAAGCTTATCCGGAAATATCGAGCTTCCTATGAAAGTAATTAAGTGTGATAAGATTTCGGACGCCGAATTCGATCTATATTTGAATTACTCGGAAAAGGACTTCGGAAAAATTGAGGAGATCGAGGATCTAATCAGAGATTTAGCTTAGAGACAAGAAACTTTAAGTACGATAAGAGTTCTGACTCCACGCGTAAAAATAGCGGGAGTCAGATCCGATTTTTACGCTACAAATAGATCAGCCTTGCTGATCATCGTAAGAGGAACCTTGCTAGCATTTAGTTTATCAGGGAAATAGACGATCTCTTCGCCAACAAGTCTACGATTCCGGTCGAGTTCAACTACGGATCCGTCTTTCAGATGAAGGACAATATCGATACCACGATAGTTAACATATCTCTCGAGTTGATCTCTGAATTTATTTCCCTGTTCCATGGTTGCTCCTCAGCTAAAACGTTGAAGCGTAGCCTATTTGAGTACCATAAAAGTACAAGTTTTTTTATTTCTTCCGATAAAAATTTTTTATGTCATATACTGTTAGGGGTACTTAATGAATGGCGAGGACTATCGTTTTGTTTAGCTTTCCGATTTTTCGATTAATTTTTATATATATTTAATAATTTCAATCTATACTAATATTTCTTTTTCTGAAAATATTAAAAATCGGACGTTGTCCGTCCTTATACAGGTAACGCCAAGCTATTTAAATTTAAAACGATTGATCATCGGATTCGAAAACCCATCGACTATAAGATTTATCGACGAATAAAATAGATTCGGGTAAGATAAATTAACGACTCTCCAAATCGCGCGCTCAAAATAAGACGGAGTAGCGGAATTCTCCGTACAAAGCTCTCCCGGTCGACCCGACGACCGAACTCGAACCAATCGTACTCGAATTCGATGCGCCACGGTCGTAACCTGCGTTCCACTGAATTCCGTTTCGAATAGGAGTTCCGTCTGAAGATAACACGACATCCTCCTTCGCCCAAGAGCCGCCTGTAAAATAAGAGTGCACTAGCTGAACTAAATATACCGCTCCCACTATCGCAAGAGAGTTATTATATTCCTTAACATCATGTTGATACTGGCTCTTTTTTCCGCTTACATAAATGCTTCCTAAGCCAATCGAAGAATTTCCGAAAATCAATGTAGACGTAAGAGACGCTTGATCATAGTCGGATTTAGCCGAATGCGCATGCTTCGCAGACACTGCGGCATATCCCAAACTTGATACTAATAGACCGCTATAGACGATTCCGGTCGTTTTTCTTCCTGCGTAAATGTGGCCCCAACCGGGCAATACTGCGGATCTCCACACTACGCTCCATCTGCTTCTGCTAGGCGTAACGGGAGTGGGAACAGGAGGAATAATAATGATTGGCTCTTCTTTAACCGTCTCAGGTTCTTCCTTTACTTTTCGTTCTTCTTCTTGTCGGATCTTTTTTTCTTCATCTTTGGTTACTTCTTTATAAATTACTTTCAAGATGGATCGTTTTGAGACATTTACTATCTTACCATCTTGACCACGGACCTGAATCGTTTTCTCATTTTGAGTGATCACGTCCCCTTTAATCGTATTCCCGTTTCTTAGAAGAATGGATTGCATTGCGAAAAGATGAGAAGAATAAATCAGAGCGAAGGTTAATATCGCGAAACGGATAGTATTGAGGGCTTTTGCAAACATTCTGGCCTTTAAAACTTTTTGACAAGAGTAAAGCCGCCTGTCGATAAGCAAAGGAGTTTTTCGGCTAAAAAAACCGCTTTCTCTCCGGTTTTTTTCCAGGACGGGAAAACGCGTATCTATGAATCATGCTTCCTAAAGTCAAAGTATTGGAGATTTACGATGTCTCGGACTGAAAAAAAAATTTTTGATTTTCAACCCCATGCGCTAATTCGGTATCCTCTCCTTAGTCGAGTTCGTTTCTGACTTGTACCCCGCTCAGTTTTTACATCCTCTCTTTAAGGCATGTTCCAATTTCATTCTCAATCGCGAATGTAATTCGATATCGCAATAGTCACAGTTTTCGATAAAAATCGGTTAAGATCGCCGCTAACTCCTCAGGCTTGTCATGATGCATATTATGCCCGGCGTCTTCCAACTCGAAATATTTTAGATTTCGTATATGCGAAAAAACCTCTTCCCTATCATCCAAGGGCAGATGCGTTTCCTTGCCGTAGACGACAAGAACGGGACAAGAAATTGTTTCCCAAAGATATCTAGTGAACTGGGGGCTAATGAATACCGGCGGACCGTTTTTATACGCGGGATCACTTTTCCAGATATAACCGTCATCCACCGGTTTTGTCAAGTATGCCGCTATTTTTAACAAACGTTCCTTCGGCAACCTAGGATAAACTGGTGATAAGCGAAGAGCTGCCTCTTCGATGCTTCGAAAACTTTTTTGCCTCTTTCTTTCTTTACCGGCTAACCCACTCTCCCATGTTTCCAGCCAAGATCGAAATCTCTTCCGCTCCTTTTCGGGATTCTGAAGGGAGCTAAAACCCTCAAGACAAACCAACGATTCCACTCTTTCCGGGATGATGCCCGCGATACGGGATCCTAGGCCGCCTCCCATCGAGTGACCGAGGATGTGAAATTTTTCCGGTAAATGTTTGGAGATAAAACTTTGAGTATCGACGAGGGGCAGCATAAAGTGATAGAAACCTTCACGGAGCCATTCGGAATCTCCATGACCGCGATAATCGAATCGATACAGATCAAAATTTTCGGAAAGAAGATTCTCCTGGAACAGAAAGGTATCCGACGAATCCATAAAACCATGAAGAAGTAAAAGCGCCTTGCCTTTGTTATTATCACGTTTCGTATAGGCGAGTTTGTATCCGCCGGATTCAAAATAATTCCGCTCTAACTTGCCGATATTTTCGTTCGCTGTTTCCATATTTCCTTCAAAAGTCATAGTAAGAAATACTCATACAGATGAAAACCATTCCTCTCCCGTTTCGGTCATCATAGGTAAAGAAAGCTTGCGAATTTGTTCAATATCCCAACCAAAATCTCCGCTGAATTTCGTAAGTAGGATTTCCAAAAATTGAATCGTCTTTACGGTATGAGCACGACCTACCAACGAAAGCTCCGAGGATCGTAATAAAGCATCAAATTTCTCTTTAGATTTTTCAGCCTGCATTCTGGCTCCTCTTATATTCGGTTTTATGAATATTTTATTTAGAGAAATCGCCAATTGTATCCAACCGTGTAAAAGAAGTTTCCTTCCTCCGGATTCTTTCTTCCACTGGAATTCGAAAACCTCATGCAGCTCGAAATAGTTTCCGGAAGAGTATAATTTTCTCCCTTCCATCCATGCAAAGGAGAAGCTGGACTCCAGGTCTGAAGCATTGCGAATCCGGTCTAAAATTGCCAGAATTTCAGGATCGAATTCCATGGTATCCCCATTCCTCCTCTGAAATCGGGGACCAGACTTGATCTTTAAGTTGTAATATATCTTTGACGTATTCCTCTTTTCTCATCCCGATCAGCACTGTTCCCTTTTGTAAAAGTTGAGACAAATGTAAAACCATCATAGAAGAAAGGCTGCTAGGACCGTGCCTGTCCGAATGAAATCTGCCTTTTAATTCCTCATACAAAGAAGACCTGGCTTCGGTCTGATGCAGTAAAATCCATTCCTCGAAATACGGGATAGTCTTGTTTAACAGATCCGTATAGCGAATCGCTTCAGATTTTCCCAAATGATTGGATATAAATTTCAAGGAAGATTGAACGGCGGGAATCCAGGATCTACCCAAAATTTGATGTAGCTGTTCAATATTCTGAATTTTCTCTCGATAAGCGAACCATTGAGAGTTCAAGCTTTGAAACCCTGTTTGACTTTCTAAAAGATCTTGGATCCGAGTCTCGTACGTTTTTAACTCTTTGAATAACGATTCCAAAGCGGCAATTAGCGCTTCTCGATCCCGTCCCGGTTGATAAGCCAATCGAACCATTCCTTTGTCAGAAATGAAAGAATTCAAGGGCCGATTGACTAGCGGGAGGATGTCGAAGTTCCTACAAGTCGCTAATAGATTTTCTCCCGCCGAATTATGATTCCGCAAAAAACCATCTTCGTACCAATTTGCCGGAAATTGAGCTACGGAGAAGCCGGAGTCGTCTCCGCCGACCTCCTTGGAAATTTGTAGTACCTTCGACAAAGAAGTACCGGTGTAAGAATCTTCAGCATCCGGGAAGGTATTGCTTGAGATTCCATAATAAAGAATTCTGCCGTCCGCTCTCGCTCTCTCCAGAAAGGAAAACGCTTCTCGAATTCGTCTATAATATTCGTTCTTTGCTTCCTTTTCAGGAACTCCTTGCTTCTGTCGATCCATCAGAAAATATTCCGGATTATGCAGTAGAAAAATATCGATCGTATACAAACCCAATCTCTTTCTAGATCTATCCAATTGATCTTCTAAGAATTCAGGTGAAATACAATGGAAACATCCGGGTTGATAATATGTCGTTTCGGGAAATGGATTTCCGGATGCCTCCTTTTGTTCAGCGACTTCCATATTACGACCCTGAATATATCCTGCTTTCGTAACGATGCAAACAGATTCACGTTTCAAATTCCCGAATGCGAATTCTTCCGAAAGCACTTCTCCGACTAGACTTTCTGCCTCGCCATCCCCGTAGTTAGCAGAGGTATCGATCAAATTTACACCGGAGCGAAGCGCGAGAATGAGAGCCTTTTTATGCGTTGGATTTCCCAATCCTACTCGATAGCAACCGAACCCGACTCTCGAAAGTCGAAACCCTCTGAATTGGAAATAGAAAGCCTCCGATTCCGAGTCTAAATTCTCGCCGGCTGGTTTAATAGAACCAGGAAAAAGCTCTCTACGATATAGCGAAATAAATGGGTCTATTTTTTGCATGGAGATTGCACCTGATTCAGTTTTCTTTTAGAAATTTCCGCGTTGCACAAAATGGAAGTTCATTATAGCAACTTTGGATACAAATGTCCATTTTTTGTACTTTCGTTTAAAAATGCTTTCCGTATAGACCATATTTTTTACTCTAAATATTAGGGCGAATCGGAGAACATTTGTTCTTTCGAAGTTCTCCTCCCCCATAAAAACAAATCGATGACTTCTTCCCATTACTCTCACAGGAGAATTTGAATGGATTTTCAGGCTGGATACCTTAGGTCTTCCATCGGTAGAAAAACTATCGTCGGAATTACCGGACTCGTTTTCTTCGGCTTCGTGTTTTTGCACATGCTGGGGAATCTCCAGATTTTCCAGGAACCGGATAAAATTAATAGTTACGCCGCGTTCCTCCAAAACCTCGGCGGACTTCTCTGGATCGCTCGAGGTACGCTTTTGATTGCCTTCGTATTGCACGTTTTCTATGCAATCAAACTTTCTCTAGAAAACAAACGGGCGAGACCGGTAGCTTACGTAAAAGAAAGTACGATTCAAGCGACTCTTTCTTCCAGAATGATGGCTCTCACCGGTTTATTAATTTTTGGAGCGATTTTGTATCATCTCGCTCATTTTACGTTCGGGATTACGGACCCGAAAGACTTCGCATTAAAAGATCCCCAGGGACGGCATGACGTTTATTCCATGGTCGTTTTAGGATTCCAAAATCCGATCGTTTCAACCGCTTACGTTCTTTGGATGTTCATATTGGCCTCCCACCTTCGTCACGGAGTTTCCAGCGTGTTTCAGACATTCGGTTTAAATACGCCGTTTTGGGCGCCGAAGACCAATGCATTTGCGATCGGATATGCGCTTCTTATTTTTGTGGGAAACTCTTCCATACCACTATCGATCCTTTTAGGATACGTTAAGTTACCAGGAGCATAATAGAATGAGCTTAGATTCAAAAATTCCTTCGGGTGCTCTGGAGCATAAGTGGGACGATTATAAATCCCATACCAAGCTGGTAAATCCCGCCAATAAACGTAAATATACGATTCTTGTAATCGGAACAGGTCTTGCGGGAGGCTCCGCCTCGGCAACATTGGCGGAACTCGGCTATAATGTAAAAACGTTCTGCTTTCAAGATAGCCCACGACGGGCCCACTCGATCGCAGCACAGGGTGGAATTAATGCCGCAAAGAATTATCAGAACGACGGCGATTCAATTTACCGACTCTTTTATGATACGATTAAAGGCGGAGATTTTAGAGCTCGCGAAGCCAACGTTTATCGCCTAGCTCAGGTTTCAGCGAATATTATTGATCAGTGCGTTGCTCAAGGCGTTCCATTCGCAAGAGAATATGGAGGCCATTTAGATAACCGCTCTTTCGGAGGAGCTCAGGTTTCCCGCACATTCTATGCCAAAGGTCAGACCGGGCAACAACTTCTTTTAGGAGCCTATTCATCCCTTTCTCGACAAATCGGATTAGGAAACGTTAAAATGTATCCCCGGACCGAAATGGTCGATTTGGTCGTAGTAAATGGACATGCGAAAGGTGTGATCATTCGCGATCTAGTTACGGGTAAAATCACCGCTCATGCAGGCGATGCGGTAGTGTTGGCATCGGGAGGATATGGCAACGTATTCTATTTATCGACGAATGCAAAAGGTTCCAATGTTACGGCAACCTATAGAGCTCATAAAAAAGGGGCTTTCTTTGCAAATCCGTGCTATACGCAAATCCACCCCACTTGCATCCCGGTATCCGGCGATCATCAATCCAAACTTACTCTAATGTCCGAGTCGCTTCGAAATGATGGGCGAATTTGGGTCCCGAAAAAGAAAGGAGATACTCGAAATCCCGCAGATATTCCTGAAAGTGAACGCGATTATTATCTCGAAAGAAAATATCCTAGTTACGGTAATCTCTGTCCTCGGGATATAGCTTCGCGCTCCGCCAAAGAAGTTTGCGACGCAGGCTTCGGAGTCGGACCAGGTGGGCAAGGAGTTTATCTTGATTTCTCATCCGCGATTCAGCGATTGGGTGAACATACCATTGCGGAACGTTACGGAAATCTTTTCCAGATGTATGAGCAAATCACTGGCGAAAATCCTTATAAAGTTCCGATGAGAATCTATCCTGCCGTCCATTATACTATGGGTGGACTTTGGGTGGATTATAATCTTATGAGCAATCTTCCGGGCTTGTTTGTTATCGGTGAGGCCAACTTTTCCGATCACGGAGCCAACCGATTAGGCGCCTCGGCATTAATGCAGGGTTTAGCGGATGGATATTTCGTACTCCCTTATACGATCGGTAACTATCTTGCGGAAGTCGGATTCGGTAAAACTCCGTCAGCAGATAATGCGGAGTTTAAGAAAGCGGAGACCGATAGTACGGACAAAATCAATAAACTTCTGACCGTTAAAGGACATCGGACCGTCGATTCATTTCATAGAGAGTTAGGCAAACTTGTCTGGGATAAATGTGGAATGGCCAGAGACGAGAAAGGTCTGAAAGAAGCTCTGCAGAAAATTCCTCAAATCAGGGAGGAGTTCTGGCAGAACGTTAATGTACCTGGATCCGGTGCGGATTTGAATCAGTCTTTGGAAAAAGCCGGACGTGTAGCCGACTTCCTCGAATTTGCCGAGCTTCTTTGCTTTGACGCGCTAACTAGGGAAGAATCTTGCGGCGGACACTTTAGAACCGAGCATCAGATGGAAGATGGCGAAGCCAAACGAAACGACGAAAAATTCTGCCATGTCACTGCGTGGGAATGGAAAGGAATTGGAGCCAAACCGGTTGAACACAGGGAACACCTGGAGTTCGAGAACATTAAACTCGCAACGAGGAGCTATAAGTAATGGATCTCAAACTAAAAGTCTGGAGACAGAAAAATTCTCAAGAGAAAGGCAAGATCGTGGATTATGCCGCGAAAGATATCTCGCCTGATATGTCCTTTTTGGAAATGATAGACGTCGTCAACGAGGAGCTAATTACGAAAGGCGAAGAGCCGATCGCATTTGAACACGATTGCCGCGAAGGAATTTGCGGATCTTGTAATATCATGATCGACGGAGTGGCCCACGGTCCCCTACCGGGCGTGACCACTTGTCAACTTCATATGAGATCGTTTAAGAACGGGGATACGATTTATCTAGAACCTTGGAGAGCGAAAGCATTTCCGGTCATAAAAGATTTAATCGTGGATCGCAGCGCGTTTGATCGAGTTATTCAATCAGGCGGATTTGTAAGTATCAATACGGGCGGCGCTCCGGACGCGAATGCTCTTCCGATCGCTAAAAAACATGCGGATGTGGCGATGGACGCCGCGACTTGCATCGGATGTGGAGCCTGTGTCGCATCTTGTAAGAACGCGTCTGCCATGCTTTTCGTTTCTGCCAAGGTAGCTCATTTGGCCCTGCTTCCTCAAGGACGGGTAGAAAAGAAAGAACGGGTCAAGAATATGGTGTCCGCGATGGATAAAGAAGGTTTTGGAAATTGTACAAACCAGTATGAATGCGAAGCTGCTTGTCCTAAAGACATTAAACGGGATTTTATTCGAGTACTTAACAAAGAATACATACTCTCCTAATATTTAGGGATCGGCGGAGATCCATCCGCCGATCCCCTTAGTTAATGAATCAGAATTTCATAATATTTTAAAACATATGGTTTTATTCCGATAATGCGTCTGTAGAAAAATTCTGCAGTATACCGCCTTGGTATATATATAAAATTCGACCTTCCAACTTCCCTTTGAGAACCATACTCTCTAAAACGCTTAACGTCTTGCAAGCGTATACCGACTCGAAATAAATTCCTGTTTTCTTCCAGAGTTGTTTCGCTTTATCGTGCCAGCTTTCCGTTTCTCCGAAGGAAAAGGAAGCGAACGGTAATTCCGCTTTCGGTTCGATTAAGGAATCATAAGGGATTGCAATTTGTTTCAGATCGAGACCCGCTCGGTGAGACTCCATCCAAACTTGCATTTTCCTCTTAGACAATCCTAAAGTGACTCCAAAAACCGGGAGTCGATTCCACTCGAGAGCTGAAAGCCAGGTAATTCCGGAACCGACATCAAGAACGATGCAATCGAATTCCTTAGGGTCAATTTCGTCCCATAGGGGAGCCAATCCATTTAATGCATTTTGACAGAATAAGTATTCCGGGAGGAGAATTTGCATTCCGTTTGTAGGAACTTCGACATCCCCATCGATCCGATCGAGGCGAAGCATTGTTCCGCCCCTCACATCTGCGGGTAATTCCAGTATGCGATGTTCCCATTCTCGCCTTGTAGGATAAATTACAACCTCCGAAAATCGTTCGGCCAAAATAGAAGCGGGACTCCGCAATTGGAGATTTCGGGAATAGCCGATAATTTTCGTAGGAGTGCCTAACCATCGAAAAAAAAGAATCCCAGCTAAAATCGCGTTCGAATGAATATTCCCTTGCAAAACCACATTTTGAATTTTTTCGGACGGTAAATAGGTAGCAAGCCTCCGGTAGATTCCGAGCAGCTTTCGAATTTTAGTTCCTTGAGAAAAGAAAAGTCGATCCTCGCGTTTTACAAAAACTTCAGACTTATCGATCTTATATAGGAATTGGACCGGGCTAGCTCCGTAGAATCGCTTCGGAAGCTTCAGAAACATTAATCGCCGGTTTTCAGGACCGCCAAGAAGGCTTCTTGAGGAATTTCAACATTTCCTATTTGCTTCATCCGTTTTTTTCCTTCTTTCTGCTTTTCAAGAAGTTTCTTTTTACGGGTAATGTCCCCGCCATAACACTTAGCGGTAACATTTTTCCTGAGAGCGGAAATACTTTCTCTCGCCAGAATTTTCCCCCCGACCGAGGCTTGGATAGGAATCATGAATTGGTGTCGCGGGATTAATTCCTTTAACTTTTCGATAATTTCTCTTCCTCGTTGCTCCGCTTTACTTCGGTGTACGATCATCGAGAGCGCATCCACCGGTTCCCCGTTTACTAGAATATCCATCTTAACCAATTGAGACGCTCTATACCCGCAGGGCTCGTAATCAAGAGATGCATATCCGCGGGTCAAAGATTTAAGCTTATCATAAAATTCGAAAATTAGTTCGGCAAGCGGGAGCTCGTAGGTAAGCTGCACTTTTTCTTGCGTAAGATAAACAGTATCCAATTGAATTCCGCGTTTATCCATCGCGAGCGACATGATATTTCCCACATATTCGATCGGAGTGATTATCGACGCCTTCACGAACGGTTCTTCGGTGGTTTCTATAAAAACCGGGTCCGGGAATTTGGAAGGGTTATCGATATCGAAGACTTCACCATTCCTAGTTTTGATCGTATATTTTACGGAAGGCGCCGTCGTGATGAGGTCTAAGTTGAATTCCCTCTCCAACCTCTCCTGCACAATTTCCATGTGCAACAAGCCGAGATAACCTACCCTAAACCCGAATCCTAAAGCTGCGGAACTTTCTTTTTCGTACACTAGAGCCGCATCGTTTAGCTTCATTTTTTCGATTGCGTCCACCAGTTCTTCGAACTGTTCGCCGGCGATCGGGAAAAGTCCGGCAAAGACCATCGGCTTAGCATCCTTATAACCCGGGACCGGCTCCGCAGTCGGGTTCGACTGTAAAGTTACGGTGTCACCCGACCTTGCATCGGAAACTTTTTTGATGCCCGCGATAATATATCCGACTTCTCCCACAGATAGCGAGTCTTTAGGCATCAATCCGATTCCTTTAATACCTACCTCGTTGACCGTAAAATCTTTCTGATTACTCATTAAAAGAATCCGATCTCCCTTTTTAACGCTTCCGTCGAACACCCGAATTTTGATAACTACCCCCATATAGGGATCAAAATAAGAATCGTAGATTAAAGCTTTCAAAGGCGCGTTGATGTTGCCTTTCGGGGCAGGAATTTGACGAGTAATTTCCTCAAGCACCGCCTTCACATTCAAACCGGTTTTTGCGGAGATTGCTACGGCCTTTTCCGCATCCAGACCGAGACTATCCTCGATTTGAAGTTTAGTCCTCTCTACGTCGGCTGCCGGTAAGTCGACCTTGTTCATCACTGGAATAATTGCGAGATCCTGCTCCATAGCAAGATATAGATTTGCCAAAGTCTGCGCCTCCACCCCTTGGCTTGCATCCACGATCAAAAGAACTCCCTCACATGCTTTTAAAGAGCGAGATACCTCGTACGTAAAATCAACGTGGCCGGGTGTATCTATCAAGTTCATCGTGTACGTATGACCGTCATCCGCCAGGTAATCGAACGTAGCATTATTTGCCTTTATGGTGATTCCCCTCTCCCTCTCGATATCCATCGAGTCCAAGATTTGATCTTTTTTCGTCCGATCGTCCGTGACCCGGCCGATTTCCAAAAGTCGGTCCGCTAACGTCGATTTGCCATGATCGATATGAGCAATGATGGAGAAGTTTCTGATGTATTTTTGCCGGTCGGACATGCTTAGAAACAAAATTCGAGGGAATTCTTCCCCTGAAAAGCCTTTTCTGCGCCAACTCAGGAATGAGGGATGATTTGGAGATCGGAGACTACCTGACAGTGCCTCCTATGAAAACTGCCTTTGCCTTTTAAAGAAACAAAAGGATTCCAGCTAAAAAGCGGGAAGAGAAAAGTTTCTTCCCGCGATTCGACTTAGTAGATGAGCCCGTCCGCAGTAATTCCCTTACAAGAGGAAATAACCGTTAGCGTCGATCCAATCAAATAACCTTTTACTCCCTTGATATCCGTCACACATTGATTGACGACCGATTCTTTGTAGTATTTAGTCGGATCAATGCCGGCTATATCGCTTGCGAGTATGGATAAAATCGAAACGGAGGCTTTTCCGTTTAGAATCGTCGAATTTACCAAATCCGTCGTGATTGCTGCGTCCGTAATTTTACTTGCGGCTTTATCGCCTTTAATTCGATCATAGGTGAACCCTGTCGGATCCAAAACCGCGCAATTAGCGAAAGCAAAAGCCAAAACAATCGCTGAAGAAATTACAATTCTTTTCATTTAGAATTCATCCAATTTAGAATTTTCTCACTTATGAAGATTTTATATTTTAATTACAAGTATTTTTACTCAACAGGTTTGAAAACCACTTGGGGGTGCGAATCTCCTGGAATTTGCATTCCGATTGATACAATTAGGTCTAGAAAACGTAGACAGATTCCGATTTAAGTGCATTTATCTATTTTGAAATTCGATTTTGCTTTCTTAGCTCAATAGGAAAGCTAACTTTAAAAAGCGACCTTAACGAAGGATCGATACCCCATGTTTTTCTAAAACGGAAGGGTCGCAGACGCTTTGAGCTATATCGATTTGTTTATGATGATCAAATAAGAAGGTAGTCATTTTTCCTACGAATCTTCCCTCGTACTCTTCTTCCACAAATCTTAACCAGGAAGAAATATCGATAATTTCATGACATAAAAATTCAAAATCGAATCCTGAATTCCGATCCTTAAATTTCTCTCGACTATTATATATCCGTTCTTCGTCCAATAACAACACGTTTTCAAGAGTAAACGGATAGTCTTTTAATCCTCCTGCTAAACCGACCTGATAGAATTTTTCGGCTTCCGATTTAGTTCTGAATGCAGTAGTCCTGGCATCACAATAATAAGCGAATGAATTCGGTTCAAAAACCGTTTTTATCCTAGCCTTCCCGATGGAAGTGCCGAGGTAAGAAACTTGATGATCTATAATTAATTGCTCGGATTCTTTTGAATTTTCGGGCGGCTCTACCATACAATATCCCTTTTCCCAGACGAGCCCGAAAGGCTTAGAAACGGATATCGATTTACGTGGTGCAATAGCTTGAAGGTTTCCGATCAATCCGTCCAGATAAGGTCGATCGCAAAAATCGAATGTAGGCAGACTTGATTCTGCGGTTTCGATATCGACATATACGCCGAACGCTAACATCCAAGCAAGAGGATGTTCGATAATTTTAACCTCGCCCAATTGTATATTATGATTTCCTTTTACACAATCGGCGGCATTTAAGGGAAATTTTTTTCCGTTAAATGAAAAGGAGGATCGCTTACCCGCAGCGGGGGAAACTTTTACAAGGCTATTCTTATTTTCAAAGGTAGCCTTCCCTTCTAAGGTAAACGCTTTTTCCAGCGTGTAGGAAATGTTCGGTTCTACGCTTAAAGACGAATCCGTAAAATAATCGGGTAACCGCAAAACCGATCGATTTCGATCCTCGAGCAGGTCCTTTATTTCCGCAGCTCCTGTGATTATTCGTGCGTCCATTTTCCACTCCATCACTTAAGAAAACGATCAACTACAATCTGTCAGAATTGATCCGAGGAATAGAATTATTTTTTGTTTTCTAAAATCGACTTTTATTCAAAAGGGGAACCGGTACATTTACGATCGCCAGACTCCTTCCAAAAGAAGATAGAACCACGATAGCGCCCCCAAATAAACGAGCATGGTGGGAATTGTCCAAAGAAGTTTGGAACGCAAAGGTTTTCCCTCGGTATGAAAATATGCAAACGCAGTGAACACCCCTAATATCAATTCGGGAAGCAACACATACACGGCGGTATGGCCGATCATCGAAACGTTTTGGGCGTACCAAATTGGAATCGTTCTAGCAAACTCTTCCGAGAAAGCAAAAATCGCAAACGCGACCCCACCTGCCACGCAGTATTTCGTAATCGGATTAGCGGAAGGCTTGCGCTTGGAAAATCGGACGGCCGCGAAGGTGGATAGAAATAACGGGATCGTCCAAAGTCCCGCCATGTAGGCCGGAACAGTTCCTATCTTATAGAACCCGTCTTCCGGGAACACAAGAACGCCTAACACCCTAGAAAGGAACCAGTCGGGAAACACTTGCAAAATACTTAAAGGAAAGACGAATCGAAAAATGTCCAACCATCGATCATGTTCCCAAATTTGAGCTGCGACCGGTAATCCGATCGTGTAAGCTACCACCAAAAAAAATAATCTCCATCCTATAGAGGCGGGAATGGGGAGTAAAAGCGTAATGATACATAGTACCAAATAACTCGAATGAAAGAAAAATGCATGTTTCTCCGTAGATTTCATGGAAGCGTTTCTATTGTTTCCAAGGGGTTGGGCAACCCTTTTTCCCCGTTTCCCGCTTGATTTATTTTGCTTAAAGCCAACAATCTCTGAAAAAATCCTTCGGGAAAAAATATTACAGGAACTACCATGCTTAAATCTTCCAAAATCTCCGGGATACGAGCCCGAGAAATTATGGATTCTCGCGGAAACCCCACAGTCGAAGTGGATGTAAAACTTGAAGACGGATCTTTCGGACGAGCAGCCGTTCCGTCCGGGGCCTCGACTGGCGAATATGAAGCAGTGGAATTGAGAGACGGGGATAAATCCCGTTATGCCGGAAAAGGCGTTCTCAAAGCCGTCGAACACGTAAATCTAAAAATTAAAGAATTATTGATTGGTGAAGATGCATTGGATCAAAACAGAATCGATGCACTCATGCTCGAAAAAGATGGGACGAAGAATAAAGGTAAATTGGGAGCCAACGCCATTTTAGGAACTTCCCTCGCAGTTGCTAAAGCCTCGGCGGCTCATACAAAGCTTCCTTTATACCGGTATATCGGCGGCAATTTTGCCAAGGAACTCCCCGTCCCTATGATGAATATTCTTAACGGAGGAGCTCACGCAGACAATAACGTGGATTTTCAGGAATTCATGATTCTTCCGGTCGGAGTTCATAGTTTTCGAGAAGCCTTACGAGTCGGAGCGGAAGTCTTCCACACTCTTAAATCCGTCCTAAAGTCAAAAAAACTCAATACTTCCGTGGGGGATGAGGGTGGATTCGCTCCGGATTTGGCCAGCAATGTGGAAGGACTGGAAGTCATCCTGGAAGCGATTGAAAAAGCGGGATATAAACCCCAAAAGGATGTCTTGCTTGGACTGGACGCCGCATCTTCGGAGTTTTACGATAAATCCAAAAAGAAGTATGTCCTGGGCGGAGAAGGAAATAAAGAGCTCACCAGCGTCGAAATGGTGGAATACTACTCAGATCTAGTCTCCAAGTATCCGATCATTACTATTGAGGACGGTTTGGACGAAAACGATTGGGATGGATGGAAAATTCTGAGCCAAAAACTAGGAAAGAAAATCCAGCTCGTAGGAGACGATCTCTTTGTGACGAACATAGAGAAACTATCTAAAGGGATTTCATCCGAGATCGGAAATTCAATATTGATCAAAGTCAATCAAATCGGATCGCTTTCTGAAACATTAGCATCCATCGATATGGCAAAGAAAGCAAAATATACCAATGTAATCAGTCATAGGTCCGGTGAAACGGAAGACGTGACGATTTCGCATATCGCTGTGGGAACCAACGCGGGCCAAATTAAAACCGGCTCGCTATCTCGAACGGACAGAATTGCCAAATACAATGAACTTCTTCGAATCGAAGAGGAACTAGGAAACTCGGCAATCTATAAAGGAAAGGAGACCTTTTATAACTTATAGAATAAGATGGGCTCGGAACTAGCGAACAGGCTATTCTTTCTCCTGGTATTTCTCTCCGGACTTTTTTATTTTACAGTCTTGGGTGAATCCGGCCTGGTCGTAAGGTCCACCTTAGAAGCCAGCCTTTCCAATCTAAAACTGGATGTGGAAAGGCTGGAATATGAAAATCGACAATTGGAAGAGCGTCAAAAACTCTTGCGAGATGATAAGGTAGCATTAGAGCGCGAAGCGAGAAAATACTATCTTTTATCGGAAAATGCACATATAATTAAATTTAAAGAGCCCGAACCCAGGACGGAAAACCGACCGGTGCTCGCCTCCCGGCTGATTGCACTGCGTGCGGGGAAAGACCTACCCGTTCCCCCAATTCAACTGATTCGCTTTTTTTACGTCTCGTTTGTTGCGTTCGTATTTATTGGTGTTTTCAGGAAATTGAGGAGGAAGAAACTGGAACAACGAAGTGCTTAAGGGAGCCAGAATGTCCGAAAACGAGAAAATCGCCGAAGTCTTCGAAGAACTTACCGGTAGTAAAATTTCCAAGAAGCTAATTGACCATAGGAAAATATTCTTATGGGGAGCTGTTACTGATGAGTCAGCCAAAGATATTGTAGGGAAACTACTTTTTCTAGAAATGGCGGATCCAGGCAAAGAGATCACGTTTTATATAAATAGCCCCGGAGGCGTCGTAACTTCCGGACTTACCATTTACGATACGATGAAAATGATAACCTCGCCCGTTCATACCGTATGTATGGGATTGGCTGCTTCGATGGGATCCGTACTTCTCGCAGCAGGAGTAAAAGGGAAAAGGTCTATTTGGCCGAACGGAAAAGTGATGATCCACCAACCGTCGATCGGAGGACAAATCGTCGCGCCTGCAAGCGATCTAAAAATTCAAGCTGAAGAAATTCTAAAAACGCGAGCCAGACTAAACCAAATTCTTGCCGAA
Organism: Leptospira broomii serovar Hurstbridge str. 5399; assembly: GCF_000243715.2. Classification (NCBI taxonomy): domain Bacteria; kingdom Pseudomonadati; phylum Spirochaetota; class Leptospiria; order Leptospirales; family Leptospiraceae; genus Leptospira; species Leptospira broomii. The sequence goes on from NZ_AHMO02000011.1 coordinate 375,745, forward strand.
GCCTGCGGGCATCCCGTTTCTAAGCTCGAAGAAGATACGGATAGGGATTATTATATGGACGCCGATGAAGCTATCCGGTACGGCATCGTAGATTCACTCGCTACGAAAATCGAATTTCCTAAATCGAATTCTTAAAGGTTTTAGGTTTTGTCGGACGCTCCAAGAATCGAAGACGTCCTCAAGGACTACCTGTCCAATCAGCAGGGCGGAAGTCGGGATGCGGATGAAAAACTCTGCACCCTTCTTCTTGAGTTTTCCGAATTGTTATTCGGAGAGAACGAAGACCAAAAAGAAGATCGAATCACTTTAAAGAATCTCGGGTCATTCGAGCTGGATGAATTCCTACATTTTTTCCTGACCGATATGCATCCGGATGATAGCCTTGTTCAAAGTCGGGCTAAGGATTTCTTGAAGCGATTTAGAAAGTTTCTGGAAAAAAGAAATCTTCTTGGAAAGGCTCAGTTGGAAGATTGGAAGGAATTTTTTCAAGAGAACGGGATCTAAATCACGGCGCCTCTGCTATGGAACACCTGCCCTTTCGCCCTAAACGATTCGTTTCAGGAAAACACGCTCAAACGATCTATAATACTTTTTTTCCTCCTTCAAACCGATTACGGACCGCTTATTATTGCGAAGATATTCTTCTTACGGTAAGTGGAAATTCAGGAGACACTCTTTGGTTAGAGCATAATCCTCCGATCGCAAGCTATAAACGAGATTCTATTCCGTGGAATGGAACTTATATCGTTATGGTTCATGGTATGGAAGGAGATTCGGAAAGCCCGTATCTAATTTCACTAGCTCAAAGTGCATTAGAAAGAGGTTATGGAACTCTTAGAATGAATTTACGAAATTGCGGAAAAGGCAGAGGATATGCAAAATATTCTTATTATGCCGGACAGTCCGAAGATTTACAGGACGTTCTGGACTTCGCAAGAGACTCTCTCTCTGCAAAGGTCTTCGTATCGGGGTTCTCACTTTCCGCAAATCTAGTATTGAAATTTTTCGGAGAACGATCGGATCGGAAAGCGTTGGCCTTTTCCGCAGTATCGCCCCCTTTAGATTTGGCAAAAAATTGCGCTTTTATCGATTCCTTGGCAGGTCGCTTTTATAGAGAGCATTTCTTAAATGCCTTTAGAAAGAAAATTAAGGAAGGAATCGTAGAATTAGCGCCTGAGATAAGAGCCAATCTAGGCAACGTAAAAACCTTCTTTGACTTCGATGATTTGATTACGGCTCCTACGTTCGGATATAGAAGTGCATTAGATTATTATAAGATAAATTCTTGCAAGAATTACATTCGCATGATACGTCATCCCGGAATACTTGTACACGCCGAGGACGATCCTGTCGTTCCTATTTTCGAATGGGATTCCATTCCATGGGAAAATCTTCCGAACCTTCAGGTTTTGCTCACTAAAAAAGGGGGTCATGTCGGATTCTTGTCCGATCGCAGCCCGGCCGTTCCGGACGGTCATTGGGTCACGAAAATTCTGCTGGATTATTTCGATTCCAAATTATAGTCTGATCCCAAGGGATTCTCGACGGGCGCACCGAAGCCTTTATGAGTGAAAAAACAACTCTAAGCAGACGTGAAACAAAAGCTACCCGCAACTAAGCAACGCAAACCTTTACCTGCATCATTTTTCTTAATCGTATCTTTCGAGAATCAGGAAGTTTACTACAAGTTGAAGGAAAGAGCGGAAAATATCTTTTCCCAAACCTTGTATGAATCACAACCTCTCCCTAAATGGAGTCATCAATTCGCAAACTTCTTAGATTCCCCTCTGGGACGACAAACCAGGATACTCTCCTTTAAACGTCGCATATCAAGGGAAGAATTACCCAGTTTGCAAAAGGAATGTCTTAAATTCCAGGAACAGCTTAGGAAAACGGACGAGTCCTTTCGAATTTTCCCCGGCTACCTGACGCCTTATAACCTAGTCTTATCCTTCGTCGAAGAGGATTTGCATAGAATCTATCTTTTTCACGGAGCCTTTGCCGAAATCATATACACATATCAAAGCCAGAAGTGGATATGTCAATCTTCGGCTCCGGACTTTTTTAAAGCCCCCGAAGTAATTTACTTTTTTACAAACTTGAGAGAATCATATGTACTTTCCCTGGAAAAACGCTAAACTCCTTATTCTTTTTATCTTTCTCGCTAGTTGCGAGCCTGCCACTCTCCGGGTGGAGAAAGTGGAATTATGTGATTATTTTACTCGTTATGGAAACTGCGAGGAACCCACTCCCCTCAACCGAAAATACGAGGTGAAAATTCCTAATAATAAAAAACCTCTCACATGGGAGGATTTGGGAAACTATCTGTACTTTCACGCAAGGGAAACCCCGGGTTTCATCCTGCGCATGAATCGAAAATTCACTCCGGAAGAGCAAAAAGGAATCCGAGAATCCTATGTAGCGATCTACGAATTTGCGGGAGATCGGGGAAAAATGGAGGGCTTCGAAGTCGGGGAAGATTGGATCGGGTCCTTTAATTATTTGGGGAGTATGATCAAGGCTAAGCAAAAAAAAGAAAACCGATTGAAACTCTATCCTTATGAAACTAGCCTATTCCCGACCGATTTAGAATTTAGCTGGACTTCGCCCTGGTTTAAGGGAAGCACCAAAACAAGAATCGATTTCGTATATTCCATACTTCCTCCGGAACCTAAAACGACTCCATAAAAATTAGTTAGTAGAATTTCTTAATAAAACATATCCAGAGGATTCAGGAAAATTCGAGAACTGTCCACACCTAACACTAAAAAGGCGACGATCCCAAGCACCAAAGCTGATACCACCGGGATCAATAAATTATCGTCGATTAAACCGTTCCAGTAGGTTCCGCTATAGAGCTCCGTAAATGCCGCCGTAACGATCGCAGGAAGAATCAAAATTAAATTCTGCGAAAGTTCGCCGGAACCGTATTGATAAATTCCTAACGCTTTCGGTTGCCCCTGAATGACATATAAAAACCAAAGCCCCACGATTAATGTGGAAAGAATAAATGCAACGATCCCTTCCTTGGATTTTCCGTTCGCGAATCGATTTTTTCCGAAATGAACTCCTACCCAAGCCGCCATCGGGTCTCCGATCACTAAGAACAACATCGATAAGATCGTAATATCCGGAGGAAAAAATAGAACAACAAAGGTAATGGATAGAAAATAAGGAAAGGTTCCGTTGATCCTATATTTCTCTTCTTCTTTAAGTAAAGGCCCGGCAACTTTTACGAATAAATTTTGAACCGCCTGTACCCTAAAACGGGAGAATTCCACGATCACAAGTAAGCCGAGCGAAAAGAATAAGAGGAATGTAATAATCACCCAGGTAGCGTGTTCCAGCCCGAAACCGCCTTTGAAGACGTCGAAATAATAGCAGACCGGTATCAAAAGACCTAACAAATGCCAAGCTTTGCGAAAATAATTAAAGGGAGCGGGGTTTGTCATTTCCAATTTTCTAAATCCTAATTCATCTTTTAGAAGCGATCTTTAAAGCCGCTTCCTCGTCTCCGGCGATCAGAAAAAAACCGTTTAAACCGGCCATCTTGAATACGTTGGTAATGGCCTTCGAGATATTTACTAAGACTAGCTTATTTTTATTCCCGAAGCTCACCTGACTCACTTCCTTTAAGGCCTGAACACCGGTAGAAGAGATAAGGTGCACATCTTCCAGATCCATAATTACGGGACCTTGACGAACGGCGACAGAAAGTACGTCCCTAAATTTTTTCTCCGTAAAGGAGTTGATAGAACCCTGCAATTTCAGAACTTGAACGCTGTCTATCTTTTCCGTCGAGATTAGAATCTCGTTCAGGATCATAGCTTCCTCGATTGGTCAGGATACGGAATTTTCCGAAAAGATACAAATGGTTTTTCTGGTATTCACTTCCGCCTTCCTCTTTTTCAAATCGTACAATTTTCCCTTTTCCGGCGTATTAGTCCTTGGAGTAGCCCTGAGTAGCTCGGTGCTTGTTCGGTCCGGAAGCAAACGTCTAAATCCGCCTGTATTACTATTCCCTCTCGCTCTATTTCTTACATCGCTCTGGGACGGTTCCTCACCCGAGGATATCCTTGATCTAATCTGCCTCAGTTTAGCCGGTATCATTTCCTGCCGGGATATTTCCTGGTTTCGGGGTCGTTCCATTTCGATATTTCGGGAGGGGGTTTTTTCACTCTTATTCGCCTCCGGGATTATATTTTCTTACTCTAAGGAGGAATATTCCACCTTTCTCGCACCTGGAATGGCGGTTTTATTTCTACGCGGAATTCTTGGAAAAAAACTTCGAACCGCCTTACTCTCACTATTACTTGCAGCGACCACAATCGGATTCCTAGTCTCCGATCCTACTCAACCGTCGGAGCCATCATTTTCAAAAGCGATCCTACTATGTTCGGCGATTGGAATTCTTCTTTTTTACGGTAAGGAAGGCGAAGGGTCCGAAAAAATCATTTTCTTACTTTCTTTTTTACTTGTAGCGGCCTCCCGACCCGGACCGGAATTTCCAGGTTATACAGTGGGTCTCTTCTTTTCGTACTTGCAAGAAGAGACCCAGGAACCAGACTCCGAAATGGGTGGTTCCTCCTTAAATGGCAGGCATTCTTATGAAGATTAAAGTTGCTCACCTTCTACGAAAAACCGAGGAGATCGAACGAGATCTTACCGAATTGGGAAAGATTAGGGATCGAATCGCTGCAGACCGAGATTATTCCGAATCACTTCGAGACTCGATCGGCGCCGAAATGCAAAAATTAACGGCTCAAAGAGATGAAATGCTTTCATTATCGACTAAGGAAACTCCGAGCGATTGGAATTCTCCGTCGCCTCCTTCCGGTGCAAGAGCGGCGGAAGGTTTGTATCAGGATAACGAAAAACGACTCACTCGGGAAATATCCGTTGAAATCCAAGGAAAGCGCTCACAACCTGCCCGAAAGACCATTCACAAATACTGATCCTCCCTAAACTCCGTAAAACCAGGTAATAGAAAAGAAACATGAGTAAAAAAATCATAGTACTCTCACTCTTGGGCTTCCTGTTTGCCGATTGCAAATTGGATTCCGACGTACTCGCCTCTTTCAAAGGCGGAACCCTAACTAGAAAAGAATTAAGACTCCATTATTTTTATAGCTTAAAAGGCAGGAAGGTGGATGAAACGACAGCTTCCGTCGAAAACCAAAATAAGGTTTTAGAAGAACTCAGTCTTTTGAAAATCGCGGAGCTATATAATAAAGATCATTCATTAGTCTCGGAAGGGGACATGGAAAGATTCCTTAAATATTCCGAACCCCAATTTGCATTTTCTCTCTATCGTAAGAAATTCGAGGATCAAATTACGAAAGAAGGTAAAGTAAGAATGGCCTTCATTCGGGTTTTACTAGTGGCTGCTCCGGACCCGACCACGGGAAAGACCTTAAAGCAAAAAGCGGATGATTATCTTGAGCAACTGAAGAAACTTTCATCCAAAAAAGAGATCGCTCAATTCGTATCGGAGCATACCGAAGAACCTCAAAGAAAGTCCGTAAGCGGAGTGTTAGAACCGGCCTGCTTGGATTGCGGTAACGACCCTCTCTCCGCAATCCTTTCTAAAGCCGCCGAAAATAAAGGGCAATGGATTTTAGAGGAAAGCGCAGGTAAAATTTACATCCTACGTTCCGAAAGACTTGAAAACATCTATTTAGCTAGACTAGAGAAACTTTTTAAAAATGAATTAGGTAAACAAAGGGACGCGGCTAAAGATTATCTGAAGAAAGATAACTTAAGCGAAGACGATAAGAAAAATTCGAAATTCTATTCCGAATTGCGAGTGGAAGAAATCGCGGGACAATACGCGGATTACTATAAAAATAAATTTCTGGCCGAAGCTTGGAAGAAGAGCATCGACCAAGTTATGACCGAGTCCGGTTGGGAACCCGCGCAAATTTCCCAGGCGAATATCGGAGCGATCACTCCCGAAACAGTTCTCTTAACGGATAAAAAAACCGGAGAAGTCGTTCGTTATAAGGAAGTATTGGAAAAATTCAAAGATTTCGCCGCGATTAGCGGTACGGATGCGACCCCTGCGAAAGACGAAAAATCGATGGTGATTAATTTCTATTCTTCCCGATATCTACCGTTAAAAATCGGAGAACGCTCCGAGGCTATTAAGCGAATTCGGAACTCCGAGGAATATAGAGAGTTATTCCCGATTCAAAGGAGATTCTTAGTATTACCGCTTTTGATGAAGAAAGTGTTTCCGCCAAAGATAGACGTTACCGAAGCGGAAATTAGAACAACTTACGAAGCGGGGAAAATGTTCTCTTATTCAAAGCCGAATCCGACGAAGCAACAAGAACGCATACCGCTTCCTTTTGCGGATGTAAGAGACAAGATTCGCCAAGAGCTATTGGATTCCAAAAAACAAAGCCTTGCTCAAGAGTTTATTGGTAAATTAAAATCCGAGTATCAGTTAACGGTTGCGACCGAACAGCTTAAGCCCGGAAAGATTTAAATACATCCTAAAAACTTTTGTAAGCTGCTAGCCTCGGTTATTTCAGACCGAGGCTTTTTTATTCCATTTTAGGTTTTCGATTCTTTCCCTAGAACGGGTCATAGACTAAAGTCTGATTTAAGTTATCCCTTAGATATAACACTCTATTTTTGGACTACGTTTAACGTAGCTTTCCCACTGAAATAAAATGAAACCTGTTTAAATGGCACAATTTTCCTTCAAAAGATCGACATTCATCTTAGTGTTACTTTTTTTATCGTGAATTCTATGAAATAGGAAAAAAATTGTAGCCCAACTAGTTAAACAGGAAGTAATGGAAATTTATTCTTGAGCCTATATGACGCATGAATAGAACGGTAAAAAAGAGGGGATAGAATGAATAACCACATCTACATGCTCCGAAAAAAACGGGGTGTCAAACAATACGATATGGCAAGGGCTTTGGGTGTTTCCCCTAGCTACCTCTCCAAGATCGAAACAGGAAGCCAGGCTCCTACTGAGAAATTCAGACAAGCTTGTGCGAAATATTTGAAAACCACTCTTGATAAATTATTCAACGACCGTCCGGTCGAAGATGTTTATCCCGAATTCAGCCAAGGCCTCACCAACAAACTCTGGGCAAAACGTAGAGAGTTGGGAATTAAACAATATGACATGGCAAAGAAATTGAAGGTTTCCACTCCATTTCTATCCAAAGTAGAATTGGGTCTCCTGGAACCGCCAGAAGAATTTAAGAATATGGCCTCTAAGGTCCTAAAAATGAAAAAAGAAGAATTGTTTTTACTGAAAGTAGAATTCTAATTTAAAAACGGGAGGCTAAAGTTGCCTCCCGTTCATTCTAACCTTTTTCTCCCTCGGATATTTGTGTCCCCAATGAACCCCGGCTCTTAAGACCGGGGTTTTTATTTGAAGAGCGTAAAGTCTTAGGAATCGAGTCAGCCTTTTTTAATTTCTACCCGGCCGCCCTGATAGTCTACGTTCACTTTCTGCCCTTGCTGAAACTCCCCTTTTAATATATAGGAGCTGAGTGCATTCCCGACTTCTCTTTGGATTAACCGCTTGAGAGGCCTTGCTCCATATTCCGGATCGAAACCCGCTTTGGTGACGTATTGCTTCAGAGCAGGACTGAAGCTGACATCCAAACCGTTCTCCTTGGCTTTCTTTGACATGATCTGCAATTGCAGTTCGGAGATTTTGGAAAGCATCGCTTCATCCACGGACTTAAACAATATCACTTCGTCCAAACGATTTAGGAATTCGGGTTTGAACTGTTTCTTAAGTCGTTGTTCGACCAACCTTTCCTTTTCTTCCGCGCTGTATTCGAGTGAACCTAATATATCGGATCCTATATTCGAAGTAAGAATAATCACCGTATTCTTGAAATCCACGCTCCTCCCTTTACTATCCGTCAATCTACCTTCGTCCAGAATCTGCAGGAAGACATTGAAGACTTCAGGATGAGCTTTTTCCACTTCATCAAATAGTATGACCGAATAAGGTCTTCTTCTTACGGCTTCGGTGAGTTGCCCGCCTTCGTCGTGTCCTATATAACCGGGAGGAGCACCTATCAATCGCGATACGGAATGCGCTTCCATATATTCGCTCATATCGATCCGGAGCATCGCATTCGGATCGTTAAAGAGGAATTCCGAAAGAGCCTTTGCCGTTTCCGTTTTACCCACACCGGTCGGACCGAGAAAAAGAAATGTGCCGATCGGTCTATGCGGATCCGCCATCCCCGCCCTTGATCTTCGAATCGCTTCGGATAATAAAGACAAGGCATGATCTTGGCCGATAACTTTTGCCTTTAGAGATTCCTCCATATCTAGAAGCTTCGCCTTTTCACCTTGAAGCATCTTGGAAACCGGAATGCCCGTCCAGCGAGAGACTATATTCGCGATATCCTCCTCGTCCACTTCCTCTTTCAAGAGACGGCTAGCCCCTGCGATCTTTTTAAGCTCCTCGTTGGCCTTTTCCATTTGTTTGTCGAGCTCGACTAATTTACCGTAACGAATCTCGGCTACACGGTTGATTTCTCCGCGTCGTTCGGCTTCCGCTTCCAAGACCTTAAATCGATCGATCTGTTCCTTAATTTCCTTAATTTTTGCTATCTTGGATTTTTCCAAATCCCATCTTGCCTTTAGAGTCCTGAAGGTTTCCTCTTGCTCAGCCAATTCCTTTACCAATATTTCGGTGCGTTGCTTGGAAGCAGGATCCGTTTCCCTTTTTAGCGCTTCTCTTTCGATTTTAAAGGACTGGATCTTTTTACTGAGACGGTCCAATTCCTCCGGCATAGAATCCATTTCGATCCGCATTTTAGAACTAGCCTCGTCTATCAAATCGACGGCTTTATCCGGTAAGAAGCGATCGGCGATATAGCGATTGGAAAGAGTCGCGGCGGCAACAAGCGCGGAATCCAAAATCTTAATTCCGTGATGCAACTCGTATCGGTCCTTTAATCCCCTCAGAATCGTTACCGTTTCCTCTACGCTCGGTTCTTTAACGAGAACCGGTTGGAATCTTCTCTCTAATGCGGCATCCTTCTCGATGTATTTCTGATACTCCTTGAGTGTCGTCGCGCCGATACAGCGTAGTTCTCCTCGAGCCAACATAGGCTTTAGCATATTCGAAGCGTCCATCGCTCCCTCGGTAGCCCCGGCTCCGACGAGAGTATGAATCTCGTCTATGAAGAGAATGATATTTCCTTCGCTCTGCTTGACTTCATCCAACGTAGCCTTGAGTCTTTCTTCGAATTCTCCCCTATATTTCGCACCGGCGATCATAGCCCCCAAATCCAGAGCATAGATAATCTTATTCTTGATTCCTTCCGGAACTTCTCCCTGAATGATTTTGTTCGCCAACCCTTCTACGATTGCAGTCTTACCCACGCCTGGCTCACCGATAAGAACAGGGTTGTTTTTGGTTCTTCTTGTCAAAACTTGGATTGTACGACGAATTTCCTCGTCTCTTCCGATAACCGGATCTAATTTTCCTTTCTTTGCGAGCTCATTCAAATTTTTCGCGTATTTTTTAAGAGCATCTACCTTGTTTTCCGGTGAATCGTCCATAATAGGTTGTCCTTTTCTTACGTCTAAAACGACTTTCAATAATTTTGCATAGTCCAATCCGAGTTTTTGAAATTCCTCTCGTAGCGGGGAAATTCCCGATCGAACAAATCCTAGAAGCACATGATCCGTGCTAAGATAATCATCCTTTAGCTCTTTTCGCAAAGCTTCGGAATTTTGAAGGAGGGATACGGCCTCTCTTGAAAAACCCCTTTCTGTGTCACCTTCCACTTTGGGAAGTTTTTGAAGTGCGGACTCGGTTCTGCGACGAAATTCATCCAGAGGCAAACTTAATCTAGCGAATATCGGCGGCGCAAATCCGTCTCCCTGAGATAGAATTTGAGCTACGATATGTTCTTCCCTAATTTCAGGATGTCTTAAATTTGCAGCCGTCGTCTGCGCTTCCGATAAAGCTTCATTTAGCTTTACGGTAATCTTATCCAATTTCATTTTCTATTGCCTCAGGCCAGGGTTGTATCTTTCTTCCCCAGTTGTAAATTTAGACTTCAAAGTTTGCAAAATGGCCATGTTTTCTGCCACATAGTCAGAGACTTTTTCCTTCCATTTATGTCCCGTTTTTTTCCTTTCCGCGAATGGAAATCCTTTTGACAAACCAAGTTCTTCTCGTGCGATTATGATTCAACTTCCCTTTCGAGCTAAAAATAGCACGGAAATCCCCAAACGGAAAACGCAATGCCGAATCAACCTGTTAAGGAACGCTGGAAATCCCGCACTGGACTCATTTTAACCGTGGCTTCGGGAGCAATCGGTCTCGGTAATTTTTTACGATTTCCCGGACAAGCCGTTCAGAATGGTGGCGGGGCCTTTTTACTTCCATATATCGTAAGTTTCATCTTAGTCGGAATTCCCGTCTGTATCACTGAATGGGTCATGGGACGACTCGGCGGAGAACAGGGTCATAGCGCGCCTAATTTATTCCGCTCCTACCTATCGGGAGTTCCCCTTCGACTAGTTGGGGCTATCGGGATTACTATTCCTCTTCTTATTTACGTATATTATGTTTTTGTTGAAGCCTGGTGTCTCGCTTACGCTTTCGATTTTGCCACCGGTCAAATCGATCTCACTACGAACGGGAATAATCGGAGTGCCGTCATCGCTACAGCAACGGACTACTTTCAAACATTAGTCGGTGCGAAAGAGAACGGTTCCGCTATCGCCGGAAAGATTTTCTATGCGACCCTCGCCTGTTTTCTCATGAATTTTATTTTGGTCTATCGGGGAATTGCGAAGGGAATCGAAATTTTTGCCAAGATCGCAGTTCCGTTAATGTTGATCTGTTCAGTGATCGTCTTAGTTCGAGTTTTGACTCTGGATGGTATCGAAATCGGTCTGGGGAAAATGTGGAACCCCGATTGGAATTCTCTCGGGCAGGCGAAGGTTTGGATTTCGGCGGCCGGGCAGATTTTCTTTACGCTATCCGCAGGTTTCGGGATCGCGCTGGTATTTTCCAGTTATTTAAAACGGGAAAACGATGTCGTCTTATCTTCCTTATCCGCGGCGTCATTAAACGAATTCGTGGAAGTCGCATTCGGTGGAATGATCACTATACCTGTGGCCTTTTTATTCCTAGGTCTGACGGTGACCTCATTCGGAACTTTCGGGATGGGATTCATTGCACTCCCCTCCGTTTTCGCGTTGATGCCCGGAGGTCAGTTTTTCGGGACGATTTGGTTCTTCGTTTTATTTTTGGCTGCACTCACATCCTCGGTGACGATGCTTCAGCCCTGGACCGTCTTTCTGGAGGAATCCTTTCATGTAAGCCGAAGAACTTCCAGTTTCCTTTTATTTCTACTTACATTCTCTCTCTCCTTTCCTATCTTATATTTTAATAAGAATTTTAACGCTCTCGATCAGGCAGATTTCTGGATCGGAACCGTGCTAATCTATATTCTTGCAACCATACAAATCTTGATTTTCGGTTGGGTGATCGGAGCAAAAAAAGGGTTGGAAGAAGGATATCGCGGTTCGCACATCAAGCTTCCGAATTTTTTTTGGTGGATCATCAAGTACGTGACTCCCGCATTTCTGCTAGTTATCTTCGGAATGTTCTTATACCAAAATGTGGAATCCTATATCAATAAAATGAGCGTCGACTGGATGGTTGCCAATGCCGGTCCTGGTACGAGTCCCGAAGAGGCTACGGTTCAGGCCTTAGTTTCCCGTTACGTATTTTTAAGCATCGTAGCGGTATTCGCTTTCTTCTATTTTCTGGTTCACCTAAGTTTGAGAGGAAAAGAAGAGGCGGTAACCGAAAAGGATTTACGGAAAAAATATATATTGCCTGCCGTTCTGGGCGGATTCGGATTTATCTTAGTAATCGCGTACAATTTCTTTCCGTATAAAAACGGTTCGATTTCTTCTGCGTTCGCTTCCCTGCCGGTCACTGAATTGAGCATTGAAGGAGCTTTGACAATGGGATTTTCCTTGGGTCTTGTTTCGTTACTTTCTCTTTATTGCATCATAAAACTCTTCCAGACAAGGAACGATTGAGGGATTCTTGGGTAAAACAGCAGATCAATTTTCTAAACTTTCAACTCTATGGCCTGAATTCGAGTCCAGACCTGGCCAGATTCAAATGGCAAACGGAGTCGAAGAAGCTTTCCAGGAGGCTAAGCATTTAATTGTAGAAGCGGGAACGGGGGTCGGTAAATCACTAGCATATCTCATTCCGGCAGCATTATCAGCATTGGAGAACGAGCAAACCGTAGTAATTTCAACAGAAACGAAAGCGCTCCAGGACCAGTTAATCAAAAAGGATATCCCTCTCGTATCGGAAATTTTAGGCGAAGAGATCCGTGCCGAGGTGGCGATGGGCGCCTCCAATTACGTATGCAAGAGAAAACTAGGAAACGTTCTCTCTCAAGGAACCTTCGGTCCAGAAATGATGGATCATTTGGAATCCTTTAAGAACTGGGTCTCGGTCAGCCAAAGCGGACGTCGTCAAGAATACGACGGTTATGCATCATTCGACTTTTGGAATAAGGTTACGCGAGAAGCGGATTCCTGCCTCGGCAGAAATTGTCCGAACTTTTCGCATTCTTTCTATTTTTTAGAGCGAGCCAAATGGCAAAAGGCGCATATACTGATCGTCAACCACCATTTACTCGCTGCCCATATCGCGTCGGACTTCAATATTCTTCCCGAATTTAAAAAACTCGTAATTGATGAAGCGCATAATTTTCCCGAAACCTTAGGCTCCGCATTTCGAATCGAATTGTCTTCCGGAGAAATCCAAAAACTTCTGCAACAAGTTTGGAACTCTCAGAAAAAAACGGGTCTCGCGGTTAAACTGAATTCGCCAAAGATTAACGATTTAGCGACCCAGGCCGGCGAAAGACTTTTTTCTTGCTTTAACGCGATCGCCGGAGAACTCCCTTTGAATTTTTACGGTTCACAAAGAATTCGTAAAGTTCTGAAAATGGACGGGGGGATGTTCGAATCCAATTTGGATGCATTGGAACAAACTCTTCTATTGGAATTAAAAAAATACAGTAAAGAAAGCGAGGAAGTGAGCGAAAAGGAAATCGCGCTGGAAATAGAAATGCTCGCCAATCGAATCGGCAGTATCGCCGAAGGTCTGCATCTCTTCCGAACGATGGATGGCGATGAACGCGTCTATTGGGCCGATCCTCCCAGTCAAAAAACCAAGGAACTATATCCGAAACTTCTCACTCAACCTTTGGAATCCGAATCCATCCTGAAGGAAATTTTAGAACCACGTATGGAAAGTATCATATTCACTTCCGCGACTCTCGCAACGGATAAAGGAAATCTAAAGTATTTTAGCGAGAGAATCGGAAAACTTCCGTCCAAATCAAAGATCGTTCCGTCCCCCTTTCCCTATGAAAAGAATTCCATTTTATTTCTCCCAAAAGATGTGAGGGACGCCTCCGAAAACGCCGAAGGAAATTCCGCCGATTTGTCCCGCTATATCGTAAAACTGATCGAACTAACCCAAGGAGGAACGTTCGTGCTTTTCACTTCGAATCGTTCCTTAAATGAAATACTAGAAATAGTCCGTCCCGTTACGAAATTTCCTATCTTTTCCCAAATTGAGATGGGTCCGGAACCTGCGAAGAACGCTTTCTTATCGGAGGAAAATGCGGTACTGTTCGGGGTATCCACATTTTGGCAGGGGGTTGATATTCGAGGCGATAAACTTCGCTCGGTAATTCTCACTAAGCTACCTTTCCAACCGCCGAATGATCCTGTATTGGAAGCAAGGAGCGAAAAGTTGAAGGAGAGAGGAGGAAACCCATTTCGAGATCTTCAACTTCCTTATGCAACTACGATTTTAAAACAAGGATTCGGGAGATTGATTCGGTCCGAAAAGGATACAGGAATCGTCAGTCTTCTGGATTCTAGAGTCTGGACCAAGTCATACGGAAAAGATTTAATCACCGCTCTTCCTCCGGCCAAGAGGATCTCAAATTGGGACGAATTGAAAATAGAATATTCAAAATTGCCGAAGTATGTCTCGGGAGCGCTCCGATGAAGGAATTAATTTTTTTCAGATACCCGATAGTTTCCCTAACCTGCATCTTTTTGACTTTGATCCTTCCTGTTTTAGCATGGGAATCCAGAGATAAAACGGATACGATCGTGGATTGGAAATCCGGCGAAATTCGCAAAACCCTAGAACTGAAGTTACCGAAGATCGTTTTTCATCCTGACGATCCGGATTATAATCGGGAAGGGACCGCGAAGAATTTAACCGAAGCTAGGAGCATCGCCAAAGAAAAACTTCGGGAAGATCTGAAGAAGTATTTATTTCGCGGTATGGAAAACCTTAGATTAGATTCCAGTCGTTTGTTGAGAGAGAAGATAGCGGAAGACGAATCGTTTCGAGAAGTCTTTCAGGAATTTTACGGAAAAGATCCCATAGAAATTGAAAATCGTTTTAAAGAAAACCGATTGAATGCGACCGGAACTCTTCCATTAAAAGGCAATAAAGGAGTCTTTGCCCATATCCTACTTCCTTACGGGTCCGAGAATTTTCCGGAATTCACTTCTTCCGATCTCCCTGCGGATCCGTATACGGGCCTAATCGTTGACGCAAGACATTTGAAAGCGGAGCCGGCACTCTTTCCGGAAATTAGAAACGAAGACGGGATAAGCCTTTATTCCCCTTTATTCCTGAAAAAGGGAGCTATCGTAAATAACGGTTTCGTAATGTATCTTTCCGATCCCAAAGAGGCGATGAAGAGGGAATTTACGGGGGATAAACCCTATATTGCGATGGCTTTATCCACCTCTGGAAAATATCCGGTCGATTTAGTGGTTTCGATCGAAGACGGAGAAAAAATGCTAGCCTCTCCTAAGACGAAAGAGGCTCTTCGAAAAGGGAAAGTGATTATTTTGCTTGGGAAACCAGAAAAGTGAAAACTTCTTCGGCTTTTTTATACGATTCCGAGAAGAGATACGCATAACCTAAATCTAATAATTCCTTCTTGGATAATTCTTTGCGGCGTTTTTCGTAAACGGAAATACTCTGAATGACAGGAGCATACTCGGTTACTTTTTCCTCATAAGAGGGAATTTCTCCCGCGCCGGGCAATTTTTCTAGAATACCTTTTGCCTCCTCGAATTTTCCGAGTTGAACCAAGCATAGACCCAGGGCGGCAAGAACGTCGCGATCTTCCTTTAGAATCGAAGCATTGTCCTTAAATGCCACCAAGGCCTCTTCGAATTTGCGAAGATAATAGAACGAAAAGAATTCTAATTTGGCGAAATAATTATCTTTGAAAAGCGCCTTGTAACGCAGGATCAAATCCAAGGCAGCCTTATGTCCGCCCGCTTCCTCGCAGGTTTTAATTCCTGTTTTCAAAATAGAATAAGAAACAAGAGACGACGAAGCCTTGAAATATTCGTGAAACAGCAAGGCTGCCTCTTTCACTCTTCCGTTAGCCCTATGCAGGTATCCGGCTAATAAAGGGGTTAGAACCGTTTTGCCTTCCAGGGGAAAATTATTAGCGCTTTCCCCGCCGGTTTCAAATTCGGTGATAGCCCTAAGATGATTGATAAAAACATTTTCCGGATGTCTCTCCGCTACTCGGACGACTTCCTCGTACGATCCCGTTTCAAAGAGTTCCCATACGGACTCTTCCAAAGAGACTTGAGTAGAAAGGGCTGCACTCTTAGCCATACAATACCTCTACTTCTGATATCGGTGCTTGTTCGGTATTTCGGAGTTTTTTTTCCGAGCCCCGTCGGACTTTCCGTCACCCCTTCAGGGATACAGCCTTTCCATCATTCTAGGGAAAGGGATACATTCCCGAATATGGGGTAATCCGCAAATCCATGCGATCAGACGTTCCGACCCTAGACCGAATCCGGAATGAGGAACGGATCCGTATTTGCGTAATTCCAAATACCATTCATATGTCTCCACGGGAAGTCTCTCTTCCTCTAATCGCTTAACGATCGTCTCGTAGCTTTCTTCCCTCTCGGAACCTCCTATGATTTCCCCGACCCCGTCCGGCGCGATCAAATCGGCATTTAACACGGTCCTCGGATCTGCCGGATTCACTTTCATATAAAAGGCTTTTGCCTCTCTCGGATATTTCTGAATAAATATCGGCCCGCCAAACTTGGTAGTCAGCATTTGCTCCCGCTCGGAATTGATATCATCTCCCCAAACGATATCCTCCTTTTGTGACTGTAGATATTCCAACGCGTCCTTATAGTCGATTCTCGGAAAGGGCTTTTCCATGTAAGAAAGTAGCGGAACAGGATCTCTTTCTAGAATCTTCAACTCGGCCGAGCAGGTTTCTACGGTTTGCTTTACGATTGTCTTAACAAAGTCTTCCTGCAATCGTAAGTTTTCTTCGTGTTGAACGAACGCCGATTCTACTTCCAACATCCAGAACTCCGTTAAGTGACGTCGCGTCTTACTTTTTTCCGCACGAAACGTCGGCCCGTAACAATACACCTTACTATGCGCAAAGATGGCTGTTTCCAAATATAGCTGGCCGGTTTGTGCCAAAAACGCTTTGCCTAAATCGAAATATTCCGTCGAAAACAGGGATCCTGCCGACTCTCCGATCGACCCCGTTAAAATAGGCGTATCGATTAAAGTGAACTTTCTTTCATGAAAATATTTTCGAATATTAAACGACACTTCGTCACGGATCCTAAGAATCGCCAATTGTTTGCTGGATCGTAACCAAAGATGACGTTGCGAAAGTAAAAAATCGATTCCATGTTCTTTAGGAGTGATCGGATAATTTTCAGAATCACCGACTTTGCGAAAGGATTTTAGGATAAGTTCAAAACCAATGGGCGATTTTTCGTTCGCTACCAACTTACCCGTCATTTCCAAAGAAGTTTCCTGTTTCAGGTGCTTAATCTGAGTAAAAACTTCTTCCCCCAAAATTTCCTTCTCGGCCAGAACTTGGAGAATTCGTCCGGAATTCCGTAGGCTGATAAATTGACGAGCGTTGGAACCTCTGATCCCGTGTAGCCATCCGGGTACGGTAACTACCAGTCCTTCGTTTTCGGAAAGTTCATTTAAGGAAATCATCTTCGTTTCGGACATGATCGTATTTTAGCTCTCCACCATCACTGAAAAGGATTATTTTCGGATGACATTCTTGGCCGAACCAAAATCCTGATTCCATGACTGCGGTACTCCTGGACGGAAAAAAACTCTCTCAAAAAATCAAAGATACGATCGCGGAAGAAATTCGCACCATGGTTGCATCCGGAAAAAAACCGCCCAAGTTAGCCACGATTCTGGTAGGTAATAATCCCGCCTCGGAAACCTACGTGAGTATGAAAGTTAAGGCCTGCCATTCCGTTGGAATGCTTTCGGAGAAAATCGAACTTTCCGAATCGACGTCTACTCAGGAACTTCTCGCGGTCATCGATAAATTAAATCTGGATCCCGATACCCACGGAATTCTTTTGCAGCACCCTACGCCCTCGCAAATTGACGAGAGAGCGGCGTTTGACAGAATTGATCTTAAAAAAGACGTGGATGGAGTTACGACTCTATCTTTCGGAAAACTTTCTATGGGTGTGGAAACCTATCTTCCCTGTACGCCGTATGGAATGATCCTTTTACTCAAAGAGTACGGCATAAATCCTGAAGGGAAAAGAGCTGTCATTGTAGGAAGGTCTCCTATTTTGGGGAAGCCTATGGCAATGCTTCTGACGGAAATGAACGCGACGGTTACTCTTTGCCATTCCAAAACTAAAAATTTGGAAGGAATCGTTCGCGAGGCGGATATCGTCGTAGGCGCAGTCGGCAAACCCGAATTCGTAAAAGCGACCTGGATCAAACCGGGAGCGGTTCTTTTAGACGCAGGATATAACCCAGGTAATGTGGGAGATATAGAAATCTCGAAAGCTTGGGAAACTTCCTCTTATTATACGCCGGTTCCGGGCGGGGTCGGTCCAATGACCATCGCGGTCCTATTATTGCAGACTCTCTATTCGGCAAAAGATCACTTTACACCGCCGCTAAAATGAAAACGATGTATCCCTGATGGCTATCAGTTTCGACGAATGCTTCCAGACGTATCCTCCCCTGCAACCTCCGGCCGATCTGGACGATTTTTGGACCGATGCAATTCGGGAATTGAAAGGCTTTCCGGTTAAAAACCAGACCAAAGCACTACTAAAAGGAACCATCTTAAAGGAAACGATTTACGATATCTCCTTCCAATCCTACGGGAACGCTACGTTAACTGGAAGTTTAGTCATCCCGCGAAAACGAGGGGATTTACCCGTGATCGCTTACTTTCACGACTACGCAAAAGATCGCCCCCAAATCATCAAGGGGCTTACCGAGGCTGGGGTCGCGCAGCTAATCTTAGACCTTCGAGGCCACGGATCCCAGCTTATACGTCCTGTTTTAAAAGAAGGAGAATTCCCCGATCCCGATTGGACCCCCGGATACTTCCGCAAAGGATTGGAAACAAAAGAATCCTTCTTTCTAAAAGGGATGTATTTGGATGTGATCCGCACGATCGAATTTCTCCGACTGACCGACGGTATAGACGGGGATCGAATTATTCTGGCTGGAAAAGGAATCGGGGCGGCTCTCGCCGCGTTCGGAGCCGCCAACTCCAATCGCGTAAAAGCAATTATATTAGAAACTCCTAATTTTTGCCACGTAGACGATACTCAATTAAGATTAGGGACGAGTTGGACCAAGGAAATCTCGGAGCAGCTTGCTCTATCCAAATCCAAAAAGACGATCCTGCGTAAGAATTTGTCCTACTTTGACACTCTGAATTTTTCTAAGAAGATCAAAATTCCGACTTTGGTTTCGGTCGGAATGGAAGATCAAGTCTCCCACCCCAAATCAGTCTTTGCACTATTCAACCATCTCGTTTGTGATAAACGAATGCAAGTATATCCGACCGAGGGAAACGAAGCGGGAATCGCAGGGGATAAACAAAACCTAGCCAACTTAGAATTTGTGAGAGAAATATTATTTTCGGAATGAGAGAGGTTCGCTTTCATAATTCGCTCACCGGGAATAAAGTCCTATTCTCGCCCGACGACACGAATCGCGTAAAAATTTACTCCTGCGGTCCGACCGTTTATAATTTCGCTCATATAGGAAATCTACGTGCATTTTTGTTCGTAGATCTTCTGCGCCGCTCTCTTAAAGCTCTCGGTTTTATTCCCGATATGACGATGAACATAACCGATATCGACGATAAAATCATTCGAGAATCCATCCAAAGTAAGAAAAGCATTCTCGAATTCACCAAACCTTGGACGGAGGCTTTTTTCCAGGATTTAGAAACGATCGGTATCGAAAAGCTTGAACATTACCCGAAGGCTACGGACTCGGTTCCTGAAATGGTGGAAATCGTTCACAGACTAAAGGAAAGGGGTTTAGTTTATGAAAAAGAAGGAAGCCTTTACTACCCGATTTCAAAATTCCAATCGTACGGAAAGCTATCTCATATAGACGTAACCGGAATGAAAACGGGAACTCGGTACGACACGGACGAATATGAAAAGGACGATGTCAGAGATTTTGTTCTATGGAAATCGCCGAAGTTAGAAGGGGAGACTTCTTGGGAAACGGATATCGGCACGGGTCGCCCCGGATGGCATCTAGAATGCTCTGCCATGATTCGAAAGATCTACGGATCGGGAATCGATATCCATACCGGAGGAGTAGACCTTACCTTCCCTCATCACGAAAATGAAATCGCACAAAGCGAAGGCGCCTACCCTAATGAAGTTTTCGTAAAATACTGGCTTCACTCCGAACACCTTCTTGTAGAAGGGGAAAAAATGTCCAAATCCAAGGGGAACTTTTACACCCTTCGCGATTTAATTTTAAAAGGGGCGGAACCTAAAGCTATCAGATTTCTCCTACTGACCACGCATTATAGGTCTAAATTGAATTTCACATTCGAGCGTTTGGAAGAAGCTAGACAATCCGTTTTAAAACTACAGGCCTGCGTAAATAGACTTTTAGAAGCGAAACAAATCTCCGAAATCGAAAAGTCCGACGAACCACCTCTCCCCGACCCCAAACTCTGGGAGGATATGTTAGACGCCCTTGCCGACGATCTAAATATCTCCAAGTTTCTGGCTTCGACCTATGAGGCAGTGAGAAGCGTTAACCAACGTCTGGATAAACCCGGCTTGGGAAGAGCGGAAATAGAAGACGCCGTTCGATTTTTCGAACGAGTCGATCGAATTTTGGGTGTCTTAAACTTCGATCCAAAACGGGAATCTTTGGATTCCGAGATCGACGAATTAGTGAAACAAAGGCAAGAAGCCCGTAAGAATAAGGATTTTGCACTTTCCGATAAAATTCGAGATCAACTCAATGATATTGGAATCGTAATCGAGGACACTAAAGAAGGTCTTCGCTGGAGAAGAAAATGAGCAAGTCGGATTATATATATGGAAAACGTAATATTTCCGAAAACCTGGCACGGCATCTTGAAACCGGAACCGACCTGTCGTTTCGGGAAGTCTGGGTTAAATCGAATCCGAATCATGAATTGAGAGAAATACTGGAAAAGCTTCCTTCCAACGTAAAGATAAACGAAGTTTCGCTGAGCCGATTGGATCAATTAGCTCCCGGCGTTAATCACCAGGGTATTATTGCCGAAAGAATTCTACTTCACACTGGCGACAAAAAATCCTTCGAAGAACATTTAGAAACTTGTAAAGGACCGATTCTAATCCTGGATCGAATCCAAGATCCCGGGAATTTGGGAAATATTCTTAGAACGGTGGAATGCTTCGGAGTGGAAACGGTTTTGATTCCGGAAAGAGATTCTTCCGGAATCACTCCTGCGGTGGAAAAGACCGCATCCGGAGCGCTCGCATATCTAAACGTATATCGCGTCGGAAATTTGGCGCAACTGATAGACAAACTTAAAAAAAGAAATTTCTGGGTGGTGGCGACCGCCGATCAAGGAGTGGAAGACTGGTCTAAAGTTCCTGCATGGGAAGAGCTGGTAATTTTGATGGGAAACGAAGGTGACGGGGTAAAGAGAATTCTATTGGATAAATCCGACTTTGTCCTTCGAATTCCGCTTCATGGGCATATTTCCTCGTTGAACGTGACTGTCGCAACCGGAATCACCTTAGACCGACTTAAAAACCGACCTTAGTTTTGTCATTTTTTTGCGTTTCATTTCTATCCTTGTTCCCGATTCGTAACTGGGGTATGAATTTTACTGCTTGCGGAAAGTTTGTTCGATAATAGCATTATCGAATCATGTTCGGGTCCGCCGTCGTTAGGAACCTTCCTGCACTACTATTAATCTTTTTCTCCTTTAGTTATTGCCACGTTAACGATCTAAAAGCCCGATTGAGTCCGCATACTCATAAATCCGATCAGGATAAATTATTAAATTACATTTTATTCGAATATTATACCGAGACGAATCATGCTCTCTATCGCTATATAAATATCTTTAGTCCGGTTGCCGCCACTAAGTCGCAAATCAACGCGGATTTCTTCGGAGACCCTTCTATAGGGCAAGTCGCCGGAAAGACAAAATTGATTTTCATACACGGATGGGATTTTACCGAAAGGAATACGGACCCTCCCACGAACAAGTACAAGAAGGTGAGCAATTTACTCGGAACCTGGAATCAAGCTCTGGAGTTCGTCGATAATAATATCTCGAGCGTTTATACGAACTACGAGATATACGTATTTACGTATAGAACTTCCGACTACATCTCCAATAACGGACGTCGTTTAATCGATACGTTAAACGCAAATTTTTCCTCGTCCGATAAGGTGATTATTTTAGCTCATTCTATGGGAGGACTAGTTTCCCGCGCGGCGCTGTACCATCCCAATAATACGAAGGACATTATCCATAATATCGTTAGCCTAGGAACACCTTATTACGGTTCTCCGTTCTCTTCGCCTCAATATCAAAGTAACGATTTATCTGCCATCAGTAGTATCGTAGGATTCGTCACCGGAACGCCCGGGGGAAAGGACCTAGGTTACACCAACGGAGGAACTTTAGGGTCGAATCTTTTACCGGGAGAATACATTTCTAATTCCTATAACGCGTATTTGGAAAGTCTTCTCGGCCAAACATCCAAAGATTCTAAAGTATCCGTGTATTACGGCGATTTGGCGGGTAGTTGTTCCGGTCATGACATTATCTATGCGAGCGGGTGCACAATCTTGAATTCAACTACGCCTCAATTTCCGAATACTGACGGTATCGTAACTGCCTATTCGGGGCAGATGTACCATAACTCCGTTGCAGGAAGATTCTCCCAAGCCGGTTTCGATCATTCCCAAATGTCTTTTCGAAACCCCGCCAACCCGTCAAATATTGCCGCTGCACAAGCATTCTTCACGACCGTTATCACTTATATTAACGGACTTTGATAATTATAGCCGGGACCGCCCCCGGCTTAGAATCCGTTTAAAGTCTAACTTTTATGCCCATCTCTCGCATATTCTCTTTGGTCTCTCGAATCGTATATTCGCCAAAATGAAAAATAGAAGCGGCCAGGACGGCGTCGGCCTTTCCTCGAAGAATCGCCTCCACCATATGCTCCGGATTTCCGGCTCCGCCGCTGGCTATGATTGGAATCTCAAGATTGGAAGAGAAAAGTTTTAATAACTTGATGTCGAAGCCTTTCTTCGTTCCGTCGCGATCCATAGAAGTTAATAAAATTTCGCCTGCACCTCTTTCCTGCGCTTCTCGTCCCCAGTCTAGAGCTTCCCTACCGGTCTCGGTTCTACCGCCGTGCAGAAATATCTCGTGCCGATTTCTTTCCTTGTGAAACTTAACGTCGACCGCACACACTATACATTGTGATCCGTAAATCTCCGCAGATTCCGTCAGCAATTCCGGATGTTGGAATGCCGCGGTATTGATCGAAACTTTGTCGGCTCCCTTTTCTAAAACGGCTTTTACGTCCTCTAAGGTTCGGATCCCTCCACCGACAGTAAAAGGAATAAAAATTCTTTCGGCGACCGCTTCCACTAAATGTATCAGAATGTCTCGTTTATCGCTCGAAGCGGTGATGTCCAAAAAACAAAGTTCATCCGCCAGATTGGCTTCGTACGCCACGGCCGATTCAACCGGATCGCCGGCATCGACTAAATTTACGAAGTTCACTCCCTTTACGACCCGGCCGTCCTTAATATCCAGGCAAGGAATGATTCTGGCGGTCAATTCACTCATCGAATATCTTCCGGAAGCGAAATTTTCAGATTTTCCCAGCTTGAAAGGGCTTGTACAAAACCGAAAATTTTGTCTTCCCCCAAGGCCGGTCCCGTTACCTGGAGTCCGATCGGTAACCCCTTGGTATCCGTTCCGATCGGTAACGATAAAGCGGGAACTCCGGCTAAATTAACGGAGGTTGTTAATATATCGGCTTTGTACATCTGTATCGGATCGGAAGTCTTTTCACCGACTTTAAACGCGGTCGTCGGGGAAGTCGGCTGCAGAATCAAATCCACTTTAGAAAAATAATATTCGTATTCTTTTCGAATCAAAACCCTCGCTTTTTGAGCCCGGCCATAATAGGCGTCGTAATAACCGGCTGAAAGAGAGAATGTCCCGAGCAGAATCCGCCTTTTTACTTCCTTACCGAAACCCTCGCTTCTACTGGCCACGTACAAATCCTCCAGTTTTCCGCTAGGATCTTTTCTTGCTCCGAAGCGAATCCCGTCAAAGCGGGATAAATTGGATGAACACTCGGCGGTCGCAATAATATAATAAATCGGAATTGCGTATGCTAATTTAGAAAAATCTAATTCAATCAGTTCCGCTCCCTTGGATTTCAATTCTCCAAGAACTTCTTTGTAGGCATTCGCTACTTCCGAATCGATTTCCGAAGTCATCTTCATGGTTCCGACCTTCAAGCCGGATAGATTTAGAGATTCTACGACGGAGGCGTCGAAGCTAGGAATCTTTCTAGAACTTGAATCTCTAACGTCCTCACCCGATATGACCGAATAGACGTCGATGACTCCTTCAAGATCTTTAGAAAGAGGGCCGATTTGATCCAGGCTGGAAGCGTAAGCAACGAGTCCGTAACGAGAGACAGTTCCGTAAGTCGGTTTCAATCCATAAATTCCGCATAATGAAGCCGGCTGACGAATGGAACCTCCCGTATCGGAACCTAAGGAGACTGGCACCATCGAGGCTGCCACTGCCGCTGCGGAACCGCCGGAGGACCCGCCGGGAATTCTAGTCGTATCGAACGGATTCGTAGTAACCTGAAATGCGGAGTTTTCGGTGGACGAGCCCATCGCAAATTCATCCATATTAGTTCTAGGAAATAGAACAAATCCTTTTTTCAAAAGGCGGTCGACAGCGGTAGCATTAAAAGGAGAACGATAATTTTCCAAAATCTTAGAGGCACATGTGGTCAACATGTCCTTAACGCATATATTATCCTTTATTCCGATCGGAATCCCGTCGAACTCAGATAAGGCTTTTCCGTTCTTCCTACGCTCCGTGCTCTCTGCGGCAGCGTTCAGAATAAATTCTTTTTCAAGCGATAAGAAGGCTTTTATTTTCGAATCAGTGGATTCGATTCTTTCCAAAAGTGCTTTTGCAAGTTCTGAAGGAGTAAACTCGCCCGCATTCAAACCTTTCTTTATTTCACTATACGTCAATTTCCAAAGAGAGTTCATGTTTCAATCACCTTAGGAACTACAAAATATCCGTTTTGAAAGCTCGGAGCAAATACCTCGATTTCCTGACGAGTCAATCCATCCTCAGCTTTATCCTTACGAACCGAATTTCCCGAATTCGGATATAATTCGTCCTCCGTGACGGAACTCACGTCGAGTTCCTTTATCGTATCTACATAATTTAGTATTTTATTAAAATCTTGGAGAAACGGTGCGACTTCTTCGGAACGTATTTTCAGTCTAGCCAGGTCGGCGATTTTTTTTAAGGATTCTTCGTTCAAATTCACGAGTGCGGGTTCTCCTTTGTCCTAAATTAGTAGGCGTTTTTATCCATTACCCCTTTAAAAGGAGTAAGTAGAATGATCTTTATGTCCAGCCATAGGGACCAGTTTTCTATGTAGTAGATATCGGCAGCTATTCTTTCATCTATCGAAGTATCACCTCTTAGGCCCTTTACCTGCGCTAATCCGGTAATCCCCGCTTTTACGGCATGCCTACGCATATAATGTCGGTGGTCGCTTTTGAACTTCTCCACGAAATGAGGTCGTTCAGGACGAGGCCCGACAACTGACATATCTCCTAAGAGCACGTTAAAAAACTGAGGGGTTTCGTCAAGGGAGGTCTTTCTCATAATTCGACCGATTTTTGTGACTCTCGGATCGTTCTGAACGGTCCAAGTAGTTTCCGACTGCCCTTTTTCCTGAACGACCATACTTCGAAACTTAATCATTTTGAAGCTTTTATTATCCAAACCGACTCTATCCTGGAAATAAAAAACAGGTCCTTTCGAAGTCAGCTTGATTAAGACCGCCAGTAAAAGATAAAACGGAGAAAATAAGGCGATAAACGTTAAGGAAAAAAGAATATCAAAACTTCGCTTAATAAACCTATTATAGCCCAGCCGAATCGGAATATTACGAATCGAGATAACGGGTAAACCGTCCATCTCATCTACTCTACCTTTTGCTTTTATGAATTCTTGAAACCCGGGAATTACTTTTAAGTCGATACCCTCGGTATCGCAGGCGTCCAGAACGTCGTGTAAAAACTCTCCCTCGTCGTTATTCAAAGCGTAAACCACTAAGTCAGGCTTAACTTCAAGAAGGACTTTTTCAATCTTCTCCGCCTTTCCTAATATCTTCATTTCCTTACGAATCGGTTTGATATTCCCGGATGAGACATACCCGATGATTTGATAACCGTATATCTGATGGCGAAAAACCGAATCCGCAAATCTTGCCGCAGTCTCGCGAACCCCGATTACTAGAACCCTTCTAAGATTATAACCTTTACGACGCAGATATCTTAGTAATTGCCTCGTAATGAAATGTAGAAAGCTAGTGGAAAAAATATTCGTTACGGCGAATGCTAAAACGAAATATCGGGAAAACCGTTCGCTTCCCAAATCTCCCCTGAAAAAGAAGAGAAGTGAGAGAACCAAAAGTAGATTCAGGAAGACTCCGCCAAAGATCGTCAGGAACTCGTCCGCAAAGGAAAGACCCCTACGAGGATGATATAAATCTATGGAAAGATAAACCAAGACCTGTGAAAGCGAAAGAAGTAATGAAAGTATAATATAGCTTTCCGTTTCGACGTACGCGCGGTCGGATCCGGTCGGATCTAAAATGTAAAATCGAAGAATGAACGCGAAAAGACAGCTCCCTAGGGAGAAAATTACGTCCAAAAAAACGAACAATAATTTGAAGGTTTGACTTCTTTCTTTCAACATACTTTACTCCGAATCGACCCCGTCCAAATAACCGGCTCTCAATGGTCGTTTTCTGAACCTGTAAATTCGCATTCTCGTCAATTGAGACGTATCCTCCGTACCGATCGTTAGGTCCGTCAAAGAAATGGAAAAGAAGATGGATTGATCGTAAAAAGTGACTTGGCTGGCGGCGTTAGTTCCTCCCGGAACCGAACGCAAATCACTACTTACGCCGAGTTTGAAATTCATCGTATGCAAATTATATTTCAGTACTCCCATTACTCGATTTATATTCAGAGCGGTATTTCTTTGAGCTTGGGTTCCGTTGATTCCCGTGCCATTAACTAAATCCTGAGCGATACTTGTAGAATTCATATTCATTGAGGTAAACGGAGCCGTAGGATCCTGACTGACTATATATCGTTGGTAATAGTAGTTATCGGTTTGATTCGTGTATCTCCAAGGTTCCGTTACTCGGGAATCTAACTCTGCTTCGAACCCCAATTCCCTGGTAATGTCTATATTGGCCTTTATAAAGAATCGATAACTGTCGATCATCTCCGCATAATATACATGGTACCAGGTACCGCCAGCTTCAAATTCCCGGATATAGCGCAAAAACGGAAGACGAAATCCGCCTAATTTATAAGAGACGGTCAGGTTATTCGAAAGAGGCCGATGCAACGGTGTATGATAAACGAAGTCATTATTAAAGAAAAGTCCGGTGTAAAAACTCCTTTTTCTCTCCAGCAAACTCCGTTTACGGCGACTAACCCCTTCTAAGAAATCAAAGTAACCGGCAAAACGGAATACCGTATAATACCATCTTTCCTGACTCGTCGGTTGAGGTTGATATCCTGAGGAAAAATTACGAAGATCCCGTACGGTCTTAAGAGAGATTTCGAAATTTTCCAATGCATAGCTTTCCAAAGAAAGTTCGAGCTCGTGCTGGCGATTCCTCATCAATACCGGGTCCTGCAAATCAGGCTTTTCAGCTTCCAATTTACGATAGGTCGTATTGAAAAAGAATACCGGAGCTCCTACACGTAAATTAGTATTCGTTCGAATGTACTGGTAACTATCGCGGGCTAAGCTTCTCTCTAATGCGGTAAATGTCGTCTGCGAAGTTTGGCTATTGGATGGTAACGCTGCGGATTGTTTTTTTGCTCCGTAATAAACATTCGGCGCCAAAGAAACGTAACTTCCGAAATTCATCGAAGTTCGAAAACCGGTTTCTCCCTGAATGAAAGTTTGGGTCCTTAAAAGATTCTCCTTATAGTCTCCGTTAGGGTCTTGATAATTTCCGTCGGGAGTCGGGATCTTCAGATTTTGTCGAACCGGAGCGCCGTAAAAGCGAAGTAAGGTGCTTGTTAAATATGTATCCCAATAAACGGGCGTCTCGAAATAAGGAAGCCTTCCTATCTCCGAGTTATTCTTAATCGTAACGGAAGGTAGGACGTCCACAGTCGGAAAATATGCGGATTTAGTTTGGGGAGCCAGGTTATAGAAGAGCATATTCCTCTTCATATTCACGTTTACGGACAAGTCCCCGCGATTTTCGGTGTAATCGGCCTTCCATTCTAAGTTGTTTCGAACATATCCGAATCGAACGTCGCGATACGTATATAACGATTGTAAACTATTGCTAGGTTGGTATCGGTTTCCATATTCGTATTCGAATAAGCGATTCGTAAAATTCTCATATTGAATGGAAAAATTTCTCGTTACGTCCTTCTCCGTATTATTCATTTTAGAATTCAGGAAAATTCTACCTTTTAACCAAGGTTCGCTTTTCTTTCCTACGTCGGGATACCCTGCCCAGTTCGTTCCTCTATCCACCTCGTTAGTAACGGCGGTCGTGCTTATATTAAAGCGATCTTGAAATCCCGAAGTGATTTGATAGTCCTTGTGATTCGCGTAACCGACGTCTATTAAATAGTTTAAAGCGCCGCTCTGCTTCCACATTTCCAATTGAACCGCTTGGCCGGTCTTTTCGTAAAAATCCGCACGAAGTTTATAACCCATCGGCGCCAAAACCCAGGTAGGTATCGTGGACCATTGATAGGAGTTCTGCATAAACAGACCCTGGGTATTATTCTTTCCCATTTGGGTCATCCAGCCGTTGCCTAAATTATTCGTATAGAAAGCAGGAAGCCAAAAAACGGTCGTGCCGCCTATCTTAAGTTTGACGTTCGTTGAGAAAGCGGTTCTATCTTCGTAGATAACGACTTTGTTAACTTCAAAAGAATAGTGTGGCTTTTCCGCATTGCAGGCGGTGAAGTACCCCATCTCGAGCATGTATCGCTTGTCGTCTAACTTCTTGAACTTTTCCCCAAAGAAGTATGCCGGTGCAAGAGTTCCTTTCGTTCGATAGACGACGCCTTTATCCAACTTATAGTCGTAGATAAACTTATCGCCCTCGACTTTCGCCCGACCATCGTCGTACCGAATTCCACCCTCCGCATATATCTCCTGGCGATCGGAATCTACCGAAATAGTCTCCGCTTCAAGACGACCGCTTCGAAGTTTAATCCGAACCCGTCCTCTCAAAACGAGAACTCCGTTCTTAGTTTTATCAACCCTAAGCAATTCGCCTTCGGCGGCGTTCTCAATAACCATCGGAGGTTCTTTCTTAGGACCTTGGGGAATCTGTAGGTTCTCGGGGGCGTTCATATCCTTCTCTTCCAGAGAAGCCTTGAGTCGCTGTCTTTTGGTATAGATGGAGCCTTCTCGCGATAAACCAAGATTCTCCAGCTGTTCGTCGACTTCACGTTCCGTTAAGGACTCGATAGATTTAGATAAGAGCTTATTACGCGTTTTAATTACTGATTTGGAGGAATCATCTTCGCCCGATGCGGTGGAATCAGACGCTTGAGGTAGGCGCGACGTGTCCACTCCCTGGGCCCAGGTAACCATGGGTAGAAAAAGCAACAGAACAAAGGTGCGGATCCAGAGGCGCATTCCAATCAAGGCCACAATCTACGGTCCGGCCAGGCCTGCATCAATTTAATTTATAGAATATGAGAACTGCCAAACCCAGAATAATCCGGTAAATCCCGAAGGCATCGAAGGAATGGGATTGTAAATATTTTAGAAACCAGCGAATAACCAATATGCAAAGTAGAAAAGAAGCTAAAAATCCGAAAGCAAGAATGGGCAACGTATCTCCGTTCAGAATATGGCGATATTTGTACAACTTATACGCACCGGCGCTTAATAGAACCGGGACAGCTAAGAAAAACGAAAATTCGGCGGAATGTCGGGCATCCTTCTTTAAAAACCTAGCGGTTACTATCGTTGCCGCCGAACGAGAAACTCCTGGTATCAAAGCAGCGCATTGAAAAATACCGATCAAAATGGCGTCTTTGAGGCGAACCGGCTCTGGGTTATGAATTTGAGAACTTTTACGGAACCAAATCTCGGAAAGCAGAATCAAGATGCCTCCAGAAATCCAGGCAGATCCGAGAATAAGCAGAAGATCCGATCTCGCTTTAATAACGTCCAATTTCCCCTTGAAAAGAAATCCGGCGACTAAGATCGGAATACAGCCTACAAGAATCTGACTTACAAAGAGAATTCCTTCCGGATTTTTCTCCTTACCGAGTAGATAGTTA
This sequence comes from Leptospira broomii serovar Hurstbridge str. 5399, assembly GCF_000243715.2. Taxonomy (NCBI): domain Bacteria; kingdom Pseudomonadati; phylum Spirochaetota; class Leptospiria; order Leptospirales; family Leptospiraceae; genus Leptospira; species Leptospira broomii. The sequence goes on from NZ_AHMO02000011.1 coordinate 405,758, forward strand.
ACGCTTAGTTGTCCGTGCCGTAGAAAGCGATCGTGGTACAGAACGATTACGGATAAAATAGCTCCGCTCTGAATAAAGATATCAAACAGGTCGTCAAATTCTCCACCTTCCGAAAACGGAAAGAAGGAGGAGAAAAGGAATAGGTGTCCGGTAGAGGACACCGGTAAGAACTCCGTAACGGCTTCGATTATGCTACGGATTAATGCGTTGAGGAAAGATTCCAAATTTTACCGCGTGTCTAAAACACCCAGGAAAATTACTTAGCTTCGGAGGGCTCTTTATTCTCCGTTTTAGCAGCTTCCGGGAATACGATATTTTTGCTTAAGTAGTTTTCCAAATCAAACTTTTCGTTATGTTTGATCGTAACTCCTTCTTTCACTCTTTCTAAAACTTTAGGATATACTTCCATAGAACGGCGACTCTTAATTTGCGCTCTAGCTAAAAGTAGACAGCGATCAATCGGAAGGCTGTTCACTTCGGCGTTACGCTTACGTAACTCTGCGCATTCGGTCTGAGCTTCCTCTTCGGATATTTTTATCTTAGATTCGACCTGTTCCGCGATGTATAAGTTTGAGATCAATTGCATCTCTTGGAACTTTAGAATTTCCTTAATATCAGCACGCTTAGTAAAACCGCTCTTATCGGCGACCAGTTTGATCATAAGCATCTGGCGATAGCGTTCAAAAAATGTTTTCTTCTGGAACTCGTCGCGCAAAGGACGCATTTGTTCCGGAACTTCGGCCGCATCTTTTGTAATAAAGTCGATAATATTCTTTTTTTCTATGTTCTGCGTACGACTCAGAGTATCAATAGCAGTTTCGTAAGCGCTTTCAAAGCCGCCGACAGTGATCTTGGTCCCGTCTATGGACTCGATCACTTGGGTTCCGTCCCCGCAACCGGGAATCATGGTTAAAATAAAGAGTAAGTTAATGGAAGATAGTGTCCGTTTCATCGATGGAATTTCCTAAGCAAAAATTAGTGATCAGCATCTCCCCGTCTATTACTTTTTACCTGGCTGCATCTCCGTAAGGAGATAGACTAGATTAGATAGCTTCTCCTTTTGATTAGCCTTACCTGGACGAAAAAGTAAAACATTCGGCTCTCTAGGATTCATCGTTAAACCCATCTTCGCAGAAATTAAAGTTACGATCTTCTCATAACTACCGCGGAAATGCGCCCCGGATTTCATACGAATTTCTTCACCCACTTCGGCGACCGTTTCGAAACCGATGGCGGATGCGAGAGTCCGAATCTTCTCTAAGAGAAGGAAAGTCTTGGCTTCTTCGGGAGGCTCCCCGAAACGATCCACCATTTCGCTCGTAATTTCTTCGATCTCATCCAGATCCCGTGCGCCTTCGAATCTCTTATAAAATTCGATTTTCTGCCGAGTATCCGGAATATATGTTTCAGGAATGTAAAAATCGGTTTCTAAATTGATAGCGGTTCGAACTTCGATTGGAATTTCTTCTCCTTTAATCCTAGCGATCGCCTCTTCCAACATACGAACATATAAATCGAATCCGACTTCCATAATGTCGCCAGATTGTTCTTTACCTAGAAGATTTCCGGCGCCCCGAATTTCCAAATCCCTCATCGCAACTTTGAAGCCCGAGCCGAGTTCCTGATATTCGTAAATCGTATTTAGCCTCTTTTCGGCATCTTCGGTTACTACGCGATCTCTCGGGAGTAACAGGTAGGCGTAGGCTTTCCGATCGCTTCGTCCGACTCTCCCGCGAATTTGGTATAGTTGAGAAAGACCGAATAAATCCGCCCTCTTTACGATCAGAGTATTTACGTTCGGAATATCTATACCGGATTCAATGATCGTAGTGGTAACCAGAATGTCATACTTCTTCGCGTAAAAATCCACCAAGGTTTCTTCGATTTCATCTTCGGTCATCTGACCGTGCAGAACCCCGATGGACGCTTCCGGAACGATGTCGTTTAAATGTTTCGTTTCCCGCTCGATCGACTCTACGCGATTGTACAGATAAAAAACCTGACCTCCCCTCGCTAATTCCTTACGAATCGCTTCGCGTAATAAATCCTCATCTTCTTCCAAAACGTACGTTTCCACGCTTTGTCGATTCTTGGGCGGGGTTGCGATGATGGAAAGTTCCCGAATTCCCGTCAAAGCCATATGCAAAGTTCTCGGGATCGGTGTCGCGGTCAAAGTAAGTACATCCACCAAGTTTTTCAATTTCTTAATGGATTCCTTATGATTCACTCCGAATCTTTGCTCTTCGTCGATAATCAAAAGTCCTAAATTTTTAGGGTGAACGGAATTCGCGAGAATCGCATGCGTTCCGACGATCATGTCGACCTTTCCCGTCGAAAATCTTTTTAATACGTCGCGAGTTTCGGCGGCTGTTCGCAATCTGGATATCAATTCGATCGTAATAGGGTAATTTTCGAATCTCTTCTTAATCGTATTATAATGTTGTAAAGCTAAAATAGTGGTGGGTGCGAGCATTAAAATCTGCTTCCCAGCCATCGCAACCTTAAAAGCCGCCCGAATCGCAACTTCCGTTTTCCCGTATCCTACGTCTCCGCAAATGAGGCGATCCATAGGCCGAGGAGATTCTAGATCCTTTTTGACCGCTTCGATCGCGTCGATTTGATCCGGCGTTTCCTCATATTCGAACTCGGCCTCGAACTCCTCTTGATATACAGTGTCCGGTGGAAAGGAATAACCCTGTAACTTGATCCGATTCGAATACATTCTTACCAAATCTTCGGCAAGACCTTCGACGGCTTTTTGAACTCGATCCTTGGTCTTCTTCCAGGTGCTTTTACCCAAGCTATCGAGTCTGGGCTTCTCGGTGCCGCCTACAAAACGTTGCACTAGAGAGATCTGGTCCAATGGCACGAAGAGAGTATCTCCTCCTTGGTATTCCAGCTTTAAGAAATCCCTTTCTTTTCCGCCTGCATTCACCCGTTCTATTTTTAAGAAACGACCCACACCGTGATTAACGTGAACTATGAAGTCTCCTTCTTTTAAATCTAGAAAACTTTGAATGGCTTTACTATTTTGTTTTTTAAATCTAGTCTTCCGCTTATATTCCCTTCCGAATACGTCGTTTTCGGATAAAAGCAGAATTTTCTCTTCGTCCCACACGAATCCGTTTCTAAGTTCCGAAACGACTAGAAGTAAATCGGCCTTGTCATTCTTTGCGAATAGGATTTCTTTCGGTTCGGTCGATTCTGAATTTAAAAGTTCGATTCCTTCAGATTCGAATAAGCCTTGGAGACGCTTCGTTTGTGCCTCGAACGAAGATGTAAGCACTACCTTCCAACCTCCTTCTTCTCGAAGTTGGACGATTTTCTCGCGGACTTCTCGAATCTTTCCTTTAAATGCGGGGGCCTCTTTTAAAGGACAAACCAGATCGTTAGGTTTGGATGGAGGAAGTTGAGAAAAGGAAATGCCGGAAGCTTTTTCTACTGATTCATATTCAGGTCCGGCGGAAAGCAGGGCGGAAGGAGGGACGCAGAGAACTTCGTTACTTCGCTTTTCAAACAAGGATTCGTATTCCCGTTTCAGTTGCGCTAAACGTTCCTTTGAATCGTTTGCAGTAGGAAAAATCAAAATCGGGGATTTGGAAAAGTAGGAAAGAAATCCCACGTTTTCCCGTACGAGCGGGACTAACTCTTCAAAATAGGTTCCGCCGGAATCGTCAGGAATTTCCGGTAGATGTAAGGAAGAATCGGCTTCGGATATTACTCTGCGATATGCGACCTTTTGCTCTTCCGATAAGATATATTCATCGGCAGGAGGGATATAAGCTTCCTCCAATGAAACTAGGGACCGCTGGGTCTCAGGATCGAAGGTACGAATGGATTCCAATTCGTCTCCGAAAAAGTCGATTCGAATCGGTTCCCTGAAAAAGGAAGAAAAAACGTCAAGGATCCCGCCCTTTAGACTGAATTCACCGAAAGCTTCGCAGACGTCTTTTCGACTATAGCCTAACTGCGATAAATCGCGCAAAAGAGAATTCAATTCCAGCTCCTGCCCGACTTCCAAACGAATCGTTCTGCCTTTAAGTGCGGAAGGCGCAGGAAGGGTCTTTAGAAATCCGGCAACGGAGGTGAAAATTAGAACTTTCTCTCCGGAGAGAATTTGCGCTAATGCCTTGATGCGTTCTCGTTTCATTTCCTGCGGATAACGCATATACTCGTAAGGAAGAACTTCCTGGCCGGGAAAATAGTAGGATCTCCCTTCCTTTACGAAGCTCAACGATTCTCTATGAAGAAACTCCGCTTCGGTATTCGTAGCTACGACAACGATCACCGAATCCTTGCTTAGATCCGCAATGATACTAGCTAAAAGAGAATGTAAGGAGGAAGGAACCGAGCTTATTTTTGAAAGACCCTTCCAAGATTTTTGAATCAGCTGTGAAAGCGGTTGCTTCCAGTCCGTTAGAGATGTTTCGACTTTAGGCATAAGGAATTTTACGAGACCTGAACCGTAATATTGTCGATTAAGCGGACCGGGCCGAGGAAGGCAGCAATCGCAAGCAGGACTTCCCCTTTCAGTAGAGGAATCTCTCCTAGAGTAGTCGCATCCAAAACTTCCAAATAATCCACTCGAATACTAGCGGAAGAATCTAAAACATCCTGCATCACCGTCTTAATCTCCACCGGATCTTTTTCACCTTTTAAAATCAGACTTTCTGCAAGTTTCAAGGCTCTAGAAATAAGGAGAGCCTCTTCTTTATCGGAATCCGATAGTCGTGCATTGCGCGAGCTAAGTGCGAGGCCCTTGGGACTCCGAATCGTATCGACTCCGACGATTTCCATAGGGAATCCAAGCATTTTGGCGAATTCCTTCACGATCCGATACTGCTGATAATCCTTTTTACCGAAGTAGGAACGGTCCGCTTCGACCGCATGAAAAAAACGGGAAAGTACGAGTAAGACGCCTTCAAAATGGCCCGGACGAGTCGCCGCATCCAAATTCTTCATCAAACCCGGCACTCGTAATTCGATATCCGGAACTCCTCCAGGATATACCGTATCCGCATCGGGTAAATATACCAAATCGACACCAGATTTTTTGCATAATTCCAAATCGCGATCGGTGCTTACCGGATATTTTGCAAAATCTTCCGGATCGTTAAATTGTGCCGGATTTACGAAGATGGAAACGATCGTTTTATCATTTTCGGAGACGGAACGTTCGAATAATGCAGCGTGTCCCTCGTGCAAAAACCCCATTGTAGGGGCAAAGCCAATGCTCAAACCTTCCGACTTCCAATCTCTAATCGTTTTCCTGACTTCATTCGGATTTTTTAATACGATCATGTTTAGCTCTTATTCCGGAAGTCTAACTTTAACCGAATTTCCGTGTTCTTCGTCCAATCCTTCGAATTCGGATAAAACTTTCACGTGCGGATAAAGTTCCTTTAACGACGACCGATTTATTTCCTGGTATGTGATTCTTTTCAGGAAAGTCATTACTCCCAAAGAGGAAAAGATTCGGCTGCCTCCGGCCGTCGGTAAAATATGATTCGTTCCACTGATATAATCCCCCATTGCCACCGGAGAATACGGTCCTAAAAACACCGAACCCGCATGACGAATCCCTTCGAATAATTCAGGATAATTTCTAGTCTGAATCTCCAAATGTTCGGGAGCATACTGGTTGGAAAAATCGACGCAGAATTTCAAATTCGGAAAGACTAGTATCCAACTTTCATTTTGAATCGATGCCGTTTTCATTTCTCTTCGTTTAGGTCTTTCTACTAAAGCTTTATCTATTTCTGCGGAAACTTTCTTAGCAAACTCCATCGAATCGGTGCAGAGGATCGCAGCGGAGTCTTCGCCATGTTCAGCTTGGGATAAAAGATCCGCAGCAACCCAATTCGGGTTGGCGGAGTCATCCGCAATCACAAGTACTTCGCTTGGTCCCGCCGGACTATCGATTCCGATTCTACCCTGCCCGCTAAGAATGATCTTAGCTGCGGTAACGAATTTATTGCCGGGCCCGATGACGAATTCCGAACGAGGAATACTTTTCGTTCCGTACGCAACCGCAGCGATTCCTTGCGCTCCACCGGCGGTGATGATCGCATCCGCTCCCGCAATCTTTGCAGCGGCATACAATCCGTCTGGAATACCCCCGACTTGAGGAGGGGTTACGATTTGAATATGGGGAACTCCCGCTATCCTAGCCGGCAAAACCCCCATCAAAATGGTGGAAGGATAAAGAGCTTTCCCGCCAGGCGCGTAAACGGATACGGATTCGATCGGAGTATAACGAATTCCTAATCTATTTCCGGAAACTATCGTATCCAAGGAAGTTGGGAGTTGCGCCCTATGAAAGGTCTCAATATTCTGTTTCGCCTTTTCTAGAGCCGCTTGTAAGTCGGAAGGAATTGAACCTTTCCATTCGCCGACAGGATGGTAGAAAGTATCTATGTCTAATTTATCGAATTTATGCGTTAGCTCGCGCAGCGCCCGGTCACCATTATCCCGAACCGCTTCCAAAATCGGGGTGACCAAGGGCATAGTTTCGCCCAGGTCTTGCTTCGCGCGCTCTAGGATAGACTTTAAGGAGAAGCTTCCGTCAACTTCTCGGATTCGGATGCCCATACCGACCAGTTTTTTTCTTTGCCTCGAGTTCGCATCCCGAAAATCCTGGGCTACCCGAGCAACGAACATGAAACTTATCTGCTTAAACTGTAACGGTATTCGCTCCGCCTGGACCAAAGGCTTAGGAGATTTATTGAGTTCGGAACGTCCGGACTTTGTTTGTTTTCAGGAAACGAAGGCACAATCCGACCAACTTTCCGCCGAAATATGGGAGAAACTCGGATACAAAGCCTATTTTCACTCCGCGGAAAAGAAGGGATATTCTGGTGTAAGCCTTTGGGCCAAAAAGGAACCTAAAAAGATTACCTATGGAATCGGAGTGGAAGAATTCGACAGAGAAGGTAGAAGCGTTTTAGCGGATTACGGCGATTTTGCGATCTGGACAGTCTACTTCCCGTCCGGAACGACAGGCGATACTAGGCAAGCCGCAAAAATGCGATTCCTGGATGAGTTCCTAAAACTTTCCAAAAAAATTAGGAAGAAGCACCCTAATCTAATTCTTTGCGGTGATGTGAACATAGCGCATACGGAGAAGGACATCCATGATCCGAAAGGAAACGCCAAAAATAGCGGGTTTCTTCCGGAAGAAAGAGCCTGGTTAACCGAATTCCTCAAAACCGGATGGATCGATAGTTTTCGGGAATTATACCCCGAAAAACAGGAGTATTCTTGGTGGACCTTCCGAGCAGGCGCTCGAGGCAATAATAAAGGATGGAGAATCGATTATTTTTTCGTTCCGGAAGAATTGAAGAAGAAGTTGAAGCGATTAGAAATTCGCAAGGACCCGATTCTTTCCGATCACGCTGCCCTGATTCTAGAAATCTCTCTCTAACTGTAAGCCGAACAAAAATAGGTCCTGCTACGGACTTATTTTTGTTTCGGTTTCAGATCGAATTTAGGAAGATTCTTTTTAAGAAATTCAGTCAATTCGGATTCGAAAATCAATACCGTATCGGTAATCCTTTCCGAGGACTTAGAGCGAACGACTCTTTTCTGTAATAGTTTTCCGGAGAATAAAATCGGTTCTTTCCAAAACGGAACCCGTAACTCTATCGTCGCCGTTTGACCATCCGGCTCCGGATGGAAACGATCAAGAGTAAGGCTAAGAGAAGTACCTTCTATACCTTCCCAAGTTGCCGGAAAATTTCCGGATTTGGAATGTACTTTCACCGGTACCCTAACCGTCTGGAAGAACCTGTCTTTGAATTCTTGTACTATCTTGTCAAATACGGGAATTTCCACGAGCATTACGTCCCTTACCTTTTACTAACAAATAAGACTTGGTGCGGCGCAAACAAATTTCACTTTCTTTGGAAAAAAACCTGGTTTTCCTGCAATTTTAACCGGAAAATTGCATATTTTTTTCCGTTAAAGCCGTTTCCGGGAGTCGAAATCAAACCCCAACCCTAGGGCTTCTTACCTACTTGAACTAAATCGTTGGTTCGGTGAATCCAAAAGGAATTCACAAGCGTAAACACCTGATCGGGAGCCTCCAAAGGCAGAAAATGGCCCGCCTTCTGAATTTTAAAAAATTGAAAGGGGGCGGAGAATGCCGAATCCAATCCGGAAAAAGAAGATGGATGAATGCAACGATCCTTGTTACCGGATAATAAGATACTCGGGACTTGAATTTTACGAAATAATAATCTTCTACTTCGATTCCAATCCTTAAGAGATTCAGGCGTAATAAGACCGCGATAATAGCCGAGTGCGGTCCTTAAACGAATCGGATCCTTCAACGTTTGCAGTACTTCTTGAAATCTATCCTCCGGAAAATTCCATCCGGGACTCCAATCCCTCCAAAACTTTCGTAATAATCCCCCGTTCGGTTTCAGAATCGCTCGCTCCGGAATTCCGAACCTTAGTTGAAAGAATAGAATATACCAACTTCTCAATAATTGAGCCGGATGCATGAGTAGATTTCGAAGAAAAATCGGTAACGGAGGAACGGATAACGCTGCCAAAACGGAGATCGAATTAGGGGAAAGATTTGCTAAACCGTAAGCGGCGATCGATCCCCAATCGTGGCCGAGTAAAAGAGTTTGTTTCCACTGTCTCTCTTCGTGCAGTTTCAGTAAGATAGAACGTAAATCATCGGCTAATTCGAAAATAGAAACGGTTTTCTTATTTTCTTCCTTTACTGCAGGGGGAATAGATCCGTCACTATACCCCCTTAGATATGGAGCATAGCAGGTAAAACCTGTATTTGCGAACCTCTCCATAAGCGGAATCATGGATCCGGCGTCGTCAGGAAATCCGTGCACGAATAGACCCAGATTAGGGCCCGAACCGATTTGTATAAGAGTGAATTCCAATCCATTTGCCTGGAGCGTGCTTTGCTTCATATGAATTGGTTCTGATTTTTTTTAACACAACGGTTTGTCAAAGAAAAAGAAGAAAGCGAATTAAGAGGGGATTTGAGTAAAGGCTGTCGAAGTTCCTACACAATGCCAAAAAACGACGGAATTTCGGTACCCCAAAACAAAAAGCCCCCGAGAAAATTCATTCTCGAGGGCGTATCTTTCAGTTAGAACGATCGAAAGATTTTATTGGTTACTTTGTGCGTTAGACGCCATTGTTAAGAAATAACCGTTAGTGTCATACCAAGTTTGTCCGGTATACAAAGCGTTCGTAGCTTCTAAGTGATCCACGCCGGTCGTTAAGATTCCATAAGAAGGTCCGCCCATCCAAGTACCCCAGGATTGAGAAGAGGAAGGAACTACTCCGTCGTTCGCAATGCTCATTCCATAAAAAGGAGCACCGATCGCGCAGATAGGGAAAGTCAATCCCATCGCCGGATGCTGGATCAAGTCCGGAATCGTAATAATCGAACCGTAAGAAAAATATTTTACCCCGGGTGCATTCGGTGTAACGCTATTGAATGCGGCTAAACCGTCTGTAGTCAGCAATTTTAACCCAGCAATCGCGTTCTCATTCGATTCGCCGTAAACGACTCCTACAATCGCGTTCAAAATCGTAGCGACATATGGAAGCGCCCAATCGGGAATTACGTCTGCAACCACGTTTGCAACGGGGCTACCATAATGCGGAGTATTCAAGGTAGTCAAAGTGGCGACTCTACTTGACATTCCCAAATTTGAGACCATATATCGGGCATCTAGTCCACCCTGCGAATGGCCGATCACGTTAACTTTTCCTGAATAATTATTCGCAGCGAGTGCCGTGAGAATTGCAGTCTTCAAGAGAGCGGCACGATTTGCTGAAGAATCCATCGCGGTCACTGTAGGAGTTATGACCGTTGCCCCTTGGGATTGAAGGTAAGCTGCGTTACCGCCCCAATAATCGATAATTCCAGAATTTTGTCCCCATCCGAAAATACCATGAGCCAAAATAATCGGATAAGATCCACTTAGTGGTTGGTTAGACGAACCTCCTCCAGATGCCGACAACGCGCCTGAACCAAAACAGACCAATAACGCTAAAACCCAAATCCTCGCTGCACGAACCATTTTAAACCTCTTCAATTAACTATTCTCAAAAAGGTTTTCTCCCCTCGGACTCTTTATGTTTAGTGAGCCTTCGTTGGGACAGAAACCCTATCTCTCTTCAAGGTAACCCACCCGATTATAATCAGTATAAAATTTAGAACGTTCGGTATAAAAAAGGTTCTAAATTTTCAAGTCCGAGTTATATAATCCGGTCGAGTTAGCCAGGAAGGATATATATATAAAATGGATAATCTGTCAATATATTATCTGCCATAAGAATTCAAAATTGTCAGAATTTCGATTTTTATAAACCGATCGTTTGTTTTAAATTAAAGAATGCCAAGCAAAAGGACCGAATCATTTAAAAGCAGTAGTGTTTCCGTGACTTGCTTGAACTTGAGTCGGCCCGGAGGAAATCTAGAATGCTAGCAAGATTGCACCAATTCAAAAATGACGAATTTTACATCACCTCGAGAACTGGCTGAGAAAATCGCGAAGGCAACTATTGAATCTGCAATGCCCGGGCCGAAAGTGCGCGAAGCGATGCTAAAAATCGAGAAACCTGATTCCTGCATCGTCATCGCTGTCGGCAAGGCAGCTATACAAATGGCTGAAGGTGCTCGAGATATTTGGGGGGCTTCGATTAAAACCTCGATAGTTCTGACAAATTATCTCCCATCGGATCTTCCCCCATATCAGGAAGTTTTCCTAGGGAATCATCCGATTCCGAAATCGGAAAGTTTTCGGGCCAGTCGACTCATTTGGGAGAGGACTGCTTCCTTATCTAAAAAGGATACGGTCCTTTTTCTACTATCTGGTGGAGGTTCATCCTTATTCGAATTTCCTCGCGTTGGTTTAAGTGAAAATCTTTTAACCGATTGGTACAAGAGATTTCTTTCTTCCGGCGCATCCATCCGGGAAGTGAATTCCCTGCGCCCTCTTCTATCAGGCGTCAAAGCCGGTCGATTTCGCAAGCATTGCGAACCGTCCGCGATGATTCAATTGATCCTGTCCGACGTATTGGAGCCGGATCCGTTTTGGGTCTCGTCCGGACCCGCATTACCCTATCCGATTCAGCGGTCTGCGATAGAGAGAATACTCGATCGATACGGTTGGACCGAAGATTCTGAATTATTTTTAAAAGGAATCCCTCCTGATTTAAAAAAGGATCCAAGAGATCAAGTGATCGTGATCGGTAGCCTTGAGCTAGCGCTCCAGGCAGCAGAATCATTCGCGGTTAAAATGGGTTTGCACGTTGAGAGAATAAAAACCCCGATCATCGGCGAGGCAAAAGAAGCCGGTAAAACTTTAGCAGAGTTAGCAAAACGGAAGAAAACCGAAGGGCCTTTGATTTTGATAGGCGGAGGGGAAACGACCGTCACGCTAAAAGGTAACGGACGAGGCGGGAGAAATCAAGAGCTTGTATTATCCTTCGCAAGGGAAATCAGAGGCGAATCTAATTTGCTTTTGCTTTCCTTCGGAACGGACGGGATAGACGGGAATTCAAAAAATGCGGGAGGATTCGCGGATAGTTCAACTTGGAAGAATATTCTTTCCTCAGGAATCGATCCGGAATTTGCATTGGAAAACAACGATTCTGCAACGGCGTTAGAAGCCATCGGAAATACATTTATTACTCAGCCTACGGGAACCAACGTAAATGACGTTCAAATTCTCGTTATCACATGAATATCAATCGAATCGAAGAATTATTCCGAATAGTATGTTGATTGATTTCGACCGGACGCCTTAGATCTATACAGTGCCTGATCCGCTTTTTGGACGAGCTCTTCCCTCGTACCATTCGTTTTAGTGGACCTTTGGGTTGCCACTCCGATGCTAATTGAAACATTCGGAGACGCCACGGAACTTAGATGAGGAATATTCAATGCCATGACTTTGGTTCGAATATTCTCAGCAACAACGAGCGCGTTAGCCGAATCAGTTTCCGGAAGAATAACCGCAAATTCCTCCCCCCCGTATCTTGCCGGAAAATCTCCAGCGCGTCTGGCAGTTTCCTTTATTACGGCCGCAACCTTTCGAATACATTCGTCCCCTGCTTGGTGTCCGTAAGTATCGTTGAACTTTTTGAAAAAATCTATGTCGATTAATAATAATGAAATCGGTTTGCCCGAACGGCTTGCTCGTTTCCATTCCACATCCAAAATCTCGTCAAAGAAGCGACGATTCCAGATACCCGATAGACCGTCCGTTCTCGATACTCGTAGTAAGGTTTGGTATGCTTCAGAGAGTTTGTCCGTGATCTCTTCCAGATCTTTTTCTCTCTGGCGACGCTGGACCATTTCGTGCCTCAGACGTAATGCGGAGCGAACGCGGGCACGCAATTCGGTTGCGTCGAACGGCTTAGTCACATAATCGACTGCACCCGCTTCAAAGGCCGATTCTAAAGTCTGAGTATCATGGATGGCGGTGATAATAATAACGGGAAGATCCGCGAGCTCTTCCCGTCCAGCAAACTGCCGCAGCAAATCTAAACCGTTTTGTCCGCCCGGCAGCAGAATATCCAATAGTAATAAGGAAATTTTTTGTTTGTTTTTAGGATCGCCTTGAAGTCCTAACCATTCGAGTGCAGTTTCAGGTGTTTGAGTGGCGACTACATCCCCGTATCCGGCCTTTCTTAAAATTCGCTCAACCAGTAGGCAATTCTCGGGCGCATCGTCTAAAATCAAAATTCGATCCGTCCCTCCTGCCATAGAGTTCACGATATTCTTTTCATCGCTTGCCGGAGAATTCTGCATTAATGTATCTATTGGACGATCAATTCCTTTTTTCAACGCTAGTTTCAGTCGGAATTTCGATCAGGCTTCTGAAAAGTTCTGGCTATAACTTTTAACGGGTTCCAAATTATTCGCAAGGTAAAAAGTATGAAATCCAAACTGACAAGAACAGAATTTTTCAGTACCGCCGGAGCCACTCTCCTAACATTGGGTAGTCTCTCCGAGGTTTTTTCGAAAGAACACGATCATTCCCAAAAAAAAGGACAGGTAAAGAAGAAAATCGAAGGAAAATCGACTCAATTAACCTCGGCCATCTTGACGTCGGGAGAATGTGTCGTGCGCGGGGAACTCTGCATCGCTATGTGTATTGATGCACTGTCCTCGGGACAATCGGAAATGGCCGACTGCTTAAAAAGCGTCGAGGAAACTGTAGCTTTGTGTAATGCTTTCATAAAACTCGGAAGCTTAAATTCGACTTCTTCGAAAAAGGTTGCAGCGATTTGCCTGAATGTTTGCGAATCGTGTGCGAAACAATGCGATAAGCATGCCGATCATCACGAGGAATGTAAAGCGTGTGCAGAGGCTTGCAGAGCCTGCATAGTTGAATTTAAGAAATTAGCGGCATAAATACGCCGAAAACAAGATTCGTATCTTTTTCCCTTTGGAGACGATACGAATCTTTAAATCAAAATTAATCGACAGGGAATATTATAACAAAACCAGTTCCATTAGAATCGGTCGCTACGGACAAGGTTCCTTTTAATTGTTTGGATAAAATTCGGACAAGTTGCAGTCCCAACGTTTCTTTTTTTTCAATTTCATCCAAATTCGGAATTCCTACCCCATCATCTCCGATTTCCATTCGAATCGCCTTTCCTTCCTGGGCGGCCGAGATGAAGAACTTACCGAACGTTCGATTTTGGAACGCGTATTTTAACGAATTCGTCGCAATCTCGTTGAGGATCATACCGAGAGGAATAGCAGTATCCACTTCTAAGCTTAATTCGCCTACCTCAATCTGCCTTTCGATTTCAGCTCCCACTCCGTATACGTTCCAAAGATTGTCCAAAAGTTTGTCTATATACGATTTTAATTTTACGTCCGCAAGATTTTTAGAATTATAAAGTTCGTTATGTACCAACGACATCGAGTAGATTCTACTTTCAGTATCCTTTAATTCTCGGATTACCTCTTTGTTTTTAGCGTAATTCGTTTGCAGATTCAATAGACTAGCCATTATCTGAAGATTATTTTTGACTCTATGGTGTATTTCCTGAAGCAAGACCTCCTTATCTCGGAGCGACTCTCTCAGCGATTCCTCGGCCTGTTTCCATTTAGTAATATCGACTACGATCGCCAAAACTATTTCTCTTCCGCGCAATTTGAATTTGTAGGAAGTTACTTCGACTAAGATGAATTCTCCGCTTCGTCGCTTGTGCACGGTATTGACGGGGGGATTTTTCCCGCTTTTCAAAGCAACGTGCTCCGACATAGCTTTCTTTGCATCGGAAGCGAGCCTAACGTCGGAAATCGCTAATCTTCGAATTTCTTCCCAACTGTATCCGTAAAGCCTCTCCACCTCCTGATTAGCATCGATAACTTCCAGAGTTTCGTAGTCGTATACCCAAACGGCGAGAGGATTATTTTCAAAAAGTAACCGATATCTTTCTTCGCTTTCGCGAATAATGGAAGCTTGCTCGTTCAATTTAGAAAGTAAGTCGTTACGCTCTATTGCGTATAAAATGGATCGATTCAATAAGTGCGAGTCGAACTTACCTTTGATCAGGTAATCTTGCGCACCGGCCTTTAGAGCCTCGCTAGCGAGCCCCTCATCTTCCGAACCGGAACATATTACTATCGGGATTCTGGAAAACTCCAGACGTATCGCATCAAAACCGTCCAAGCCCAAACTATCCGGTAAGGAAAGATCTAGGACGATACATTCAATCTCTCCCGAACGAGAGCGAAGGATCTCGAGGCCTTCGGCGGCTGTATTTGCATAGGAGGTGCAGAGGGAATGACCTCCCGCTTCTTCTAAATAAAGACCGATCAATCTTGAATCGGCGGGATTATCTTCTATTACAAGTACTTGCTTGGCTTTGATCAGTGTTGAAATCATTTTTGCGCTCACCTTGACGGCAACCGAGTAGTTTGAAACCAGTAGACACGTAACGATCGCATAGCTTCTATAAAGCTCTCGAACTCCACAGGTTTCTGTATATAAGAGTTTGCATGTAAATTATAAGTTTGTAAAATATCCCGCTCAGAACCTGAAGTCGTCAGAACCACGACCGGAATCCTTCTCAGATCGGGATCTCCCTTTAGCTCCCTCAAAACGTCAAAACCGTTTTTTTTGGGAAGATTTAGGTCCAATAGAATCAGATCCGGTCTGGAATTTCCCAAATACAGACCTTCGCCTTTGACATAGTCCAAGGCTTCCTCACCGTCATTTACGACGATCAGATGCTTCGATTTAGGCACCTCGCCCAGGGCCTCCAAAGTCAATCGAACGTCTGCAGGGTTGTCTTCCACGAGTAAAATATCGAACGTTGCCTTAATTGTCGAATTCATCAGTTTCTCCGAATGGGAATCGCGAAGAAAAATTCGGATCCGACGCCGACGTTTGATTCGACCCAGATCTTTCCTCCGTGGTTTTCAACGATCTTTTTGCATATGGAAAGTCCGATTCCTGTGCCGGGAAAT
Source organism: Leptospira broomii serovar Hurstbridge str. 5399 (assembly GCF_000243715.2). NCBI lineage: Bacteria > Pseudomonadati > Spirochaetota > Leptospiria > Leptospirales > Leptospiraceae > Leptospira > Leptospira broomii. Next base: position 421,239 of record NZ_AHMO02000011.1, read on the forward strand.
TCCGACTTAGAATGCAATTTTTGGAATATAATAAATATCTTCTCAAAGTATCGGGAATCCATACCGATTCCGTTATCTGCGATTCTAAATTCCCACTCGGCCTGAGTCTTGGAGGCTGAAATTACGATTTTAGGATTCCGCTCCTTACTGCGAAATTTTATGGAATTCGTTATTAAATTCTGGAATAATTGCCTTATCTGATCGGGTTCGCCTAGAATAACCGGCATCTCCCCTTCGATCTCGATGCGAACGTTCGCGTCGTTCAATATCGAAGCTAAGTCTTCCCGGAGATTTTCCAGTAGGGCCCTAATACTTATTTTTTCCCATCTGTCTTCTTTTACGCCCAACCGGGAATAACGAAGTAGCGACTCGATTAAACCCTGTTGCCGTTTAGCCGCTTCGATCGTAATTTGGATAAATTCTTTGGCTTCGGAAGGTAGTTCCGGAGAAAATTTTCTTTCTAAAAGTTGTAAGTAACTGGCGATGGTTCTTAACGGCTCTTGTAGATCGTGAGATGCAACGTAAGCGAATTGCTCCAATTCACGATTCGTCATCTCCAAATCGGATATCGCTTTTTTAAGAAATTCCCGGACGAACACTTTCTCCGCGATATCCCTATTCACCATGATCAAACCCGCGTTGTTTCCCCTTGGATCCGAAATTTTCTTGAAACTCATTTCGAGATGAATCCTCTTCCCCGATTTCAACGTATGGATTATCTCGGCATTTGCAAGTCCCTTAAGTTCGTATTCATCCATCGCTCGCCGACGGTTTCCTTCGGAAATCCAATCCTCCTGGAAAAGTTCCGTATAATGCTTTCCGATCAAACTAGGATCGGAAATTTCGTACATGCGCTCCGCCGGAAAATTATAATAAGTGATTCTAAACTCGGAATCCAATGCGATTACTGCGTCGCTAATTTGGGATAAAACTTGCAAATTAAATCTGTTCGCGGCTTCCGTTCGTACTCGTTGAGTTACATCCGAACCGGATACCAAAATACAATCCCGACCGGAAAACCGGAAATGTGTTAGAGCAATGTCTAAGTAAAAACGTTCCCCGTTTTTCTTCGTGTGGATAACTTCCGAAAAGAAATTAGGCCCAAGCGCCAAGTTTTGAATTTTATCTACGACCCAGGACCTGTCGTCGGCGGGATGAATGTCCAAGACGGTCTTTTCCAGAAATTCGGATTCGGAGTAGCCGCAAACCAGCTGAGCAGTCGCATTCGACTCCAGGATTCGAAAAGACCCCTGATCGAAAATATACATGACCTGAGGATTACTTTTAAATAAATTACGATAATTTAACTCATTTTCCTTTAATTTTTTATTTAAATATTCCCGCTCCGTGACGTCATAACCGATTCCTAAAATTTCGGTTATTCTGCCTAATCCGTCGAATCTCGGATATAACCAATTTTCAAAGACTTTATCTCTAACTCTAGATTGGTAAAAAGAATTGACTCCGCCGATCGCTTTTTGTATAGCCTGAGTCCTTTCGGTTTGATCCGGCTGTGAATCGAAAAAATTCTTGCCGATCACGTCCTGTAACGTTAAACCGAGTCGTTCGAATCCTTTTCCTTCCGCAAAAAGAATAATTCCATCCACATCGAAGGAAAAAACGATGATCGGGAGAACTTGAAGAGCCGTCCTAAAATCACCGACTTTCCTCTGAAAGGTCGCTTCCCTTGTTTTCGAATCGGTGATATCGACGCTTACGCCGATGAGTCCTTCGATTTCACCGTTAGTTCCGAAAATGGGAGAGAAACGGCTGGAGAACATTTTTCCCGCAAAACGGGTCTCGGCCTCGATCGTTCTTCCTTGAAAAACCGAACTGAAAATCGTCTCACGCGTTATCGATTGAAACTCGTCGTTCGAATCTCGTACCATGCCCGACCAATCTACCTCGAAAAAGGAAGTCCCAACCAAAGACTCAGGTTCGATTCCAATTCCGAATATTCCACAGCCCGCCACATATGTAAAAGTCCCATTTCTATCGGTAGAAAATAGAACGAGAGTTACGTTAGATAGAATATATTCTAATCGGTCTTTGTATACCAGTCCCTCGCTTAACACGAAGTCGGTGGTTGTGGATGGAATAGATTCGTTCGGGGTTACCATAATTAGGACTCTCTTTCAGTAAGCATCTGCTCACGAGAAAGAGGACCTAAAATATGGCGAAAATGAGGATTTTACAAGTCTTTTTCCACATCTTCTGGCTACTATTCGGCCAATTGGCCAAATAGTAGCTAATTATGTCTCAATTATTTCTAGGGTCTCGATGACCACAGGCTGAACCGGACGATCCCCAGGTCCAGTTTCCGTCTCGGAAATCCCGAGGACTATATCTTCCCCTTCTGTCACATGACCGAAGACTGCATGCCGATTATCTAAATAGAGATTGTCTCTAACGTTGATGAAAAACTGGGAACCTCCGGTATTTGGGCCGGCATTTGCCATGGAGATAGTAAATTTCTTGTTTTTTAAATCAGGATGGAACTCGTCCTTTATTTTATACCCCGGTCCACCGGTCCCTGTTCCACTCGGACACCCGCCCTGAATCATGAAATTTGGAATTATCCTATGAAAAATGAGTCCATTATAGAACCCCTTCTTGGCTAATTCGATAAAGTTTCCGGTAGTCACGGGAGCTTTCTCAATATCCAATAAAACAGAAAAAGTTCCTCGATTAGTAACGAATTTTGCGAAAGGCATTTGCTTCCTCCTAAGGGTCCAGAATTTCTCCTATCCCGGTGTTAGCAACCGTTTCCGGCTTTTGCTGGACTGGAACAAATTCCATTTCCCGTCAATTTGGCTAATCCCAATTCCGATAATTTAACAGAGGTACTTCAGAATATTCTTTCCGTTGCAAACAGGAAATTTTTTTCTTTATTTTAGGGGATAACCAGATCCGAAAGACTTTTCTTTCGATCGGACAAACGATGAACTCTTCGGCAAAATACATTCCCTTCGGGACAAACGGTTCAGTCGCTTTCTGGGAGCCTACCTCCTCCCATGCCCATCCTGATGGAAAACAGATTTCGGATTGGTCGGAACGCGGGATCAAAACCATCGTCTGCGTTTTCTCCGAAAGAGGCTCGTCCATAATTACCGATCTGGAAGAATCGCTTCACGGCGAAGATTGGAAACTCTATGCATTAGAAATTCCTTTAGGACCGGAAACTAACGAGTCCGTTTTCTTTTGCGCTTGGAAACTTCTTCAATCGATCGGAAAATCCAACATTCTATTTCTTGTCCCGGAAGAATTGAATGAAAGATGGGAGGTCCTACTCTCTAAAATGGTCCTTTCCTCCTTCCCGCATTTAGCTCCAGGAGAATTAGGAGCATGGTTCCCTTCTTTATCCGGTGATTCTGAACCGATATTATTAAACGACTTTAAAAGTTTCATTTCTAGAAGAAAACCTCCGAGAGAAATTCCGGAGGGAAACCGAGGTGAATTCTCCGTATTCTTGAGCGAATTACCTCTCTCTTTTCGAGAAATTAGTTTAGGCGGCTCTCACCCGGAAAACGGAACTAGTAACGACGTAAGAAACGGGAAAAACGGTAAGCCCGAAGAAAAACAGCAAATTAAAATTAAGGAATCTGAATCCGCTACGACTCCCGAATCCAACGGCAAATCGACTCCCGAAGCTTCCGAAGATTTTGCAAAGCCGGACGATCTCGATCTTCCCGTAGCATCGATAGAATCTATCACCGAATCGAACGAAAGCGCGGCTGATTCTAAATTAGAGGTCCCTCCTCCCAAAGAAACCAAAAAAGAAATCCAGGCTCCCGTAATCGCGACAATGTCGCCTGCGGATCAAACTAAGGCAAAATTTCCGCTTCAATTAAAATTAATGGGAGTCATCTCCCTATTAATGACCGTCACCGTTTCTACAGTCATCCTTTACGCTTCCAGCGAATTCAAAAAAAATTACGAAGTTCGGGTTTTAGAAACGAACTTCTCCTTGGTAAACATACTAGGTATTAAAGTTAAGTCCGATTTGAAGGATATCCGGGACAAAGGAAAATCTCTTACGGATAAATTAATCGATCCAAAAGGGCCGGGAGCCTACGCGGATCTATTTTTTCGAAATGAGCCGGACTTTCTATTAGTCGGAATTTATAAAGTCCAAGGACAATCCTTAAAAAAGGATGTGGTACTTCATAACGATTCGTATCTGGAAGGAATTTCTTCGAATCGTGAAGAGTTGGACTCGGCGATCAAAGGTAAAGAATCGACTTTTTTAAAAACTCTCAATTCGGACGGTCGAATCGATAATCTGACTCCGGATTTCAAAGAACCGGCCTTTGCCATCTCGGTAGCCGACGCTTCCAAAAGCAGAATTTTGATTTATGTTCTTAGATCGGAAAGACTTCTAAGTGCATTCCAAAAACAGGATATTAACGTTCCGTTTTTAATCAACGGAGACGGAGATCTAATCGCTCATTACGATCCGCAACTTCTCGCCTCTCAAACGAATTGGGCCGATTTACCCATCTTCGAAACCATGCTCTCTGCCGTCCGCGAAGATAGTCAGCAAACTCGCTATCAAGATTCTTCCGGGACTAGATACTACGGGTCGTTTCAAAAAGTGGGTTTCGGCGGAGCCGGAGTTATCGTCACTGTACCTGAAGAGAAAGTCTTCGAGATGGTTTACAGAATTCAGACAAAAAATCTTCTAATCATGGCGATCGCATTGTGTATGGCCTTGATAATCGTATTTTTCCTCGCGAGAAATATTACAATTCCCTTATTAGCTCTCCTAAACGCAACCGTCGAAATAGCGAAGGGAAATTTCCGGATCGGAATTAAATCCACGACGAAGGACGAAGTTGGCCTTTTGACCGATTACTTCGTAACCATGGGTAAGGGTCTCGAGGAGAGGGAAAAAGTGAAGGACGCCCTAGGTCGATTCGTTAACAAAGAGATCGCCGAAATGGTACTAAATCAAGAGTTGACCTTGGGCGGGGAAAGAAAGATGTGCGCGATCTTTTTTTCCGACATTCGATCCTTCACTGCAATCTCCGAAAAATTACAACCCGAAGAAGTCGTCGAATTCCTAAACGAATATATGACCGAAATGGTTCACTGTGTAAATCAGACTCACGGGATTGTGGATAAATTTATCGGCGATGCAATCATGGCGACTTGGGGTGCCTTGAAGTCTTCGGGGAATCAGGACGCCGAAAACGCCGTAAACGGCGCATTACTAATGCGTAAAGCTCTCCAGAAATTCAACGAAGGACGAGGCGGTGATAAAAGGCCGGTGATTCGGATCGGCTGTGGATTGAATTATGGACCGGTGATTGCCGGACAAATCGGTTCGGAAGAGCGACTCGAATACACCGTCATCGGTGATGCAGTAAACTTAGCCTCCAGAGTCGAAGCTTTAAATAAACCCTTCGGAACGGACGTGCTTATCACGCAGGATTTATACGATCACGTTCGGGACATCTTTGCGGTCGAAAAAATGCAATCTATCAAAGTGAAAGGGAAAGCGGAGCCTCAAGTAATCTATGCCGTATTAGGAAGAAAGGACGACCCTACAATCCCGGCCTCCGTCGCAGATCTACGAAAACTCATCGGGATCGAATTCGATGCTAAGAAAGCTAAGCATGATGGGGAGCCCGAAGAGGAAGTAAAATATGAGATTCTTGACTGACGCAAAATTCGTAGTCACTGGTCTCATACTGTTGATTATCTTTTTCTCGTCCTTACTTTATATGTATGCGAATGCGGGACCGAAGACGGGAAATAATAAGATCGTAGGCGAACTCAAATCCAAACAACTTAAGATTTTAAGAAAGTTGGATTCTGAAGTTGTTTGGGAAGAACTAGATCCGAGCGATCCGATTCGCTTTAGAGACACGATCCGTACTGAGGAGGGTTCGGTAGCCGTGCTTCTGTTTAAGGACGGAAATAACTCTACGGAAATTCAGATGGGTGAGCGAAGTATGATTCTTATCGAAGATACCGATAAGATTAGTTTCGTATCCGGTTCCCTATCCGCGACCAACAGCGGAGACGCAAGCAAGTTGCAGATTAGTTCCGGAGATACAAAGATATCTTTGGCTAACTCCAATGTAAAACTTTCTAAAGACGAAGGAAAGGCTTTAAATTTGGAAGTGAAGGAGGGACAGGCCAAAGTCGTCTCATCATCGGGAGAAAGCGTCCTAAACGGGAATCAAGCGGCTGAACTTAAAGGAAATACGTTAGAAGTTCGCACGTTAAAATTAGAGCAAATCGCTCCGGCAGACGGTGCAACAGTACCGGTAAAGGGAGAAACTTCAACGTTGCGTTTTGCCTGGAAACCCGAAGCGGGGGTAAAAAACTATTATTTAGAAATCGCGAAAGATCCATCCTTTCGTATCGGACTCAAACGAATTCCCTCGACCGGCTCGGAAGTTTCGGTTAACGTTTCTGTCGGAAATTACTTTTGGAAAGTTGTCGGTAAAAATCCGAAAACGGGTAAGGACGAATCCAGCTTGGCTAGAAATTTAAGGGTTCTTTCTTGGAACAGTCCTAGATTGCTCTCCCCCGCTGCAAAAGAGACATTTACTTTCACAACCGGTCTTCCCGTGATTCGTTTTCAATGGTCGGTCATGGATCCTACCGCCAAATACACTTTGGAGATCGCGGAAGATTCAGGCTTTAAACAAATTGCATTGAGATCCGAATCCAAATCTGGCTTCGCCAAATGGGAATCTAAGTCCGAAGGTAATTTTTTCGCACGCGTAAGAATGTATTCCGACCGAGAAGGATTTTCAGAGGAAGTATCTGCGGCGATACCGTTTTCCGTCAGGAAATTAGCCGAAGCGGAACCTCCCCGTTTGCACCGCCCGCTGTCCGAAGAAGAAATCGGATTAAGGATTTTCAAAACCGGAAATTCCTTTTTCAGTTGGTCGGCTAATCGGGAATTTCAATCCTATACTTTAGAAATATCTAATGAATCTGAATTTAAAAATATCCTTTTATCTCGTACCGTATCGGCTAATTTTCTCAAGCCGGAATTCGATTGGAAAGAGGGTGTTTATTTCTGGAAAGTACGGGGCAATTTGAAAGACGGCGGAAAGAGAGATTCCTTGCCTCAAAAATTCGTTCTTAAACATATCGATTTCGTAAAGCTATCTTCTCCGAAAGACGGCACGGAATCCGGACATCCTTCCGATGGAAAAATAATTCTTCGTTGGGACAGACCGGATCCAAGCGGGCTCTATAGAGTCGAATTAGCGAGAGATGCATCCTTCGAAACGAAACTCTCTGATTCCAAGGTGAGGTCGGGCGCTCTTTCGGTTACTTTACCGTCACCGGGTTCCTTCTATTGGAGGGTCAGCTTAGTGACTCCAAGCGGAGAAACTCTCGTTTCCAGTTCGGTGGCGAATTTTCGAACCACCGATTCTGCCCCGTTTGTAACTCCGGTATATCCGAGAGACCGGGATAAAATCGACTTAGACGAAAAAGAAAGCCTTTCTTTCTACTGGGAAACGCAGGGAACTCCCGAAATTTACGTTTTAGAATTACTCGAATCCCAAGGAAAAAACTGGAAACCGATCTTAAAAAAGGAAATTCGGGGAGAAACTTTCGAATTTCGAGAGTTGTATAAACTAAGGGAAGGAAAATATCAGTGGAGATTAAGCGCTAAATACAAGGACGACGCGGGAAAAATTAGGACTACAATTCCTTTATCAAGGGAATTCAACGTTCTTCTATCCGCAACGTTAAAGGCGCCTGAAGTTCTGACTCCGAAGGAAATTTATGTCGAATAGTCGTTTTACATCCCATCAAGTAATGCGCCTATTCATTATAGCGAGCTGCATACTTTTTTCTTTTTCCCTCTTTGCAAAAGACAAGGATGACGGAGTCAAATTGGAATGGAAAGCAATTCCGGATTCCGGCGGATACCTGGTCGAGATCAAGGATTCGAACGGAAGAATCATACGCGAAAAAACGTCTGCCACGCAAATCATCGTGGATTTAAAACCCGGAACCTACGAACACCGTATCGGAGTTTTGAACCGATATGGTCGAGTTTCTATTTTTTCATCTTGGATTCCGTTTGATGTTATTCTTTCTCGACCTCCCGTCCTAACCTCCTATACGAAAAATTCGTATTTGAGTCAAGATCTTCCGGAAACTTTCGAACTGAAAGGTAAGTATCTAACTGATGTTACGAAAGTTTCCCTAAGAGACTCTAACGGAGAGGAAGTTCAGATCATCAAGTCCATCGAATATAAGGAACCTGATACGATCCTAGTTTACTTCGATAAGAAGAAAGTCCCGGAAGGGATCCTTTCTTTGCGATTGGAAAACCCTCGGAACAAAATTACCGAAACGGAAGCCTTTTTACTCGTCGCCGATACTCCTGAGCGACTTGCAGCGTTACAGAAACGATCAACTCCGAAAGAACCGTTCCGTTTCGATTATGGTGCAATCGCAAGGTCGGCAGTACTTCCAGGGTGGGGGCAAATATATCAGGAAAAATCCAAAATCAGATCCTATGCGTTTCCGTTTTTGATCGCAGCCGCCGGGGCCTACACTTACTATAAAGGGGAGTCGTATCTTCATTCGGTGAAAGATTATGATGCCGCACGTAGAACGAACGCATTGTTAGGTTATAGCGTTGCTCAAACTGGGAATGTCGCCGTTTATCCTTTAGCAGTGGTTAATTATTTGCAAATTCCCGGCAAATACAGCATCGCCTCTTCTGCTTATCATCAAGTCGAACTTTCTATAGGTATATTAGCATTTCTTTATGCTCTCAATCTCGCGGATGCGGCCTTTTTTCCGGGCTCGAGACAAGTAAAGATTGAAGGGACGGATAAAACGGCAAGTTGGTCTCCTGTTATAAGAAACGAAAGAGACGGAGGCGGTTCCTCGTTCGCCTCTTCCAACCAACAATATTTACGCCAGAGAGTCGAAGTCGGGGTTCAATTTTCATGGTAGAAAATTGCCTTGCTGATTTTCGATTTAAGAACCGACTATTTTATATCGTATCACGATCTTTCGTTTTCCGGTCCGCTTTAATCTTATTGTTTTCGGTCTTTTTTACGGACTGTTATAAAAAGCCAGTGCAAGGTTCAGTAATGGATTTTCTCACGTTTAGTTCTGCGTCGGCCGTATCGACGACTCCTGTTCCGGTAAACGTCCAAGTTACCGGGTTGGGAGGAAATGCTTTAGTCGTAAGCAATAGTCTAAATGAATCGCTGACCTTCAACTCTGACGGTACGCTGACATTTCCGACTGCGGTCGCTGCCATAAATTCGTACAATGTGCAGATCGTATCAGGGCCTCCCGTGGCTAGCAATTTGTCATGTCGGATCAATAACCCGAATGGACCTATCACTTATCCGTCTACGTTAATCGTAATACAATGCGCCCAGGCCTTCAATAATTTGAACGTCACCGTTGTAGGAATTGCCTCGGGTAATACTTCTACTCTATTAATTCAAAATTCCACCGATACTCTTTCCTTTACGGGAAACGGAACCCAAATCTTCGCAAATCAAGTAGGAGCCGGTAACGCATATAATGTTCAAATCCTATCGGCGCCTACCGGGCATAATTGCGCCGTCACAACAATACCGAACCCCGGAACGATGCCAAACAGCGCGTTTACAATTAACATAAACTGTCTGAGTGCGATCGCATTTTCTCCCAATTCCATGCTAGTTCCCCAATCCAGTTCCGCATTTATTAAATTTTCCTCTCACGGTATTAATTCCTGCGTTATCAACGGCGCCGCAACTATTGCCGGAAGAACGAATATAGGATCAGGAAACGTCACCATTACCACATTAGCGGCGCCAAACGACGATATGATTCAGCTAACGCCAGGTCCCGCCGCTTACTGGGGAATCAGCGCCGGGCAAGTCTTCGTGAACTTAACCGGTTGCAAGGACGGAGCAGGAAATTCCGTAGTGAATCCGACAGGAGTTTGGTACAACTTTAACGTCACTTCAAACGTTATGTACGTTTCATTTACGGGAGGAAACGATTTAAATAACTGTAATTCGATCTCCACTGAATGCAGAACCATTCAAAGAGGGGTCAACGCCTGCAACGCAACCGGCACGGTATGCTACGTCCTGGTACAAGGAGGATCGACCTATCCTATCACCGTAACCGCTACCGATCAGATCGTATTAAATGCTAAAACTTCCGTCTTAGGCAGCTATGATGCGACCTTTACCGTTCAGGACGTAAAAAACAATCCTTCAATTATTTCAGACAATCAAGCTTGTGCGGGGGCTTATCCCGGAAGTATTTGCACTCCGGTTCTTATAACTACCGCCGCCCTAACTTTGGCCTCAGACTTCGTTCAATTTAGCGGGTTTGTCGTAAAAGCATTACCAAATGCGGACGCTTCCGCCGCAATTCTCATCGGAGGGACTGCAGGTCCCGGGCAGATACGAATCGGTGGGAATGTTTTGGACGGTGGCCAAGCAAGTGCTAATGCAGCTTTAGGAGGAAAAGTCGGAATCTATATAACGTCCAGCGCAAACGTCTTGGTCGGATTCAATTACATCTACGGAGGTTCCGGAAGAAATATATCTGCCGGCGTCGTAATCGATAGTTCCTCGGTAGTTTTAGCTTATAATCGGATCAATGGAATGCAATCAGCTCCGACCGGCTATAGCTCGGGAGTAATTGTCCAAAACTTCACTGCGGCGAATGTCTCTGCGATCACCAATAATGAAATTAACGGAATCCAATATTTGAACCAAGCGGCGATTCTTCCGGTTATCTCTTACGGAATTCAGGCTACGAGTTCTGCGGATCCGACGAATTTATATATCTTTAATAATAGTATTTACCTTGGAAATGCTACGTCGGGTGCGTTGGGCAATGCTACCGGAATCATAGCCCAAAGTCTCGCTGGACTTCCGTACAGCATTTATAACAATCAAATATTCGGACAATCAGGATCTCTTCCCAGTAACGGAGTGGGATTAGCGATCGGAAATTTGCCTGGAGCAGGATCGATAGTACGAGGTAATAATTTCTATACTAACATTCCTGCTATCATCGGAGGAGCGCAATATTCCGTTTGCAGTACTTTTACCCTTTCATCGACTATTTGTTCGGCGCCTACACTTCCGCCTACAGGTAATTTCACCAATTCGTATAACGCAAACCCGAATTTTATAGCCACCGCATCCGAAGATTTCGTTTTCTTCCCGAAATCACCCGGCGCGCTCGGAACTCCTTCTTCGTCAACAATGCCCTGCACTTCGATGTATGGGGGAGTTACACCTACGATTCCTGCAGCATATCTACCTTTATTCAATACGGACCTCGCTTTAACCACCAGAACCACGACACCATATATCCTACAGCCGTTAGGTTCGAATGCCGTATCCGTCGGAGCTTTTGAACTAAATTCGAATTGCCTCTAGACTTCCTTTGAAGCCAGGTCTTCCCATTGTTCGACTTTCCGGACAAGCTCTTCTTGGATTGTCGTTAATCTTTCTCCGGAGATCTTTGCCTTTTCCGGAGATGCGGTTCCTGACTGCAACGTCTCGACGAGAATTCGTTCTTCCGACTCCAACTCAGCGATCTCCTTTTCCAGCATTTCTAGCTTGCGCTTGTCTTGATAACCGAGCCCTTTCTTTTTTAAGGATGACGAGTCTTTGGAAGAAATCACAGGCTTTTGTTCCTCGCCTTCCGGATTTCTTTCTCGATAAAATTTATACTCGAGATATTCCGAATAGTTTCCGGGGAACCTTTCGATATTTCCCTTTCCGTCCATTATAAATATATAATCGACAACCCTATCCATAAAATAGCGGTCGTGCGACACCACCAAGACCACACCGGGAAAATCCTGTAAAAAATCCTCCAAGACCGAAAGAGTGGGAATATCCAAGTCGTTAGTAGGTTCGTCAAGAACGAGAAAATTAGGATTCTTCATCAATAGAACGACAAGATACAGTCTTCTTTTTTCCCCGCCGGAAAGTCTTTCGATCTTTGTCATTTGCAGTTGAGGCGGGAACAGGAACCTTTCCAAGAATTGAGACGCCGACCATAAGGATCCGTCCACCATTCTAACTGTAGGAGCTACTTCCTCTTTTAGATAATCCAAGACTCTTTTATCGCCGGGTAAATCGCGAGTAAGCTGATCAAAATATCCGAACGTAGTATTTACTCCCGAAGATACGTCCCCTGAATCCGGCTTTTCCCTACCGGTCACTATATTCAAAAAAGTAGTTTTCCCCGCCCCATTCGGACCAACGACTCCGATGCGCTCTCGACTTTTAAAGATGTAGGAAAAACCTCCGATAAGAGAGGAAGAATAGGATTTCTTAATATTTTTAAGTTCTAATATTTTTCCACCTAACCGCCTTCCTGACACCGAAATATCCAAAACAATGTCTTTCCCGCTTTTCTTACGATCCAAGACTTCCAATACTCTGTCGGTTCTCGCCTTTTGCTTAGTGCCTCGAGCCTTCGGTTGCCGTTTCAGCCACTCCAGCTCCGTTCGTAAAAACGATTTACGTTTGACTTCCTCTTTTTCCTCTACGATCTGCATCTCTACTTTCTTTTCCAGATACAGATCATAGTTTCCCGGAAAAATTCTAAACGTCCCTCTCTCGATTTCGAGAATTCTTCCGGCGACTTCCTCCAGGAAATAACGATCATGGGTCACCAATAAAACGGCTTTTTTAGTCTCTTTCAAATAATCCTGTAACCATAGAATTGCATCTATGTCCAAATGATTGGTCGGCTCGTCCAGTACCAAAAGATTAGATTCTTCCGTTAAAGCCTGGGCCAAGGCGACTTTTTTTACCATTCCGCCGGATAACTCGCCCATTCTTCTTGAAAAATCAGGAATATTTAATTCTCTTAACAGATTCTTTAAATCCGATTCAAGCCCCCACGCTTCTTTCAAATCCATCTCCGCCATTGCTTCCTGATATTCTTTTTCAGCCTCGGTTCCCCCTTTTTCGAGCAAGATGCAGGCATTTTCGTATCGACGGATGGTCTCCATTAACGGACCGACTCCGGAGAGTATATGCTCTAAGATCGTGTAATTGGAATCGTAAGAAGGAAACTGCGGGAGGTAGGAAATTTTCAAAATCCGATTTCGGATTACTTTTCCCTGATCGGGTTCTTCCGTTCCTAAGAGAATACGCAGGAGTGTCGACTTCCCGGAGCCGTTAATTCCGAGAAGACCGGTTTTTTCCCCCTCGTCAATGCCGAAGCTGACGTCTCGAAATAGACTCTTTTCACCGATGGTTTTAGAGATGCGATCGACAGAAATTAAGTTCACTAACTCTACAAGCTTTCTATAGATACCGGGCAAGCAACCCTTTTACCGATCTATGTAAGATCGGGGAGCTCTATTCGATAATGAACGCCGGTGTCTGACGGGACCAAATTCCAATCCGCCTTAAGCTTTCCGAGCAACATTCCTACCAGTTGCAGACCGAGACTTTCCGATTCTTTGATATTGAACCCGGTAGGCAGGCCGATTCCGTCGTCCTTAACTTCGATAATTAAAGTTCTTGCGGTTCGGGCAATTCCTATATTGATATTTCCGGTTCTTTCTCCGGGAAAGGCATATTTCAAGCTGTTTGAAACAAGCTCGTTTAGCACCAGAGCTAATGGAATCGCAAAATCTAAATTTAATTTCAATTCATCCGATTCGACGGCGTATTTGACCTTACGACTCGCACCGAACGACTGAACCAGCGCAACTAAAAGATTATTAAGGTATTCCTGAAAATCCGCGTCCGCAATCGATTCGTTTTGATATAACTCTTTATGTATGAGCGCCATCGATTGAATACGTCGTTCGCATTCCTTAATAATCGAAACCAGTTTCGGATCGTCCGTAAATTCGGTTTGCAGGCTTAGTAGACTTGAAACGACCTGCAGATTATTTTTTACCCTATGGTGAATTTCCTTAAGCATCACTTCCTTATCAGTGAGCGACCTCCGTAAAGTTTCTTCGTATTGATAACGCTCGGTTACGTCACGAATAACCTGCGCGGCCCCTATTAAATTATGGCTAAAATCCCTGATAGAACTATAGTTTATTTCAAGAACGATATTTTCGTTCACTAGGCCGGAAATTCTTCGTTCGACCCTAAATACTTCTCCCCGTAAGGCGCGACTCCAATTTTCTATGATCGTATTCCGTTCTTTAGGATCGGTCAAAAAAACTTCGGAAATACGATCTCCTTCGCTGATCCTCTTTCCATAAAGTTTCCAGACCAAAAGTTCGAAAGAACTATTGCATGCCATCACCCGCATATCCATATCGACTGCACAAATAGAATCTTTTACGCCTTCAATTATTGCCCGAAGTCTATCATTGGCTAACATGATTTTTTTTCGCAATTCTTGCAGTTCTTGCTGTGCCTTTTTTCGTTCGGAGATATCCCGAAAAATGACCTGCATAAACTTACTGTCTCTCTGTTGAAATGCGATGCCGGTGACTTCGACCTGGATCTCGCTGCCGTCTTTCATGAGAAATTTCTCTTCGATGGGGGCCAACGGCATTTCAAATTTAAGAGCACGTAGCATTCTATCCGAAACCACTTTTTGAGAATCGGGATGAACGAAATCGAAAACCGATCTGCCTTCTATTTCCTCCAAGGATGAATATCCTAATATTCGCAAGCCCGCTTCATTCAAATAAAGTAATTTTCCTTCGGAATGGAGCCCGATTCCGTCAGGGCATACTTCCACCAATTTCCGATATTTTTCTTCGCTCGCTAACAAGGCGGTCTCCCAGACCGTTCTCAAAGTCACGTCCTTTAAAAAAATGACGGCTTCTTTTATCATACCTTCCTTCTGTAAAGGTGCGAACGAAACTTCCAATTCGGAATTCATTTCAGTCGGAAACAATCGACTAAAATGCCATTTTCCTTTTTCTCCGGCAAAGGCTTTCTCGAGTTGCGAATTGAATATCTCCCGGTGTTCCGGGGAAAGCAAAGAAGAAAGATTAATTCCTTTATGGAGAGATAATCCGAATTGGTTTTTGACTTCTTGTCTACCGGAGGAATTTACGTATTGAATGAGACCTATCTGATTTAATTGGATAACCCATTCGTCCGTACTATCCAATAAAATCTGAATATAGTCCAATTGGTCTCGAAGTATGATTTCATTTTTCTTTCGTAAAGTGATATCTTGAATGGACCCGTAAATTTGAATCACCCGGCGAGTTTCCGGATTTAGGATCGGTTTTCCATGATCACGAATCCAAAGTATCTCTCCTTTTTCGTTTAAAATTCTATATTCTTGAACTGACGGTTTTCCGGTGAGGAGAGTCTTGACCTTGTCGGAAACTAACCCCTTATCTTCGGGATGAACGTTTAATAAACGGTCGATCGGAAGCCTATTTTTTTTATTGAACGGTTTTTTTCCGAAGAACCGCCAAAAACTTTCATTCGCCCAACCGACTTGAAATTGATAATCATCCGATACATCCAAACGATAAATAAAATCGTAAGTGACTTCCGGTAAAAAGGAGCGCATCTCCTCGTAGGATTCTTTTCCAAAGAAACGTTTCGTAGACCAGTTTCGAAGCCAAGCAAACGTCATTTTAATTCCAAGAGAGCGTAAAAGCTTTCGCCCTTCCATTCTGGCCAGGTTACTAAATCCTCCCCTATTTCCTCGATTGATTTTTGCAACGCTTAGCGAATATGCACAATTTGAGGTGTAATATTCCATAGTTTAGACATTACTTAATTCTCGCAAAGGGGAAGATAACGGCGTCCTATATAGAAAGAATGTGTTCTATTCCAAATTGAAAAAGAGATTTGTGGGGAAGCAAATTCAATTACTGCACTAAACAAAGTATGAATCCAACTCAGGGAAACGGAACTTCAACGACGATTCAAACGATTAGAATTCTCATTGCCGAAGACGATCATATCAACCAGATCATTGCAAAAAGAATGTTTCAGAAATCAGGGTACGAAGTCGAAATCGTAAATAACGGACTGGAAGTATTAACCGCAATTCGTCGAAGTAAATACGATATCATCTATCTAGACCTCATTATGCCGGAATTGGGTGGATTCGAAACCGCTCGAAGATTGCGGGAGGAATTCAAAGAATCTGCGGAACCTCCATGGATAGTCGCTTTAACTGCAATGTCCTTAGCGGATGAATTCGAAGAGTATCTGGAATCCGGAATGGACTCCTTCATTTCAAAGCCTTATAAATTAGAAGATATTCGCAATTCTATAGATGATTATTTCGTAAGAAAATCCAAATAGATATTAGCAACTTCAACCGGTTTTTCCAACATAGGAACATGTCCGACATCCTTTAAAATCACCTTCGCAGAATGGGATATTCCTTTTTCCAATACTTCCGCTCCGGATACGCTAAGAACACGGTCAGTATCCCCCCAAAGAATTAATGTCTTCGATTTTATCGATTTCATATTTTCTTGAAGTGGAAATCCCTTGCGAATATCCTTAAATACGATTTTATTAAACTCGGCGTTTTTAACCGCTCTTTCCGCAAAATACCCTTTTAGAATCGAAGGAACCTTAGGCGGATTTACGAATACGAACTTCATCAATTCTTCGAACTCGTCCGCGTTGGTGACGATGAGATTATTTTTCCCATTCTCCATATTTTTGGAGAGCTCGCTTTTTATCGGGCTATTGATTCCGCTTGGAGCAAATAATCCGAGAGAAAGGATTTTTTCGGGGTGTTTAGCGGCAAAAACTCCGGAAATGCATCCGCCCATGGAATTTCCGACTATATGAAATTTATCCCAACCGATTGCCTTCGTAAATTGATCCAATCGCTCCACTTGTTGATCGATCGAATATCCTTGGTCGGTTAATTTTTCGTTCTCTCCGAAGCCGGGCAAATCCACGGCGATAATGTCGTATTTCTTGGTTAACCCTCCGGCAAACCTAGTCCAATTGTCCTTATCTCCGCCGAAGCCGTGGACCATTAGAATTTTTTCTTTGCCGCTTCCACCTTCCAAGTAAACCCAATTCCAGGGAGCTTGTTTTAGCTCCTTCTTCTCGACGTTAGACTTCCAACGCTCATATCCGAATCCGAATCGGACTAGCGTTCCCGAGCAAGAAACGAATGTTAAGCTAAATAACAAAAACGGAAGAACGATACGGGTCAAAGCGGTTTTCATCGGGGTTTCTCGCGGCTAAATTTTAAGAATAACGTTTTTTAAGTTCTCTGGCATAAGCGAGATCGTGCGTGAGTAGTCTCATCCTTTTTACAAGGTAAGTAGTAATGCTTTTATAGAATTTTAGCGCCAATTCCTTATCTTCATCCAAAGTTTTTTGGAGATGCTCAAAAGGAATTTCCAGCAATTCGCAACGTTCCATCGCTTCTACCGTTCCTGCACGCTTCCCTTGGTCCAAAAATGGAAACTCTCCAAAATGATCTCCCGTCGCAATCGTGGTCACATTTACGTCGGTTCCTTTTTCGGTCGAAGTTATAATTTTAAGAGTTCCGTACATAACGACGTAAAATGCCTTTGCTTCGTTTCCCTCTTGATACACCGATTCGCCCTGCTCTAGAACCTTGTATTTTGTTTTTTCAGCAAGCTTAGAGAGATCGTCCTTGGAGAAGCTGGAAAAAAGATAAATGCCTTGCAGAATTTCTTCGATTGAATGTTGCATAGAATTTCCTTATGAAAAACCGAGTCTGGCTTCCGGAAAAAAACCTTCAAGCTACTTTCCTGGTCGACTACCGAGAATTCAGCCATCCGAATTTCATCTCCGAAGCGTTCGGAAATTTCAATAGGAATAAAAACGTCCGAAAAATACGCCTAAAGCGGTTTCACTATTAACGGGAACGATGGGATTTCATTCCGGAATCCGAAGCGTAAACTTTATCCCATCATCCGTTTTAAAGTCCGACTTTGCACGTAATTGTCTCGTCAAGATATCGATTAATTGCAAACCGATCGAACCCGATTTTTCCAAGAAGTTACGATCGTAGGAAAAACCGTTGTCTTCGTACTTTAGTAGTAATCCGTGCTCGTCCGTTTCGAGTCGAATCCTGATTTTTCCGGTATGATCTCCCGGAAATCCATATTTAATGGAATTTGTTAAAAGCTCATTTAAGATCAATCCTAACGGTATGGCCTTTTCTACCGTTACTTTCGAAGGAAGAATCTCGAGATCCAACATGATTCTCTGCGACGCTTCGTACGTCCGAATCAAATTGAAAGAAAGAGAGCCGAAGTAATTCTTTAAATCGACATCCGTAAAA
The DNA here is from genome assembly GCF_000243715.2 of Leptospira broomii serovar Hurstbridge str. 5399. NCBI lineage: Bacteria > Pseudomonadati > Spirochaetota > Leptospiria > Leptospirales > Leptospiraceae > Leptospira > Leptospira broomii. The sequence continues at coordinate 439,455 of NZ_AHMO02000011.1, forward strand.
TTATCGGATCGGTACAAATCGGAGTGTACTAACGCCATGGACTTTACCCGACTTTCACTTTCTAACAATACGCTCCTTAATGTCGGATCCTCGTAATTTTCATATTGTAGACCGAGTAAGCTTGCGATAACCTGCAGATTGTTTTTCACCCGATGGTGAATTTCCCGGAGCATGACCTCTTTTTCCGCGAGTGATTTTTCCAACTCCTTGGTGATCCGATTTCGTTCGGTAACGTCTCGAACGATTCCCATTGCTTTGTCGGAATCCAATAAGACTGCATTGACTTCGCAATCGATAAGAATTCCCTCTTTAGATTTAAACTTTCTTTGCAAGGTAACCGGCTTACCTACAATCAAATTAGGCATAATCTTCAATGTCTCCTGCCAACTATTCGAATCCAATACGTGCTCTAACGTGAATGAAAGAAGTTCTTCTTTCGAATAATTCAACAATTCTTCAAAACGCCGATTTACTTCAAGTAGCCGAGCCCCTCGATCGGTGATGACGATCGCGTCGGACGCATTTTCAACGATGGATCGATATTTCTTTTCGCTTTCCTCCAGCTTTTTTACCGCCTCCACTCGGTCCGTAACATCATAAAGTATCGAAAAAACCAATACCTTATCGTTCAGCCGAATCGGGCCCGTATATATCTCCATTTCCCTGATCTCGCCGTTTTTCAATCGATGCTTGAATAAAGAATAGTGACGCGACTCTAATGCGGCGCCATGCACCGCCTCGTAAACCAACTCTTGGGAGAGGATATTAATGTCGGTAATTTTCATACTCAAGAGTTCTTCTCTCGAATACCCGTAAAAAAGGCTCGCTGCTTCGTTTGCATAAACGATCTTGCCGGTCTCGGGATCCAAAATCCATTTGATGGCTTGATTCGTTTCAAAGACTTGGCGAAAGGGAAAGTCATTGGAAAATAGTTCTTTGAGCAAATTTTCCGGATATGCCTCGGAATCGGACGCGGTAGTAAGTTCCAACCAATATTGATCCTGTATTCTCTTCCATTTTGCGACCATATCCGACTCGATCGAAGTCATGGATACAAACTCGGGTTTACAACGTAAAGTCGCGCTTCCGGATTCCCCTATAACCGCTTCAGCGCCATCGAATAAATCTTCCATCGTTTTCCCTTTCCATCGGGCTTCGGGCAGGTTCATCGCAAGAATGAGACCTTCCAAACTGTGCAGAATAATCCATTGATTCATGAAGAAAAGAACGCGAGTAAATCTTGGGAAGCTGGAAAGAACAACATATTCCTAAGAGAGAGTAGTTTCACCGATAGCCTTTTTTAGAAAAGTTTTTACTTCGGGGAATTTCAGAAAAAGAACTTGCAGCCCATTCCCTCGAACGGGACTTTGCAAAAGAGTCCGCTATTATAGCGGTCGCTACAGGAATTGAAAACATGGATTTATCCTTCTTCAGCCAAAATAAAGAGCTAATCGGCATTATCATGATGCCATTCACCTATGGATTCGTCGGGTGGTTTACTAACGTAGTCGCACTGAAGATGACCTTCTATCCTCTAGAATTCGTCGGAATCCCGCCTTATCTAGGATGGCAAGGAATCGTTCCGAAGAAAGCCCAAAAGCTGGCTCTAAAATCCGTGAATATTATGACCGAGAGATTGATCAAAGTAGAGGATTTTTTTTCGAAAGTAGATCCTGAGCAACTTGAAAAGGAATTTCAGCCTGTTCTAGACGGTTTGGTGCCTTCTGCCACAAAGGAAATCATTCATCATATCAATCCGGATATGCGGAAACATCTCGAAAACGGCCATGAACAGGAAATCATAAACGCCGTTCAGGAAAAATGCGCTCATACCGTGAGGAATATCATGGTTCAGGTTAAGGAAAATGTCTCCTCCGTTTTTAATTTCCGATCTTTAGTTCTTCGCAAGCTCACGGGTCCGAATGTAAAAAGGATTGTGGATATCTTCGAGGAGGTAGGTTCAAAGGAATTTACTTTCATAGAAAGATGCGGTTGGTATCTTGGGGGGGCTTTAGGAATCCTTCAAGCCGTTCTTTGGGAATTCTTCCCCGTTTGGTGGACTCTTCCCATCCAAGGGATCATTGTAGGATATATTACGAACTGGGTCGCTTTGACCATGATCTTCCGGCCTTTGTACGAGAAACGCTTCGGCCCGATCAAATACCGTGGGCTCTTTTTAGCTAGGCAGGAAGAAGTATCTCGAAAGTATTCGAACGTGTTCGCAACGCAGGTATTGACCGCAAGAAACGTTCTGGAGGAAATCCTCTACAAAAGAGCTGCGAGAACTTTAGTAGAAACCATTCAAGAGGAAGCCGTAACTGCCGCTCATAAATTACATTTAAACGGAAATTTAGATTCCGACGACGGCAAAGGCGAAGACTCCGATTTTGAAACTACTAAGAAAGAGGTGATTCGTAATGTGAGTGATACTCTGGCGAATAGCTCCAGCAAATTAGAAAGTTATATGGGTCGAGCAATGAGCATAGAGAATAATATGTTCAAGAGAATGAAAGATCTCCCTCCGGAAGAGTTCGAGCCTATCCTTCGTTCAGCATTCCAGGAAGACGAATACGTATTGATTCTGATCGGCTCCGTGTTAGGTGCGATCGTAGGTCTCTTCCAGGGACTCTACATGCTCTACGTCGCTTAATCGTATGAAAGAAATTCGAGTCAAAGAACAGGATCCTGAAAGTTTTCTCAGAAAGCTGAGAAAGGCGGTCGCCGCCGGAGAGTTAGGGACTCTGACTAGCTTCGACCTGGAAGGGGATGATTTTTGCATCCGATTTTCCGGACTAGGGGAATCTCGGATTTGGTACAAATTGGAAAGAGTCGGCGAAGGTTTTTCCGCCACCAGACGTAAAGAAAAGATCGCTTTACTTCATCAGGCCTTTCGAGGAGAGATGGAAAAGAATCTAGGAAATATTCTGCGCCGACTCGGTGCGGATATTTCATGATTATTACAAATGTCACAGTCGCATAGGGAACCCAAGATCGCCCTACTTCCTTCCGGAATCCGGCTAGCTTACGATAAATTCCCGGGAAAATACAAGATTCCTCTTTTCTGCATTCACGGCCTCACCGGCAATTTACGGAATTTTGAACCGATCGCGCATACCCTTTCCAAGAAAGGGATCACAGTCATCACCTATGATTTGCGCGGGAGAGGCCATTCGGATAAACCCGAAGGAGAATACTCGGCAAAAATACACGCTCAGGATTTGAAAGATCTTGCCGGAGTTTTGGGATACAAACGCATTGCGGTATTGTCCCACTCCTTAGGTTGCTGGGTTACTTTACGATTGGCAGAGCTTGCTCCACAGTTCTTGAAAAAGGCAGTATTAGTCGACGGTGGCGGAGCATTATCTCCGCTGCGAAAGTTTTCGAATCTTCTAATGATTCGTTCTTCTTTGGCGAGGCTCGGCAGGATCGTCCCTAGCAAAGAGATATATCTTGCAGAAGCGAAAAAATCGCCGATTCTCTCCTCATGGAACGAGGATATTCGAAATTTCCTGCAATACGAACTCGAACCGATCGGAACACTTTCCAAATATCTAGGTCCTAACGACGAATCCGGACCGTTCGGTCCCGTTCAATGCTCGCTTCCTCCTCGAGTGGCTGAATCCGAATTACAAAGTATGGGCGGTTCCTTACACCCTATCGGAATTTTTCGCAGATTTTTAAAAAATCCGATTTCAAGCTTTCGAATATTACAAGAAAATAATCGACTTCCCTATTCCGCGATGACTTGTCCGGTATTAGTGGTTAGAGCCGGGAAACCGAATTTCAAACCGGGAGACGAATTGCTCCCCGATAGTGCGATTGAAAAAATGCGGAGAGAAATGCGGGATTTTCGGGTCTTGGAAGTTCCGGATAAAAACCATTACGAAGTGGTTTTACTCGAAGATAAATTAAGAGATAAAGAAATTTATAATTTCCTAATTCGCTAAAACGGCAGTCCGGAATCGATATCGGCGGTAATTTTTCCCTTGGTTTGAAATAAAAAATACACTAGGGCCAGGATTGCCAGAAGCACGATCCCTGCAAACCCTCGATTGTATTCTTCCTTGGAAAAAATCTCTCCCTCCCCCACGACCGGCCTGGTCTTCGGGCGCAAAGGAAATCCGTATTTCTTGGCAAGTTCTTCGATTTCAGTCAAATGAATCACCGGCACATCTTCCAATAGAAATCGAGTCATCACTGAATCGATTTTTGCCGCGCCTGGCGGAAGTGTTTTGTTAAGCCCCGGCTTAAAACTCAGCTTACCCGCCTTTGTTCCTACCGAAATGGTCCCGCCTCCTACATTGATATAAGCTTGAAACGATTCACCTTTTGCCCCGTTCGTAAATCGTCGCATCCTCTCGTCCAAGCTTGAAGTAAAAGAATCTCCGGTTAGTAGAGGAAGGGAATTACGTCTTACCGATTCGTCCAAAAGTCGTTTACCTTCAGGAGAAATACCTAGAGCCCGATCTTCCAATCCTCCGTAACTCAAAGCTATGGATCGATACGGAAAGATTTTCTCCTTGAACAACTCCCTTTCCATATCCGCCCAAAGAAATTCCGGATCGTTTGCTCCCCATTGCGAGGAGGACAAACTGGAAATCGAGACAAGCTTTAGATTCAAGGATTTTGCTGCGGCATACACACAAACATTCAGCGCGGGAAAGGAGCCGGATAAGCCGACTGCAACCGTTCCTCCGTCTTCTACACCTGCCTTCTTTAATAGATCCACGAGCAATCCCGCAAAATTCGGATTCACCGAAGTTTGCTTAGCCGTAATAATTCCGGTATTGCTTGTAACAGCCGTCAAAAAAGATCCGATCAAACCCGAGCGAGCCGGATCGAATTCCGGATCGGGAACCTGACCCCTCTCGATTCTCATATTTCGAATAAGAGTAAACGCCTCGTCCGCAGTTTTAGAGGCTTCCATTTTTTGTTCATAGAACGGCTGCCTCTGCTGAATCTTAAATGTTTCTACCAAAAATAATCCAAAGACCGAGATTCCGGCGATCAATAAATAAGTTTTCACGGAGGCGGAAGTGGGTCGCCAATAGATTTTCTTCAAGGCTGAAATTCCCCGCCTAGCATTAAAATCAAAGCCAATCTTACAATGACCGCTCCTGTCAGAAGTACACTGACGGTTTCCCAAACTCCTTGGCGGTCCATCCAAAGCGCGATCAAGCCGGGGATAATATGTCCTACGACTTTTGCTTCATCGGTAAAATGTAAAGGGGCGATCGAAATCGAAGTAAAATGATTACGTCGAAGAAACTCCTGAAACAGTGCGCCCAAAACAAATCCTGCCAGAAGTAAAAACGCGGTTTTACGTTTTCCATAAAGGATCGTAACCCCGGAAACGAGTTTCCCGAGTCCGAAAGTAAGCGCACCTAATCCGATCGTTACGAGAATGTCCAGAGGGTGATGCAATTGCAAAGCGATATAACCGGGGACTACCAATCCACCTGCCGCAATTCCGAAGAACTCTGCAAACGCGAGGCTGACAAACAAACCGATCCCGATTGCTAATGTTAATAAATCCATCATCTCAGTCCTATCGGTTCACTGCGATTTTTAAAAGTCCGAACCAAAGAGAGTCCCAATCCTCCGATGTTTCCGATACCTACGAATAATGTCGTTTTACTACCTAGAGCAAGTGCCATTTCAAAAATTTCCATTTCCGAAACATCCTCGGCAAAATGCAATTTAGAAGCAGGAACTCCTGCGTCAAGGGCGCCCTTTCCAAAAATATGAGTCCCGGTTCCGACGATTAGATATGCATTCGGTGAATTTTCGCCCCAAGAACCTACCTCGGTCCCGAGTTGCAAAGATCGATCAGGACGATCGGGTCTGCAATTCACGATCGCAATTTTACTTTGGACTTCCGGAAAAGCCAATCTTGCCAGTTCCCAAACTCGTTTGGAAGAGGCGGGATCGTTTGCGGCAAATCCGTTTACAAAGTAGATCTGCCTACCGAAAAAATCCATTTTATAAGCGGCAGTTGCGCCTAGATCCGGAATTGCTTTCTGCATTCCCCTAAGCGCCGTTTGTCGATCGACTCCGATGGAGTCGCAAACTCTGAGAGCTAAATTCACGTTTTCGCGATGTTCGTAATAAGAGAACCCGCGTAAATCCTCGTCCGTTACGACCTCGGTTTCATTCAGAACGGAAGCAATCAATTCGGTCCCTCGGTCCAGGCATATCTTTTTTAGAATGTGTAAAAATTCCCTTTCCGAAGTGAATAATTTCCGATTGGGCGGAATTGTTGCACCTAACGCAAGAGCTACGTCTTCCTTTTTCGGTCCCATAATCTCCAGATGGTCCTCTCCGATATTGGTGATAACCATATGTGTGGCCTGAACGATTCTATTCTCCGAGATCCATTGATTCTGAGGATCTAAGGCCATACATTCCAAAACGACGGCTTCTACGGATTGCTGAGCTGCGAGTCTCAGTATCTTAGTTTGTTCCAGTATATTCGCTCTGCCCGCACGGTACACCGACTTCTCATCACCGTCGGGAAATACGACTCTAGGAAGCGTTCCGGTTGTTTTTGCCAGGGTTCGGATACCGGCCTCCCTCAATCCTGCGGAGATTAATCGGGTCACCGAACTTTTTCCTCTTGTTCCGTTAACGTGAATACGAATCGGAATTTTTTTAAGAATTTGTCTATGGCTGCGATACTCCCACCAACCGTAAAATATTAAAACGGCTATAAGGAGGGATAACACTTCGGTTTCAATCACGATGGGGAATAACCTTCCGGATACGTCGAGCCAAATAAGTCATATTACGAAAGATTAATGGAAATCAAGGTTATATCGTCCTGAGGGTCTTTATTGCCTAGATGCGCTTTCATGTCCTTTATGAGTCGATCGTGCAACGATTTCCCTTTCAAACCCGAGGTCTGATAAATAAGTTCGATACGTTCTTCTCCGAACGGATTCTGATGGGAATCGAACTCTTCGAAAATTCCGTCGGTAATCATCAGAATGGAATCTCCCGGCCGATACTTACGATCTTCCTCGGTAAAAACCATTGCGGTATTAAGACCGACTAGAGATCCGGTACGTTCCAGCAATTCGATTTTATCCTTAGATTTCCAAAACAATGCAGGGTGTCCGGCCGAAGCGAATTTGAATTCTTTTTTCTGAGTATCTATATCCAGGATAAAACAGGAAAAGTACATTTGTAAACTTTTGAAATTCCTGCAATAATCGAAATTTATCCCGGCAAGTAATTCCATTGGAGAATTCGCCACATACTTTATCGGTTCGTAAACGCCTTTAATGGTCATAGTCACTAAGGCAGCCTGTACCCCGTGTCCCGTAGCATCCGCAAGAAGAATCCTTAATACGCCGGGCCGTACTTCGAATACGTCGTACCAATCCCCACCTACGTCCATGACCGGTAAATAAGTTACGAACGTGGAAGCTCCCGGAATGGATGCGTCGATCGGAGGAAGAAGGCTATTTTGTACCCTCTTGGCGAGATTTAACTCCTCCTTCATCGACGTGTAAAATCGAGAGAGCTCTTTCGATCTAGCCCGAACCTGAGCTTCAAGATTATGAAGAAGATGATTACGTTCTCTATCAACCTGCCTTAATTCCTCGACAGTGTTTCTGAGTTTGCGGCCGGTTCGAATTCTTTCGGTAATATTTCTTACGATTATAGTAAAACCTTCCCCCGAAGAAGTTTTCATCCTGGAAATCGCGGCTTCCAAAAGAGGTTCGCTACCGTCTTTTCTCCTTCCTCTAAAAGGACCGAAAATTCCTTTTTCGGGTATCTGCGCTAACTTCTCTAATACCCGGCTCCCCCATTTTTTATGCCTATCCGGAAGAAGAAATTCGATATGTCGGTTCATCACTTCCCAACTTCTATAGGAAAATAATTCTTCCGCAGCAGGATTCATGAGTACGATTTCCATTGCTGCGTTAAGCGAAAGGATCGGCTCTAAGGAAGTGCGAACAAGCTCGGAAAGTCTTTCCTCTGATTCCCTCAATTTGACTTCGCCTAATTTTCTAGACGTGACATCTCTGAAATAGACTGCGAGGTCCTCGATGGACGGAAAAATTCGAACCTCGTACCAGGTACCGTCGGTTGGATCCAATAATTCCAAATCCTTTGGCAGTCCGGACCTCTTACAATCGATGATCGTAGGAAAGAGCAATGTGTCAGAAAATTGAGGTAAAATTTCGGCTATTCTCTTTCCGACTAGATTTTCCCGGATTACATCCAAAAGCCGTTCCGCTTCGAAATTGGCGTAAATAATTCTGAGTTCCGGGTCTAGGGAGAGAAACGCATCGGTGATACGTTCGAGGATACGTATTACGTCCTTTCTGGAGGCGGAACGAAACGCCGTTTTTGAAGTCGTCGGATCTTTATTTGGCTCGGAGGACATAGGCGCGACACTAACGTTGCTTCCTTAATTAAGGTTGGTCAAGAAATCTTTTCCGCAACCGGTAGGATTACATGAAAGCGCGCATATTCCCGTTCTTCCGTTTCGAACTCGATTTCTCCGCCTAAGTCTTTGACTATATCGTAACTAATTGAAAGACCAAGTCCGGTTCCGACAGAGGTTGGTTTAGTCGTAAAGAATGGATCAAAGATCCTCGTTAAATTTTCCTTTTTGATTCCTGTTCCGGCATCTTCCACCGTAATCTTTACGGAACGAACTCCGTCCTTCAAAATTATGGATTGCGAAAAACGAAGTTTCTTTCGTACATCGGCAGACGGATATTTTTCGTTGAGGGAATCTCGTGCATTAGTGATTAAATTCAAAAAAACTTGCTTTAATCTTTGTGGCTCGGCAAATACGTAAGGGATCTCGTTCTGAACATCGATTAGACTAGAAAGGTTTTCCACCGAAATTCCGTCCTTTAAGAGAAAAGGCAAAAGAAGCTGGACCGAAAAATACAGAGAATCTCCCGCCTTGACATGAAGTTTTTCCCCTTCCTCTTTATGCACAAATCCTAATAGACTTTTTACGATTCCGGAAATCCTTTCACTCTCGCGGATGATAACGTCTAGATTTTTTCGTAAAGGTTCGTTCATTCCTAATTGGTCTTTAACGATTTCGGCATAGTTTAATATTCCTGTGAGCGGATTATTAATCTCGTGAGCAACCCCGGCGGCGAGCGTTCCAAGCGCTTCTAATTTTTGACGATGCCTTTCCGATTCCATTCTTTTAAGACGATCGGAATCCGATTCCTTTTGTTCAGTCGTATCCGTGATAAGCGCAACGATGGCATGAACTTCACCTTGTTTGCTAACAGGAGAGATTCTAACGAAGTAATGTCGCCGTTTTCCGGTAAAGTTACTCCAGAGTTCCCATGAATTCGGTTTACGTGATTTGATGACTCGGTTCATTAAAATTTTGAACTTACGATTTTCGTGAGGCGAAAACAAATCATAGGCACTTTTTCCGATATAGTTCTCCGTTGCGATTCCCGTTATGGTTTTGCTGAGAAAAAGGATGTTTCCGTATAGATCCAGAACCGCAATCGAATCCATTCCTTCCACAAGAATCGATTTCCATCGACAATCCGGGTCCGGTAAATCGTAGTCTCTCAGTAGTCCCTCTTCGTCTAGTTCTTGAAGCTGGACGAGAATCTCGCCTTTTCCATCCACACCTCTTAAATCGTTGGTATGGACGCATACGCTTCGATAATCGTCTGCGGTTTTCAGTCTAGTACGAAGTTTGGAAGAATTACTTTTCTGTTTCTTAGGAAGATTTAAAAACTGCTCCATTAAGCTTTCGCGATCGTCCGGATGAGCGAATTCGGCCCAATGAAATCGATTTTCAACATCCTCTTTTTTGCAACCCGATAGAAGTTCGAACTGGCGATTCGCCAATCGGATCAATCCGGTTTGATCGATCAATAAGGATGCTATCGGCAAATCGTCAAATAGATCGTCGGGTTGTTTATAAGGAGATTCTAATAAATCAAAATTTTCTTTCACTACCCGATCCCTGTTCGAGGAAATTTTCCCCTACTACATTCGAAGATCGTTATGGAAGAAATATTACAAAATCGATAAAAATTAAAGAAATAGGGCCGGCGGATTCATGTGACCGTCATCCGCCGGTTTGACACAAAGATGTCAGTAGACCTTCAGAAGTTCTACTTCAAAGATTAAAGTTGAATTGGGAGGAATATCCGCGCCTGCCCCTCTACTTCCGTATCCTAGATCGGGTGGAATAGTAAGTTTTCTTATTCCGCCTTCTTTCATTCCTTGAACGCCTTTATCCCAGCCTCGTATTACTTGTCCGGATCCGAGATCGAAACTAAACGGTTTTCCCCTGTCTTTGGAACTGTCGAATTTCTTTCCATTGGTAAGCCAGCCGGTATAATGAACGGTTACATTAGATCCGTTGAAAGCTTCCTTACCGGTGCCTTTCTTGATTTCCTTTATAATCAAACCCGGCGCTTGCGCAAAGAGCAGGCCTGCTCCTGCAAGGCAGATCATGAATGTAACGATTAAGATTGTTTTTTTTGAGTTGATTCCTTTTTTTATCATTTTCCTCTACCTCCTGTCCGTCGTATGCCGGATCCGGAGAATCCGCCTTTAGTTTGGCTACCAAGAACTTTCGTTCCACCGGCTCCGCCTTTTACTGAATTCTTTTTATCGAACTCTTTCTTCCATTCTTCGGAATCCACAACGGCCAGGGCTTTTCCGGCGATTTCCTTTTTATTCAAAGCTTCCAAAGCCTTTTTAGCGGCTTCGTCTTCCAATTCCAAAGAGCCGTAGCCTAAAGAACGTCCTGTCAGTTTGTCCTTTTTAATCAGGACATGCTGAACTTCCCCGTATTGGGAAAAAAGTTTCTTTAAGTCTTCTTCAGACCATTCCTGGGGAAGGTTTCCCACGGAAATTTTCATACCGCCTCCTTATTCATTTTTTACGACGAATTAATCCGCTCCCGACCCTTATACGGTCGCTGAAACGGCTTTAGTAAATCCATTCTCTAGAATCGGAAGGAATCCGAAACTCGAATTCGAGTTCCCTTCCCTGAAAAAAGAGACATCTAATCGTTTAGGGATCTTGGTCCGAGATGATTTCCAAAACGCTTACTATAAGATCGGGAAATTTAGGTTGAGGTTGCCTGATTGCCTGAAAAAGTTCAAAAAACAGCGATTCAGGGTTAGTTTCCCCTGACTGATAAGGTATATATTATATGGATATTTTTCTAATCATCGTAGGGGTGATGGCCATCCTTGGGGTCATGGACCTTCTTGTCGGTGTTTCGAACGACGCGGTAAATTTTACCAATTCCGCCGTCGGTGCGAGAGCGGCTTCCAGGCGATTGATTCTAATTATTTCTGCAGTCGGAATTCTATTCGGAGCTTTAAGTTCCAGCGGAATGATGGAAGTGGCGAGAAAAGGAATTTTCCATCCCGAATACTTCAGCCTCGGCGAGCTCATGTTTCTGTTCTTAGCTGTAATGGTAGCCGACATTATTCTTTTGGACCTCTACAATACTCTCGGCTTACCGACGTCTACGACGGTCTCCTTGGTATTTGAATTATTGGGTGCGTCGCTCGCGATGGCGATTTTAAAAACGGAAACCGTTAACGACGCATTTCGCATAATCAATTCGGAGAGTGCATTAAAAATTATCTTCGGTATCGTATTTTCCGTAATCTTCGCCTTTTTTGCCGGATTATTTTTGATGTTCGTTTTCCGGCTCATATTCAGCTTCAGACTGGAAAAAACGATTCGTTTGTTTGGAGGATTATTTGCCGGTTTAGCGACCACAATCGTAATCTTCTTTGTTCTACTGACCGCAATGAAAGGCTCCACGCTCATCGACAAGGACCTGCTAAAATGGATCGGCGATAACTTTCGGCAAATCATTATAACTTCCTTAATCGGCTTTTCGGTCTTCTTTCAGATCCTCGTATTTTCCGGCGTGAATGTACTCAAATTCGTCGTGCTCTTGGGGACCGCATCCTTGGCCATGGCCTTCGCGAGTAATGACTTGGTGAATTTTATCGGTGTTCCGATTGCGAGTCTCCAGACTCATGAGTTGATCAAGCTATCGAACTGGAATACAAATACTTTAGCGGTAGGATTGGCTGGAGAAGTCCCCACGCCTAACCTGCTTCTTTTAGGCGCCGCATTGATAATGATCTTTTCCCTTTTCCGTTCAAAGAAGGCGGAAACTGTTACTCAAACCGAAGTGAGCCTCGGTTCTCAGGGTGAAACGATCGAAAGTTTTCAAAGCAGCCTTGTCGCAAGAGTCTTTGTTCAAATTGCATTAGGAATTTACCGACCGATCAAAATTATTCTTCCGAAAGGAATCAGAACCTGGATCGGCGAAAGATTCTCCAACACTGCTTCCAAGGAAATCGTTAAGATCCATGAGAACGACGCGTTCGACTTACTCCGAGCTTCGGTAAATATCCTCATCGCTTCCGGATTGATCTTGATCGGAACAATTCAAAAGCTCCCGCTATCAACGACCTTCGTAACCTTTATGGTCGCGATGGGAACCTCTTTAGCGGACGGCGCTTGGCAAAAGGAAAACGCAGTCAATCGTGTCAGTGGAGTTCTGACCGTAATAGGCGGATGGTTTATGACCGCAATCTTTGCCTCCATGATGGGCGCAGTGATAGCGACCACTTTCTTTTACTTCGGCTTTCCCGCGGTAGTAGCAGTACTCGCAGGAACTCTTTTTCTTGTCTTACTTTTCAATAGAATACACGGACAACGGAAGGCAGCTTACGACGAAAATATCGAAAAACTAGTCAATATCAACCGGCATCCCGAAAAGGCCCTCGCAAAGACCGTATCTTCCATTCTGGGCAGTTTAATCATCGCCAAAAAAGCGATGAATAATGTTTATTCCGGTTTCATAAACGGAAAGAAGAAGGATTTTAAGCAAACCGGAAAATTACTTAAAAACATCAAGAAGATGTATGAGAATTCGATATCCAACTTCTTAACTTTGGCGAACAAGCATTTCGACGAAAGAGAATTCCAATCCATTCATCCCGTGACGAACGCTCTCGGATATATCGACCGAATTGCCGAAAATATTACGAATATCTTAAGAAGTAGCTCCAATAATATAGATTCTTTCCGTTCGGGACTCAGCAAGGACGAACGCGAAGATTTAAAAGATCTACGGAAACTTGCGGAAGAAGGATTTGAACTCCTAGTGGATTCCGATAAAATTCCTAGCCTTTTGGATAAGGCCAGATCCAAAAAGAAGGTCAAAGAACTCTCCGATATCAAAATTCGTATTTATAAGAATCAAATGAGACGGATCAGAAAGGGGGACAGTAGACTCAAATCGAGCACTTCTTATTTCGTGGTCGTGGAAGAACTAGTCGATATTAACGAAAACCTGATGGGCCTCGCAGAAGAACTCCACCATGTCCTGCCCTGGGCCGAAGAAATGAGAAAACAATTACAAAAACCCAATAATGTTTCCAACGGACGCCATGCAATCCTCCCCTTCGAAGAGAAGAAAGAAAAAGGCAAAAAAAGGAAGAAAAAGAAACTAAAGGCTGAATGACCCGCGCATAAGTATAATCTATACAAAAGCAAAAACCTAACCATAAATTAAAAGGCTAGGTTTTTGGTCTTTATTCATCAAAGAATATGATCGGTACGATCTCTTTCTTTGAGAGATGCGATTCTTTAACCGAAAAGAATAGGTCCGAATGCGGTCACTATCAGAGTAAGTAAGAGTACAACGATCGGAATGATGATATGCTCATGTCTTGCGATAAATCCTTTTCCGGTCAACGATTCGTCTTTTACAAGAAGGTCTCTAACTACGTGTTTGGTAAGCAAATGATTTAAGGCGACCGGTGGCGTCAAATATCCCAATTCAAACGAGACCAAAGCCGTCATCCAGAAATTCAACGGATGAATCCCATTTGCCTTTGCGATTGGATATAGCGTAACCGATACGAGAATGACCGCTCCATACGGATCCATAAGCATTCCGATAATCACCAGAGCAATCGTAAGGACTATCATCGCAGATATGGGCGAACCTAACTGAGTAGGAAACAAATCGACGACTTCCGAACGTTCGAAGACACCGCCCATACATGCCGAAAGTCCCATTAGTAGAAGAAGCGCTCCTAAATGCGATCCGGCATCGTAAGAAGTTCTAGAAAGTTTCACTGCCTCTCTGGCCGGCTCGGTAATCGGATGAGACGATTTGGAAAGTTTATAGTCGATCGATAGAAGCGCTAGCATCGCTAGAGGCAGAATATAGGGGGCAGTATGCTCGTCGAAATGCGTTCCCAAACCGAGAACGATGATTAATACGATGGATACGGAAACCAACATATAGATGCTAAACGGTTTAAATGCTTTCCAAGTTTGAGCCCAGGCGTCGGTCGCCGGGCGAATTTTCCAGGACTCCTTACGAGTAAACCAACTAACGATGAGGAAAAAGCTGGACGAAACTGCAAAAACTCTCCACCCCCAATAGAATAACTCGTCCGTAGTGACGTCTAGATTTAAGGACGCAACGATCACTACAAGTAAACATGGCGGAAGGACCACTCCCAAACTTCCGGACATCGCTGTCGCGGCCAATGCTCGTTCCTGAGTCGCACCGGCCCTCCTTAATTCGGTAAAGATTGTCGCCCCTAACGCCAAAACTACGATTCCGGAGGCACCGCTATATGCAGTCGGTAAGGCCGCGACAACCACAATGATCACCGCCATTAATTCGGAAGGCAGATGCCACGGATTCAGTAAATCGAAGAATCGACGGCCAAGAGAAGTATCTCGTAATAAAATTCCCGTCCAAACATACAAACCGATCTGGATATAAAGGGTAGCATGAGCCGTTAACTTTTGTAAGTAAATGGCCAAACCAGGAGGATGATGTTCCAGCAGGAAGAAATACAATCCGCAAACAAAAGCCATCCAACAGTACAAAGGAATACACAGTAGAATATTCGTCAGATTCGAATTCTGTCTTCCCTCGCCCGACTTAAAAACCGGATGAAACAAATTATGAAGATTTAAATAAGAAAGGAAAGCAAGACCCACGATCCACAAAACCTGGATCTGAGCTTCGACTCCCTTCTGCAAAGGAAGCATAAACGCTGCGGAAACCAAAACGATTAAATTCGCAACGATCTGACTGATCTCCGTTACGATTTCTTCCCTAGAATTTTCCGGATTCCGAAGGGCGATATGGTATCGCCTGGTCGTGGAGACGGTTCCTGCGACCAGAAGTAAAACCACCATGGTCATCGGAATGTAATCGGTTGCAAAAATCGTAATCCAAGAAAGTCTGCGTTCCACTCCGCAATAAAGAGCCTGAGTCCAGGTTAGATTTGCCGCTAGCTTGACTAACTCTAGCTGAGTTTCCGTAGGTCCGGTTTTAACCGGAGCCTCTCCCGAGGAACCGAGATCCAATTCTTCCAACAATGCAGAATCGGATTCGCTGACTTCGGCCCTTTTATCTCCGGCGCTGCCCAGACCGGAAACGCAAACGTTGCGGATCATTGCGTATTCCGGCCAAATACTTCCTCCTAACCCAAGCAATCTCGCTTGAACAAGCTGTGCTCCACTTTGAATCAAAGGTACAAAAAGGAAAAACAATACAGACCAGGAAACGATCTTTCTCCACATAAACTCTATCCTCTGGATTTTGCGGCTGAGAATAAATCACGGAAAGAAATCTTTCCGTGATTTATTCTTTATTTCTATTTTTTAAACTGAAAATTCGATTATTCTAAATTATCGGAACATTCTGCAGCACCTGGCTCGGATTTGCAACGAACGCCCTTCATTAATTTAAGAATCGCCGGGTGATATACTTTTTTATCGCGAAGTTTAATGCGAACTTCCCGAAATTTTTCAAAATAGCTATTTGCAAGTTCTTTAGGTACTTCCAACCAAAACTTCGAGGGGATCTCCTGCTCGGCTCGTTTCGTGAGGGCAAGCATGGAGTCGAATTGGGCCGCTGCCCAGTTCCTGGAAGTATTTCCAAAATTCTCCGGAAAATCTTTTTGCCTAGCGACGATTTGAAAAGTAAGCTGACCGATCGGAAAGCGGACGATACCGCCGTTGGGGGAAATCCCCTTCATCAATTCCAGAGGTTTAATTCCTATCGCGGGAGAATAGCAGGCGTCCGCTCTTCCGTTATTGAAAATCCCGGCAAAGGTCGCTATTTCAGCAGGTACCATGGAAGCCCCGACGATATCGACCATTGTGGTTGCCGCCTGATCGTAGGTCAAAGTTGCGATTTTCTTCCCGGCGAGATCCTTGATGTCTTTTAGATTCTTGTCGCGAAGAAGAAGATATACCGCACCGCCCGGAAACATCGCCATAGTCTCATAATCGCCGTCCACATTCAATTTGCGCGCTTTAGGATTCGCTAATACTTCAATGGTTCTGTGTAAAAGATCGTAACTCGGCAAGGCTCCGATCGCTTCAATGGAACCGGACTGAGGAACATATCCTCTGACTCGGAGGGACGTTAAAAATGCCATGTGGCATTTTCCGGCCTTGAAGTCGCTATTAGCCACCACCTCGTCGGTATACGCCTTGAGATCCAAACGAATTCCCCAGGTTAATGCCTGCGCTTGGTATCTTTGCGCGGATTTAAATACATCCCCATGGGCGCCGGACGGATCAAACACGCACATAGTGCGATCCACCGCCTCTGCAGCGTCTATAGTGCGGATCCCGATCGGGTTTCCGAACGCGAATAATAGAGCGACCGAAACTAGATATTTTTTCATTTTCATTTTCTCCTGCCTTTCGAGGTTCCGCTTCGAATCACGAAAGTTTATAAGTCCTTTAGTAAATCATCATCTTCTTTATTATTCTTTTTTCTTCCGCCGGGAAAACTTCCGAAATGAATCGGACCGCGATGTCCTGTTTCCTTGACCCAAATTTTATCGGATTCATGGCGGGAAAGGCTTTCCGCAAACGTCTCTAAAAGCCTATATTCTTTTTTAGCGGGAGAATGATGCACTGCCTTTGCATGATCTTGGATGAGTTTTTTCATCAGCTCGACGTTGCCCCGTCCGGCGACACCCTGAAGCTGGAACGCCCTGGCCAGTCGAACACCCGCTTGGTCTCCTAGTTTTACCGCTTCATCCAAATGCTTGAACGGATCCTTTCCTTCCGGAGTGGCTCCCGGAACGGAAAGCCAGACCACGGCTTCGAAAGCCAAAGGAGTTCCCCACCATTTTTTCGCATCCAGACATTTGGAAGCCTGAGAGACGACCGAAGGAATTTCAGTCGTAATCCCGGCAAACCCCTGGGCGGCGCGGTCGTGTAAAATCGCGAGTAGACCGGAAGCCAGACCGACCATAAAATAAAACTGTTCTTCATCGTCCATGGATGGACATTTGCCCTTCCATTCCCCGAAATATTGCAGAAACCGATTATAAGATTCCCCATACCGCTTTGCCGCAATCCCGTGATGGCGAATCTGCACGGCTTGGAAATCGGAAGCTTCTTCCCCTCGTCCCTTACGAACGGCGGCAAGATATAACAGTTCAGCCTCTTGTGCTTTTCGTTCGGCACAAATGCCGGCTCCCATCTGGGCCACCATTACCGGTAATTCCACGGAGGAGCCGACTCTCTCGAATGATGCGACCAACGGTCCTAACGCGGTTCCGCCGACGCAAACCGAATCCAGATCGTCGGAGGCTAATAAATAGGGGACCAAATTGTCCTGAGCATAGGAATTCAGGGTACGACCGGTTACCCTATATACGATGGAACAATTCAAAAGATTTATTGTAACAATCGTTACAAAAAAGGTTGTCAGTTTATTCATAGGAGGCTGGAGAAGCTTTTCCACTTAAAGTTTGGCGAACTCTGGAAAAACTATTGAAAGGACAAAGTTACGTCCAACTATTTTTTTTCTAATGATCGTTTTATTCTAAATTTAAATGTCGCCGGAGTAAATCGAACGAATGAAACGAATTAATCTGCAATTTTGCCGGATTTTTAGGCAACCGAAGAACTGGCACGAATCCTCTCTATCAATGCTATCGTATCCGCTTCCGGCTCCACTCCCAATTCTTTCTTCAAAATCTTTTTGAGATCTTCAAATTTACGCAGGGCTTCATTTTTCCGATCCAATTGTTGCAATGCCTCAAAATGATATCTCCATGCGCGCTCATCCAAATCATCCAAGCGAATCCAGCTTTCCGAATCCAAAAACAAGGCATCAAAATCACCCCTTTTTTGGGAGAATTCGCATAGAATCCTATATGTTTCGATCAGATTCTTGCGTAAATATTCCCGTTTAAGATCCGATTCGGGGAAATACAGATCGAATTCGAAAAAGTCCCCGCGGTAGTAATCTTGGGCCTTCTTAAAATTCTGAACTGCTTCCTCTTCTTTTTTGTTTCTAAGTAATCTATGAGCTTGTTCCAGTTCCCGCTCGAATTCTGAGAAGTCTGCGACCACGAGATCGGGGTGAAAATAAAGCCGGTCCTCAGCAAAAACCAGAGCGTCCGGATTTCCCAAAATCTTGCGGAGACGGAATAGCAAAGCATGAAGGCTATTTAAGGCGTTCTTTTCCGACATTCCCGGCCAAAGATTCTCTAAAAGTTCTTCCTTATGAATTCCTTTTCCGTATCGAACGACTAGAAGTTTAATCAATTTAAGCAACTTCTTCTTACTCGAGTATTCGGAAGCGGAGATTTTTTTGCCGTCAAGCTCCAGCTCCAACGGACCCATAGCTTTTACTTTTAGAATCAGCTGGTTAGGAGCCTTTTTACGGCTCAACGGAGAAGGCCGCATCCCCCCTACTTCTTTCGAGCCTGATCCGGGGTCGAGTTTCTGTTCTAGAATTTTTTCAGACTGGGCGATACTTCCGTGCAACCATTTAGCTATCGATTCCTTAAATTCCAGCCGTACTTCCCTTTCCGATTTGTTCACGGTAAGAAAACTATCTACGGAGAACATTAGTACTAGAAAACTAAAATGCGAAGTATATGGAATCGGTAGGACATCCGTCGCCACTAGAATATCCAGAATCATTGATGTAAAAAATAGAATCAGACCGAATAAAAGGAACGGATTTCGAAAATGATTTCTAAGGAATTGGTTCGTCACTTTGAACAAAGTCCAAAAGATCATCAACATTCCCGATAAGTATAGATACTGAACGATGATCGGTTGTTTCGTCTCGTAGATCACGATTCCCAAATAAGGAAAACTTCTAGGGTGAGAAAGTTCGATCGTATACGCGTTCGGATCCGTTATTAAAATTCCGGAGAGAAGAAGGTTTAGGAAAATATAGAGGTAGGTAAAATCCCGACTGAATATCCTACGATAGCTGTTTACAAAAAGCACAAGGAAGGTTCCGAAAAAAGGAACCGCCGTGTTTTCCAATCTCTCCCAAAACAAAGCCTTTTCGATGCTTTCCGAATTAATTGTCTGAATAAAAAAGAATAAATAAGCTCCGTATGAAATTTGCAAAAAAGCAAAATGAAGCAAATATACCTGCTTTCGGTTCCGAATGAAAAGAACCAAATTATGGACAGTTCGGTAAACTAATACCGTGACTACCAGATAGCAGGAGAGTTGATAGTACGTCATGATCGACTTTCCTTTCCTATCTCATAAGGATTACTGCAACCCATTTCCTAGAATACGACAAATTTTGTGAACAAATGCTCACAAAAATAAAATTCGTACGAACTTGCTCGGATGCACAGGGTCCTCTCCCGATTAATCTCTCAGCAGTTACGAAAGTTTGCAGGCAACGAGAATAGAGGAAGATAGAATTCTAATCCAGCACAAAGAATACGAAAATATTCTTTCGGGCAAAAAACCGGAGTTATTTTCCTCCGGCTTTTCGACTAAATGAACGGCGATTATTCCTTTCGAATTCAGCGCTATCGAATTTTTTACGGGCAGACGATCAATGAGGCAGGATCGGTGACCGCTTGCCCAACAAAACGCATTCCTCCTAAAAGATACGGGTCGCTCGTCTGCGGCGTATTCAATGTAAAGAATTGCACTTTATCACTTGTTGCACTAATTGCACATGCCGTAGAAAGATTTAAGGGTGAAGAAGTAGCTGCAGGATTTCTAAGTTTCGGGAACGTGATCGTGGAAGGCATCGGTATCTCTTTCATGATGCTGTTTACCATAGGAACGATCAATGTAGTGACTAAGGGAGAAATGACTGCCTTGACTCCTTCCGGATCCAATCCGAAAGGATTGTTTGTTGATCCTTCCAAAACTTCTACTGCATAATCCAAATTATTTGCAGGATCCAGGATTACCTGCAGCGCGTTTAGATTGGCTAAATTCGGATTGCCGGTCGGGTTAGAGAAGGTTTTAAAACGAAAATCAGCATCGGACGCAAAACTAATTCGAACGGTTCCCAAGGTCTGTTGAGATCCGGATGGACGCGTATCGGTTGAGCAATCGGCTAAATCGTCGCTCGATAATCCGGCACAAGAACTCGGTTTTATAGCGATAATCTGAAGTTGCATTTCCGTAAAATACAGGCGCATTTTAGGCACGCTTGTGGAAGTCATCGGTTTGAATTTCACATTCGGCGCAAGTATGGGAGACATGACCATATTAATGTCGTCGTACGATTTTACCGGAGGTGCCAACTGGTTGGAAGAATTCAGACCTTGTAATTTAGTTCTTCCCGGAACTAATATCGTCACCAAGGGCGAAGCCTTCAAGAATGAGGTAGTCAGTGCAAACAAAGGATCGGATCCGGCAAACGAATTCATTCCGTTGATGAACTGCTGATTCAGTACGATATCGAGTCCTCTTCTTTTCCAGAGATGGAAGGCAGCCTGCGAAATCGTATCCGTGTGCATTGAGATTAGAAATCCGGGATTGCTAGCGGACTGAGTAAACTGATAACCTGAAGGCGGCGGATTAGCGGCGGTCCAAGCCCTCGTCGATACCATTCCGGATTTTCCCGATTGAGTGCGAAGTCCTGCAGCCGGACTATAACTGCTGGTAAACGCAAAATCAAGCGAGGTAACTAAGCCTTTATTCGTTCCGTCGTGCTTAATGATCGCATCCGTATTTAATTTAAATCTCACGTTTAACGGAAAATTACCCAGCGGTGCAGGCAAATAATCGGGAAGAGTAATCGTTACTCCGGTATCGCGCAAATCAGCTACAACCGAATTGAGAACATTCGGTGCGATCCTAGTTACGATGTCCTTTAACATGTACTGAGTGATAATTTGCTTCACGAGAGGGACAGTAGTTCCCGCCATATCTTGAATGGATTGGCTTCCTACGATAGCTGCAATGACCGTTCCAAATTGCTCGCTACCCCCCAAATAGGTCATCGGAGACGTCCACATAAAGTCGGATGTATCCTCGCCCGGATACAAGCCGGACATAGATAAATGGTTCGGGTTAGACCAAGGTAGAACGAAGAAATTATTAAGATTCGAAACTATATCGGCCGCACTCGGATTATCGGGGAAATACGAATCGTTAACGGTAAACGGAGTGCGGACGTTCATCGTAATCAGTCCGTCGCTTCCTACACTGAGAGTATTTCTTGCTCTTGCGGTAGCCAGTCTCGGCTTGGACAGTTGAACGTTTTGCCAATCGTAGCCAGCCCCATTAAGCGCACCTTCGACCG
Organism: Leptospira broomii serovar Hurstbridge str. 5399; assembly: GCF_000243715.2. NCBI lineage: Bacteria > Pseudomonadati > Spirochaetota > Leptospiria > Leptospirales > Leptospiraceae > Leptospira > Leptospira broomii. Next base: position 461,035 of record NZ_AHMO02000011.1, read on the forward strand.
CCGGATCCCAATTCAATTTTGCGGTTGTAGTAAAAATCAATTGAGCCCCCGGACCCATAAAGGTTCCGAACCAATCTTCAAAGCGAGAAACTACCAACAAATCCACCTCGACGTATCTGGATTTTAGGTCGAGCCCCAACCCCGGAGCTACCGCCCCCGCACCTGGATTTACTTTTAAGTCGGCGACAACGTTACCTAGTTGAGTTCCGACACCTGCACTACATCCGTAAGTGGCATTATTGGATCCGCAACGAACCGCTCTAGGTAGACGCATGTCGGTGACATACACGTCCATATTCACTGCCGCGCTACCGTTTGCGATTCCTTGATTTGTAATATTCAATGTCGCACTATACTTGGAAAACGGTCCGGGTGATACTGCACTCACATCCCCGAAGGTTTTAAGGCAAGATATCCAACTAACCGCATTATCGATATCTACCGTATCGTCGCACATCGTTGAAATCTTACCCTTGGGTCTTCCAAAGGGAGAAAAAGCCGTCGCAGTGTAGCCGTCATATTGTTTTACGTCGGTAGGATAATGACAGTAACTCCAAGCAGGCTCGTTCCAATGGGTGATCGCCTGACATTTAGCTGTGTTTCCAGATTGGCATGCATTGTAATCACTCCAATTCCAACTACTATTAGGGTGGAATGGAGGACCGTAATCGTTAGGCCCCCCGTTATCCGTGGGACCGCAGGAAGCGGGTCGGACCCAGCAATATCCTTTGCCCTCCGCTCCGGGCTTGGATCCAAAAACGGATATATAGGAATAATTTTGGAAATTAGATAAGTTTGCGTTCCCGGACATGAGTCCGTCCGGTTTCATGCAAGCCTCACCGATCGTCCATTGTCCGTTTTCATAAAATTGACGCTTAGGATAATTCGGTAATCCGAGAAGAAAGTCTTGGAAGGTTCTCGGAACACCCGTCGAATCTAAAACCTTGAACGCACCTGTCGTAAATTTCTGAATCGCCTTTCCTAAAAACGGAAGCATTTGTGCTTCGTCCATGATACCGTCAGCAACGTACGGAAGTAGATTATCAGGATTTTCTAATCTTCCGTAGTTAAAGCTGAAATATTTGCGAAACGTTTTTCCGTTCGTTGCCTTGATTTCGTAATAATAAGTGTTTCCTCCAACCGTCGGAGGAATCTGGGAAGTATCAAGAGTCAGGGTAATAGGAGAACTCATGGAGCAAGGAGGAGAATTGCAAATAGTTTGAGAATTCGTGGAACCTACCTTATTAAGCGTAATTCCCTGGATATAATTATTTGCCACCACCGGATTTTGAAATGTAGAAGCTAATTGCAGCGCGGCGGATTGATCGAAGGTAATATCGTTATTACCGTTCAAAGTATACTGACTTCCCTGAGTGATTTTATTCGTTAAGCTATAATCGACTGCCGTTCTGAATTGAACGGAATAATCTTGGAGAGCGGTTCCTGAGATCGTCAACGCCGCAGAGGTGATCGCTAACGTATAATTTTCAGCCGGTCTAAATTCACGATAAGACTTGAACCGAAGTTTTTGGCTGCTCATCCAGTAAAACTCTCCGCCGGGATTCGGTCCTAAAAGCGGCCCGCTCGTTCCCACTATGGAAAAATTAGCCTGAGTAATCGTCTTATTCATCGGGTGAGAGAAACGGATTTCCAATTCCTTATAACGATCCACATTGTCCAAAGAATTGATAAATAGAACCGCTTGCGGACTCGTTGCACCGAAATCCACGGGTAGCTGGGCTACACTATTATCTACGCTATTATACGGCTGCAGATTCGGATCCGAGCCGGAGCCTTTTCCAAAGGAAAAGAAACCTATATCGAATATATCCGAAAAGTCCAGACTGCTCCCGTTCTTAGGTTTACAAAAACCGAATGAAGCTACTATTACAAGCACGCAAATAAATCGAACGAAAAATTGATTAGCGCTTTTGCCCAAATTGAATGTCTTTCTATTCTTCATTTTCTTAATCGATCCTTGTTCGGTTTTTGGGAAAGTATTACGTTTGATTCGATTCGTATTCATTGTTCATGCCTCATCGAGTGAAGATCGTGGTAAATCGGTTCCAATAGGTATCCGAATTTTCGTCCTGATTAAATCTGTCATAGAAGGTAAAACCGCCCGGCATTTCCTTGCGACCGCCTGCCGCCATGTCGGCGAAAATTCCAGTTAACACTCCCATGGTATACAATAAGGAGCTAGGATCCTGTTGCGGAGTCTGAACCATATCGGATACGAGCAGGCGTTTAGTATCCGTAAAGATTGCCTTTAGCGGAAATGGAGTACTCATATCAGCTTCGAGGTAGGAATAAAATTCTCCGTTCTTGACGAGTCCCATCATAACACCGACAATGCTCCTTCCGTTTGGAGACGCGATATCGATTAGATCGGGAGTGTCTCCGCTTAGTAAATTCGATATGAGGTAATCCTGATTTCCGTCCGAATTGCGAAACAAGGAACCCAGAAGATTTAGAATACCTTGAATCTCCGTTGCACTTGGGACATTATCGATCACCATGTCGAGAGAGAAGTCGATAGTCGGAATCAAACTGTAGACGGATCCCGCTGAGAAATAATCGCGGAGGCGAACTGCCCAGGCCCCCACTTTATCCCAATCCGGATCATATACGTTGGATGATCTCGTTCCCGGATAGGCCGCCAACATATCGCGTACCGATTCCAAATACGTTTGTAAATTGTATTGGATCGCAGTAGGAGATTCGTTCGTAAGTTTTATTTCTCCTAACAGAGTAGCTAAAGATTGAAACGTGAGAACGGCGCCGGATGCTCTTTCCGGTCTTCCCATCTCGGCCATCATTTGCACAAACGTCGATAGAAGTTCCGTGCGAGACATTAAATTCAATAATCCGTCCTGGTAGCGTCTGTCGTTTTCCGAAAGAATGGAGATAGGAGATCGAATAGGTTTTTGAGTGACCGGATCTAGATACCGAAATAAATATTCATCTGGACCAGCCGAATTACTTCGTACACTCGAATCCGAGTTCACGATTTTTACGACATCGATCTGTCTTCCGCCCGAGCTCGGCTCAGTATCCGTGATTCTTCCCAACAGAGGACGAGTTAAACTTCCGCTGAGACCCGTTAGAATTTGAAACGGATTTTTGCCGTGAACCGAATCCGCCTGATCGTCCAAAGTTTGCGCGAGAGCAACGATTAGCGGGAGCAAACGATTTCGTTGATCCCAGGAGGCATCGACCGAGCTTCCAAGAGTCGGATCGGAGGGTGACGAGGCCAATACACGAGTAGAAGTCAGGAAGGAAAGTCTTTCCATAACTGTGAAATTTGCCGCGATTACTTGTGGAATCACTCCGTAAGAAGAAGTCGGAGGATAGAAAATGCTATAGACGCTCGTATCGCCTAAACTGTTAAATGTTAACGGACTGGAACCGGTCGTACCATAGTCCCATGCCTCCAAGTAAAACATGCTGTCTCCCGGAATATCGGAAAAATTCGCCTGAAGGACCGGAATACCCGGCTGCCTGAAATTAGGCTGAGTAGAAGACGCGCAACCGGGTTTTAGAAAAGTCTGTTTTACTCTCCAAATACCGTTGATTTTGTCAGTGCAGTTAGTTCCGTCCTGTAAGATCGGAGTCGCGCCCATTAGACCGTTCAATCCGTTCGCGATCAGAGTAACGTACGCGGCCATTTTATACGGCACACCCGCACCCAAGGAAGCTCGAAGAGGAATGACTGCGACCATCCGCTTTTCATGCAAAAGCCATTGGAAATTCTTATAGAGAGCTTCTTCATCGGAACTCACGGCTCTTTGGGTTTGGTCGTCTTTCGCGATTTCCCAAACAGGAATGCTCCAGCCTTTCGCACCGGAAGCGTTAGTTCCTGAAGCGACAGGAGTAAAGGAGTTATTCGCGTAATTAGCGTTAGTTTCCATTCCTCCTGGCCCGACCCAGCGGCAAAGGCTAGTACTGTTACAAGCGCCGCTGGCAGTATTAGAGACTTTAATTCTATAGTCCGACGTGTTCCAACTTGATTTATAAATCAAGTCGACGCCGTTCGAATCTTTGTACATCTTTCCATCGATCGTGTAAATTGCGCCTGAGGCATCGGTTCTGTTCCGATTATAGTAGGGTCCACCTCCTGAAAGAAGAACATTCCTAATCAATTTCATAATGAACGGAATCGTTTTCGTATAAACGGTATCATTAGCCGACGGAAGTATGCTCGGATCTGGAGCCTCGAGTAAAGTTAATGTTGGCGTATTAATCGAAATCGTAAACGGTGAAGGAGTATTTGCATCTCCGTTTCTGAAAACGGCACCGTCCACCGAACTTTGATTCATAAATGATTTTATCCCGATGCTTCCCGTCATCGTCGATCCGAGCGAGTATATGCTATCTCCTACGGTAAGAACACCGCCGGTCATAGGACCTCCGTTTACCGACCCGTTCGGTTCCAAGCGCATCATCGAGGTATCCGCAGGATTCTCCCACCGAAAACCGAACTTATCCGAAAGCGTTAATATGAACATGAGAGATTCAAGTGCGCTAACCGGACTACTATTAGTATCGTTAACCCTATCCCTCCCGAGAGCATCCATACGAATCAGTTCATGAAGTGAAAAATCCACACCGGATATGTTTCTAGAAAAATCAAAATTAGCCACATTCTGCGCCAATTTTAAAGAAAGAATAACGTTCGGATCCGAAGTGTAACTTCCGCCGAAAGAGAGCATGGGTCTCAGATAACGAAAGGCTTCGGTTAAAAGTATGGAAAATTCCGAAGGGTAAGTAGCGTCCGTGTAATCCGTCAAAGTCGGATCAGAATAGATCGAACCTCCCAACGTATAATATTTCTCCAAATTAATAATTAATTCCTTTAGGACGGTGTCCGAAGATTTAAAATCGCTGAAGCCCGCCCTTTGGTTAAACGAATTTCCGATGGAAGAAATAATCTGAATTAATTTTTGCTTCATTACTTTATCCGCAATGAGTGAAGGATCAACCATTCCTTCTAACAGACCTTGGACTGCAGCCTTGGCATTTGCATTCTGATTCAGCGCCTTGTCTAATACGTCTTCGAGTTCCACGAATAGAATTTTAATTTCCGGATCTCTCAAAACCGCTGCAAGTTCATGGAATTTTCCGTTCATCGTGTCTTTGGAATACGTTGCGTACATGTATGCCAATGCCGTCTGGCTTATCGGAGATAGATTTCGTAAAACCGGCTTTTGGTAGACTCTTAACTTTTCTAACCAAGGCTGTAGAGTATCGAAAGCTTGATTAGGTGCATTATCGATTCGATCTAAAAGATCATGGACTTTTAATAAAGATTGTCTGACGTGAGCGTTCGGATTAAGAAGCATATCACTCGAAGAACGTAAAAACCCTACAATGTCTTCTCGATACGGGATGGTCATAGAACTTTCAAGACGGTCATTAAAAGGAATCGGTTGGAGACTTTGGAATCCCGCTTTCAAGGATGGATAATTATCAAGAAGGTTAAAGAGCCTAAGCCCGGTACCTTGAATATTATCGTAAAAACTAGCGGGTGCTATCGCATCGTTCTTAGGTTTGCAACACAAGAACAGTAAGAGGATAAAGCCGATCCAAAGACGATTCTTAATCATTTTCGCTATTCCCATCCGCTTTCAATGAAAGCAAGCACAGCATAGCGAACGCTACATAGAGCCGTCTTATATAGCCCTTATATTTTAACCTGGTATTCAAAAAAAAATAATTTTAGAAAAAAAAAGGTCTAGATGAAAAATGAAATCATTTTGCATAACAATTGTTATCTATAACACTGACCTGGCCTGAGGCAGTCCCAAAAGATCATTTGAGACTTTTTTAGAACAATCCCTATTTCTTAACTGGTGGCCCAGAAACTACGATACATAATTGTAATGATTGGATTCAATAAATAACAGTCGTTATTTATTAGTTCGTTAAAGTAGTGCCCTTAAGCCCTGTAGGAACTCCTACAGGCTCGCTAAGAGAAAAAGAGTTGTTCAAGAATGCAATTCTGTGAAATGAGGCATTCCGACGCGTACCACCGCACCGGCCCCCACCCAGGAAGGGTGGGGATTCTCCGACCCAGGCGCCAGAAATGGAATTCCTTGACAGCATGGCAAAGTTGCCGGATCTTCCTCGGCATGCCAAACTCGGCCTATTTATTAGGAAACCAACCTGAAATCGGTCCTTGGTTGGCGATTCTCTGGTGGATGGTTCACTTCGGTATTTCTTTAGGATTCCTTATGAGTCTAGGGCAAATCGTTATTGAACGAAAAACCGCCCTTAATAGATTACTTACCTTACTTTTTGCCTCCATTGGGATTTTCCAGGCTTGCTCGGTATCCATTCTTTCAGGTTTTTATCAGGCAATACCGCTTCTATCTCTCGCCTATTTACCGACTTTAGGTTCCGTGGGTCCCATCCTCTATGGAATTCACCAAGTAAGTGTAGAAAGAGAAACCGAATCGTTTGGATATCTTGGTCTGAGTAAAATCCATCTATTTCTTCCCATTACACTTTGGGTTATCTATCTGCTGGGCATTTTTGTTTCCGAAGAACTGATCAAGATTTCCATCGCCACATTCGTCTCACAGCCGGGAATCCGGATCAGCGAGATGATTCTGTTTGTCCCCCTGACCTTGCTATTAGGATATGTGATAGCGATTCTGACAAAGAGCTCGGATCTTTTTCGTCCGGAAATTTTACGGCAAGAATGGACGACCCGCATCCTTCTTTTCTTGGTCTTGGCGACGCTCTGGAATTTGGTCTTAGGCGCGATCTACCTACTTACCCGCAATCCGTTGTATCTACTGGAAAACTCCGCAATGATGAGCTGTAGCCTCTGTCTTGCGTATTTGATCGGCCATAAACGTCCTGAATTTTTTCGAGCTTTGCAAGAAGTAGCGCAGGCTACGCGGCAGAAATATTCACGTTCCCTATTGCAGGGATTAAACAGAGCGGCTCTCAAAGAGAACCTTTTGCAAATTATGGAAAAAGAACGACTCTATCGAGACGATGAGTTAAGCTTGGCCGATCTAGCCGACGAACTGGCTCTCTCAACTCATCAAGTGTCCGAATTAATCAACCAAGAACTTGGAAAAAACTTCGCTGCGTTCGTAAACGATTTTAGGATTCGGGACGCCTGTCAACTTTTACGAACGGATCGGAATCGATCCGTTCTCGATATTGCCTTCGAAGTAGGATTTCGGACAAAATCATCCTTCCACAGGGCATTTCAAAAGCACACCGGTAAGACTCCTTCGGAATACCGGGCCTCGGGAGAGTCGTAATTTATAGTTTAGGACAAAACATCGAGTGGCATTCGATCTATTGAGACGACGGTAGAGGAAAAATCGGTTAAATTTGATTCAACCGAAAAGATGAAGAGGACACCGATGACTGCAATCGCACAAATAATGGTTCCAACCAAACCGAGTCTAAAACTTTCCGATAAAGAAAGAAGTAAAAGGATCATGAAATGGATTCGATTCCGAGATAAGCAACTACGGAGAAAATTCCCTTTTTTAAAGAACCAAGACCGATTGGGAATGGGAATCACCGTCGGTTCCGCCGCCGGAATGCTGCTATTTGCCGGCTTATATATTGCCGGATTCATTCCCGCCTGGACCTGCATCCTCGCAAACGGAATTTTAGCGTCTTTATTACATGAAATCGAACACGATTTGATTCATAACCTTTACTATAAGGATAACCTAAAAAAGCAAAACTTTATGTTTTGGGTCGTCTGGATCTTTAGGGGAAATACCGTCAGTCCCTGGTACAGACGAATGATCCATACCCTGCATCACAAGGTCTCCGGTCATAAAGAGGATATTGAAGAGAGATTGATCGGAAACGGAATGAACTTCGGCCTAAAACGGCTCTTGACGATGATCGACGGAAATCTATCCTTTCTCTTTCAAGCGCATAAGCTTAGAAAGGAAGCCCCCAAATTCAAGCGAAGAGAAATTACTCGATCTAGTTGGCCTTACCTGGTGATCTTTTATCATCTATGGTATAATTTCCTATTCTTGAATGCCTTTTACATCATTAACGACTACTTAGGAAAGCCTATTAACGAACCAGCTTGGCTGGACGGAATCCGTACGTTTCTAAATACGTCGGCGGTCGTATACTTATTGCCTAACTGGATCCGCCAAACAAGCATTCAGATCGTCTCGTCCAATATGCATTATTACGGGGACGTAAAGGGATTATACGACCAAACTCAGGTTCTAAACTCCTGGCTTCTCCTTCCGTTACATCTCTTCTGCTTTAATTTCGGCAGTACCCACGGAATTCATCACTTTGTGGTAAATCAGCCTTTCTATCTTCGGCAAGCAGTAGCACCCTTTGTTCATCCGGCGATGAAGCGATACGGAATTAGATTTAACGATTTTGGCAGCATTTTCCGAGCCAATCGCCTCGGAAAGGAAACCCCTTCAACGATCGCACAAATTGCATAATCACGTTCGTTAAGGGAATTATTACATCCGCTTTAAAAAGGAAATCTTCGTGAGGGATTTCCTTTTCTTTTCCTATGGTATTCCAAAACTAGACGAACTTCCATGGAAGAAAGTCGTCTCCGGACCTATTTAGAATTCCAAATCTCCCAATTAATTATTAGCGGGAACGTACTTTTCGCTCATCTCCTTCCCTACTCGCCTTCCGTCATCACTTGGGGGAGAACTTTATTTTCCAGTCTTCTCCTTGGGTCTCTTCTTTATTTAAGAAAAAGACCGATCCTTTTTTCATCCAAACGCGACAACCTGATCTCTTTCGGATTAGGAGTTCTTCTTGCCGTTCACTGGGTGACATTTTTCTCGTCCGCACAAATTTCCAGTGTAGCGATAGCGGTGCTAACCTTATTCACTCATCCGATTTGGACGGTTTTACTCGAACCTTTCTATTTCAAAGTAAAACTGAAAGCTTCCGATATCGCTATGGCAGGCTTCGTATGTATCGGTATGTGGTTTTTAGTACCGGAATTTACTTTTGCCAACGAATATTTTGTCGGTGTGATGATAGGGCTTATATCCGCTCTCACACTAGCGTTACGAAATTTACTTACGAAAAAATATCTATCCGGGCACGGCTCCTCTCAGGTGATGTTTCATCAGAGCGTGGCCACATGTGTAATACTGTCTCCCGTCCTATTTTTCGAAGAAACCTTCAAAAACGGACAAGATTGGGCCCTGGTATTTCTATTAGGAACCTTCTTCACGGCGATCGGACATACTATGTATGTTAAGGCGGTATTCAAAATGAAAGTAAAGACTGTCGGTTTACTTTCGACGATACAACCGGTCTATTCCGCAATTCTTGCTTGGCTGATTCTGGGAGAATTTCCAAGAAAGGAAGAATTCATCGGAGGAACTTTAATTTTAGTCGCCGCCTTCGTAGAATCCTTCAGATACAATCGCAATTCCGAATAAACCCATGTCTCAAAAATTTTTAACGATCGTAGACACCTCCGCCCCTTTTTTCTTAGAGCACGCAAAAGGAACGGTAAATTGGTCCAAGGCCCCGCTGGTCTCCTTGGAAAAAAATAAATCCTCCTTCCCTTCCAAAAAAAAACATAAACGCGTTCGTGAGTCCTTCCGCACTTATACGAAAAGAGTATCCAAACTCGGATTCAATGCCGTTACGATAGACGAACTTTGTTACCTAGTGCCTCATTCTTTTTATTCCCAGGAACTAAACCGGAAAATTTCCTCCTATCGAAAGAAATATAAGAAATTATTCAAGATCGCTTCCGAAGCGAATTTGAAAATATTCCTCACGACGGATTTCTTCACTTCCAATAAAAATCTCGAAGAGAAAACGAAGGGGAATCTAGAGCATTCCACCGAGATTTTCATGACCGGTCTGGAATCTTTCTTTCAGGATTTCCCGGAGGTCAATGGAATCGTTCTTCGAATCGGAGAATCGGACGGGGTGGATGTCAGGGGCGACTTTCGAAGTAAACTTTTATTGAGAACCACTGAACAAGCAAATAGGTTTTTAAACCAAATTCTACCCATTTTCGAAAAACATAATAAAAAATTAATATTTAGAACCTGGACGTTAGGAGCTTACGAGATCGGAGACCTGATTTGGAATCCGGAGACCTATCGGGACGTTTTCAGAAATATCCGTAGCCAATCATTGATCATCTCGATGAAATACGGAGAGGGAGATTTTTTTCGGTATCTTCCGCTAAACCCGCTATTTCTGGAGGACGACCGTCCCAAGCTGATAGAACTGCAGGCTCGAAGAGAATACGAGGGATTCGGCGAATTTCCCTCCTTTATCGGATGGTCCTATGATCGATACAGAAACCAGCTTAAGAATGCCAAAAACATGGTCGGCCTCAGCGTTTGGACTCAAACAGGCGGCTGGTCTTCTTTCCGAAACTTTACCTTTCTAAAGCATTCTTCTTACTGGAATGAATTGAATACATTCGTTGCACTAAAACTTTTTACTAAGGATTGGTCGGTTGAAAAATGTGTTCGTAGATTTTTCGGAAATTCCAATTCGGACGAATTTCTTCATTTTCTAAAACTCAGCGACCGGGTTATAGAGGACCTACTTTACGATCCTGAATTTGCGCGAAACACATACTACCTTCATCGAGTCAGGATCCCTCCTCTATTGCATGTGACCTGGGACAGGGTTACTATTTCCGATCCATTCAGATTCCTTTATTCGGCGCTTTCAAAAAACGGAATGTATTCGATACGACAGGGAGAAGCCGCCTTTCTCTTATTGGAAGAAATGCGGCAAATTGCCGAGGCGCTAAAACTACCTTATGAATTCGAATTTCAGCGGGACACGTTTTATTTGCTCTTGCTTTGTCGCCGTCTATTATACCTGACCGATCCGAGACAGAGCGACCCGATTTTTCAAGAGGCGATAGAGACTGCAAAGGTTTACGCTCGGCAATATTCGAACGCTTATCAGTTCCATATACTTGCGCAGAGGAAAAAGATCGGTTTCTTTGCCCGCACAATGCTCAAACTTTTTGTCCGCCGACAAAGTTCGTATCGGATCTTGGATAAATTGCTGTTTCATCCCGCGCTTCGATTCGTTTATTATTTGATTTATTTGAGAATTCGTAGGCGACTTCCAAGTTTTTTAAATCAGCAGGCGATGCCCGTAAGGGAACTTCTGCGCTGATTTCCGATTGACGAAACCTAAATTAGATCGCAAAATTTCAATCATGCTCGCTTTTCCACTCCGATCGATTTCAATACTGTTCTGCACATTATGTTTGTTTGTTTGGATCAACTGCTCAAGCGCCCCGGACACGAAGGAACCGTCTTCTAGTCGGGAAGTTCCCGAAAATTCCTCGTCATCTGATACCGCAAAATCCGATTCTCGTTCGATGAATCTTTCGGACGAAACTTCGGAAGACGGTCGTTGTGAACAGGGAGATTGCGAAAACGGTTCCGGAATTTACGTATATGCTACGGGAGATAAATACGTAGGAAATTTTAAGAACGGGACGAGAGAAGGAACCGGTAAATTCGAGTATAAAAACGGAGATCAATTTAGCGGGAATTTTTCCGGAGATCAAAAACAGGGCCCCGGAACGTATACCTTCTCGACGGGAACGATCGTGGAAGGGAATTTTTCTGACGGCATCCTGAAAGGAAAGGCCACTGTCTCCTTTCCTGACGGAGGAGTGCTGGAAGCGGATTTTATCGACGGAAACAATTCTTCGCCGGGAAAGTTTACACGTGCCGACGGAAGCCAGGCAGACTGTGCGTTTCAATCCAAAGCTCTCTACTGCCAAAGCAATTAATTAATATTTCGTATAACGATCGTTAATACGCGAAGGGAATATTCGCAATTAATCCTCCGGTATTGATCGAGATCTTGACGATTCCCATTCCTTGGCTTGGAAAGGATCCACTCTGACCAAGGTGTGAGTGATTGAAAATTCCTCGCTTGCCCAATTCGGCATCGTTCGCAACTCGACGATTCTATACCAAACATTTCCCGATTCCACTTTAAATAGGTGGTTTACGCATAAACATTTGAATTTGAATCCGAAACCGAATTCGGGCGGCGTAACAGAATGCGGAGCCGCGAAGAAAAATAAATCCTCTTTGGTATCATTCTTATAGACTAACGCAAACCGTCGGAGTTCCCCCGGTGAAAGAAGTAAAGTCGAGGCTTCGATCGGAGTCGAGATCGGCGCCTGTTCCAAAGATGCGACCGACTTAGTATCCCAGAGTTGAACCGGTTTTTGGGCTGCCAATTCGTACAGCTCCATCTTTCCAGGCACACCTTTACGAATCCATTCGATCCGGACCGGTATTGCGCCTTTCTTACCCTTTAGATTAAGCGAAAACTCATCTCGTTTTTCCTCTTTTCCGCAAGTATGGAAAAAGGAAAAAACGAGTAAGACCAAACAAAGACGATTCAAAAATAGCAATCTTACTCCTGACTCATTTCAAGAGATTTAAAATGAAATACCTTATCCGGGTTTTCGTTTTGAACATAAATCTTATCGCCGACTTTACGAATTCGAATCGTCTCTTGAAATATTTTTTCGGAATTATTCGGATCCGATTCTCCCATATTGCAATCTCTTCCGCACCCGTTACAATCCCCTCCGAAATACTCCTCTTCGCTTGTCCTCTGGCGAACGAGTCCGAAAATTCTAAGCTTTAAACCGTCGGGTTTCGCTTCTTTCACTTCATAATTTCCTAACGCGAAGAAACTTCGATTCGTTTTGCTTCCCTCGCCTTCGTCGGCTGTATTTCCTTCCAAAAACATACTTCCGTCCGAGCGAAGTCGAAGAGTCCAATTGGAAGATACAAGATACTTATCCGAAACCTGCTCCTGAGGAGGCTGATCTACGGAAGATTCGGGAGCCGGAGGAGAAGTCTCTTCCGTAGACGAGGAATTGACCGGAATTTCTCCTGAATATTCGCCGCCCACATAACTCCAGTTTAAAACATTATTAATATTAGCGGCGGCAAACTGAAGGGCGTTCTCTTTAGCGATTTTCCGGACTTGTTCGATCGGGTTGGGTAAAATCCAATCGTCACCGTCGGAAAAGCGAAGTTCGCTAATGATGAGTCCCTTATATCCCTTTCCGTTATAAATAGAATCGACCGTTAAGCGAAGTTTCTTTCCTTCGAAGGGCTTAGACAGAGTGATCGTTTGGGGACCGAGTATATCCTGAACTTCGATCTTAGAACTATAGCCGTTGTCTCCGGTCAATGTCGCAGTCTTTAAACGCCCATTGGTCTGACAGTGGCGTTCGGAACGTTGGTATCCGTTCCAAATTTTAAGAGACTTTATTTTCTGCTTTTCTTTGAAATCGAAATCCAAGGTGACGCCTGCACCTTTTTTATCCGACGCCCAAGCGTACTCGTAGCGAGAATCGAATAGGTTCATCACATCGTAAGAAAGGAAAGGCTTTGCAGTTTCGGAGGCCTTCACCGAGGCCTCAATTACTTTCGGAAATTTCCAACCTAATTTGGATCCCTTTTCATCGTAGAAAACGACTTTGTCTACGCAGATATCCGTATTTTTATGAAAATTGAATGTAACAGAGCGAGCGCTACGAGGAGCGGAAAATTGCACCGTCGCAGTGGCACCTCCGCCGGTCAAATCCTGACTATATTCATCAAAATTAATGTATGCCGTAATCGAGTCTGCAAACGAACCGTTACACGATTCGATTTCGATCTTAGAGAGTAAGAACGATTCGTCGGGATAAACGTGAAGCTTCACGAAATTCGCGCCTTTTTCAGGCCTCCACTTCTTCCCTTCCAGGATGTCGAACGGTAGTCCGGTTTCCATGGAGGTCGCAGTTATCATGGAAACCGGAAGTTTTTTCCCACATGCAGATAACGTAAGAAAGAATGAGACAATTATGAAAAGCTTCGAACGCATATTCGGAATTCTCCAGGCAGAATGATCAACGAGTAGAAATAATATTTTTCCTATCCTATCTTTGCAAATCCAAAATGAAAATTCTCCCGGGAAAAAGAGATGCAGCGAAGGGTTCGGATTCGTGTCCTTTTTATACCAAAATTCTCCTTGCTTTCTTAAGTGTTATTAGTAAGGCTTTTGATTAGGTAGTCGCTCCCATGTCCATTCCAAGCAGATACTCCATCGCCATCCATGTCCTATCCCTGATAGAGTTGGAAAATTCGGCGGAAATCACTTCTCAATTGATGGCGAGTAGCATAGGAACAAATCCGGTCGTCGTGCGGGGAATCCTGGGAAAGCTAAAGAAGGCAGGCTTGGTTGTTACTCGCCAGGGTGTTCCAGGGGCTAGTTTAGCCAAGACTCCGGCGGAAATCCGTCTTTTGGAAGTGTACAAGGCGGTCGAATCGACTGAGGAATTATTTTCCATGCATGCCCACGCCAATCCAAAATGTCCCGTAGGAAAGAGAATTCAAGGAGCGCTGGTAGGAATTTTCCAAGAAGCCCAGAAAGCTTTAGAAGATAAATTGAATGACTTTTCGCTTGCGGACGTCCTTCTTAATATAGAACAAGAAAGTAAAAAGCGAGCCTGAACTTAGGCTGGGCAATACTTCGATTCGGTTCAAAATCGAAATCATGAGCATCCTCGAAATTTCGAGAAATAAAATATAAGTCTTAGACTTACGAGTTCCCTTAACATCACCTCTTTTAAACCGCATGGCGCTAGCGGGGGAAAATTCTAATTTCATAAAATGGATTTATAATCTCGCCAGAAAAATTCTCTGAAATTACTTGTAATAATAATTATTACAAGTAATTATGGCTAAAAGTTCCTAATTTCATTCGGAGGAAATAAATGAGAATAATCGTATACGGCGCCACGGGGATGATCGGTCAAAGAATAGTAGACGAGGCTCTTTCCAGGGGGCACGAAGTGGTTGCAGTTTCTCGAAATCCTTCGGCCCTAAAATTAGAGCATCCCAAGCTATCAAAGCGGTCGGGAAACATTACTGATCCTAAATCGGTGGAAATCCTCTCCAACGATGCCGACGTTATTATCAGCGCAATCGGGCCGGACAAAGGTGGAAATCCATCAACGTTAAGCGACGCAGCTCGCTCTATTTTAGAAGGAACGTCAAAGTCAGGTAATAAGCCATTTTATTTTGTCGGAGGCGCAGGAAGTTTGGAAATCGCACCTCATTTACAATTAGTCGATACTCCGACTTTCCCGGAGGCCTATAAGTCCGCAGCTCTAGCGCATCGGGAAGCTCTACGCATTTTCCAAAATTCTTCCTCTAAGCATTGGACATACCTGAGTCCCGCAGCGATGATAGCCCCGGGGGAACGAACCGGAAAATATAGGTTAGGCGGAGATCAACTAGTGCTCGATTCGGAAGGCAATAGTAAAATCTCGGCGGAGGATTATGCCGTAGCCCTGCTGGACGAAATAGAATCTCCGAAGCATACCGGAAAAAGATTCACTCTAGCCTATTAATATTCTCCTTCTTAACTCAATGAAAATCTGCATTTCGAATTATCCTTCAAATGCGGATTTAAGAATAGGGCGATTTTTAAAATGACGAAAAGTTCTTTTCGTATTTTTCTTAGTCGATATTTTTCTTAAAATGTTTCTATCATACTTTCTAGTTGCTATCGGTGGAGCGGCCGGAAGCGTTTTACGTTACGTCGTTCAGATAAGTGCAATACGGCACGGAGCTGCAACATTTCCGACCGGAACATTCATCGTAAACATTACTGGCAGCGTTTTAATCGGATTAATATATGCAATCTCCGAAAGAGAAAATTTTGTTTCTCCCGAAATAAGAATATTATTGGCATCAGGATTTTGCGGAGGGTTCACAACCTTCTCGACGTTTAGCCACGAATCTCTAGCTCTATTGCGGGCAAATCAAATTCCCCTATTTTTACTCTATTCCCTCGGAAGCTTCTTTCTTTGTATTCTCGCCGCCGCCTTAGGTTCTTGGCTCGGTTCACTTAGCAGATATTTCTGACTCACAATTGGCAAGGGTTACGATGCAAAAAGCTTGCCTTAACGAGGCATCGAGATAGATTTCGTGAAACTTATTTCTCCAGGAAGAACCTTTGAAACGTTCGATTAAATTTTCCTTGGCTACCGTTCTTATAATCGTAGCCGCATATACTGGCGTTTATTATTCGACTCTGCCTTCTTACCAGTATAAAGAACATGCTCTACCCTCCGACTTCGATAGTTATTACCGAATTAAATTGGCTGAAACTAAAGCCAAGGGCGGCCGTATCGGCAATGAAGAAAAACTTATTCGTTTCTCCCGTGGGAAAACGCCGGTGGCCATTCTGTACGTCCACGGATTCGGAGCTTCCCGCGCCGAAGGAGAAGAATCTATGGATAAAATAGCGGCAAAACTCAAGGCCAATATTTACTATCTACGCTTGCCCGGACACGGGACAAACAACGAAGATCATAGAGATACCGACTTCCGAGAATATCTTACGACTGCCGAAGAAAGTCTTTTGATGATGGATAAACTCGGTGATAAAATCGTATTGGTCGGGACCAGCATGGGCGGACTAATATCCACATATCTTGCGTCCAAATATCCCGATAAAATTCACGCATTAATCTTACTATCTCCTTTCTTCGATTTTACGGTACCGATCGCCAAATTATTCTATCTCCCCGGAGGTACCTCTTTAGCGGAAATGATCAACGGTAAAATAAGAAAATCTCCGCCCAGAGTCGAGGGAGATGGAATCGGCGAAAAATATTACGAGTATTGGTACAAAGACCAGTATCTATCATCGGTGCAGCATGTTTCTAACGTCAAAAAGTTCATAGCTTCGAACGAGAAGTTTGCTAATATTCATAGTCCTTCTTTATTAATATATTATTATAAAGATAAGGATCATCAGGATAAAGTAGCGAGCGTGTCCGCCATGTTGGAGGCATTTTCTAAATTCGGAGGAGATCATCCAAACCCTCTGAACACTAAAGTTGCAATAGAACAAGGACATCATGTTCTCACTTCGAAACATGTGTCGACGGACAAGGAAAAAATCGAATTATCGATATTGGATTTTTTATCCAGGACCGGCATTCAATGACGCGTTCGTACTCGAAAATTCGATAATGTGACTACGCTCTATACGGTCATTTTGTATTGAAACCCGATGCAGCAGCAGCGATTTCTTCCATCAATAAGGAAAGACCGGGACGGATGAATTTACGATGACAGAGAAAGAATTTTCTTTCCGCCGTTAATTCGGGCAAATCGATCTTTCGCAAACGATCGTTAAGCGAATATTCGGATAGAAATCCTATTCCTAATCCGGCCTCAAGAGATTTTATCACGGACTCCACGCTTCGAAGTTCCATGGAAATACGCGGTCGAAAGCTTTTACCCAAGGTTCGGATTTTCTTCTCGACTGCCCTTCTGACCGCGGATGCCGGATGGAAGAAAACGAACGAAGTATCGTTCAGATCGGTTAGGCGGATTTTTTTTCTTTTGAAAATCTCATGCTCTTTGGCTGCGACCGCGACGATTCTATCGGAAAGAAATTCCCTTTCCACCAACCCGGGTTCAGCCACGGGACCGGTAAGAATGCCTAAATCCGCTTCCCCTCTAAGTAAGGCTTCCTTAGTTTCTTGCGCGTCCCCTTCTCTAACCGACAATACGAGTCCAGGATTATCTATCATAATTTTCTTAAGTATTTTCGGCAAAATCCAAGCCGACACCGTTCCGCCGGCCGAGATCGAAAACGTTCCCGATAATTCCTTGCCCGGCTCCTTCATACCGTCTTTTAGCTCTTCCCAGAGAGTATTCATTTTATCGGCATAACCTAAAAAGATCTCCCCTTCGTGCGTAAGACTAATTTCTCTCGGTCCTCGTTCCATAAGCGGTTTTCCGATTTCCCGCTCGAGCAGGGCCATCTGCCTGGATAACGCAGGTTGGGTCAGGCCGAGCCCTTCCGCAGCCCTCTGAAAGGTTCCGATTTTGACGATTTCCAAGAAATATCGAATCTGCCTAAATTCCATAAAAACCTTACTCGCATAAGTATAACTTTTACTTATACTGTCAATAAATTCTATTTATTTGCATTATATTAAGAATATTGATACTCTACGGATGTCGGAGGAAAAAATGAACCCCAGAACCTTATACGATAAAATTTGGGAACAACACCTGATAGTTTCCGGAAAAGACGAGGAATCCTTGCTCTTTGTGGACAGGCATTTGCTGCATGAAGTGACTTCCGCGCAAGCATTCGAGGCGTTACGCAATAAGGGAAGAAAAGTAAAATTCCCGAAGCTAACCCTTGCAGTGATCGACCATAATATTTCTACGAAAGACAGGCGAAATAAAGACGCTGCCGGTCCGGTTTCTAGGATTCAAATGGATACGATCGAAAACAACTGCCGGGAATTCGGAATCGAGTTATTCGGTTGGGAAAATCCCGATCAAGGGATCGTTCACGTTCTTGCTCCGGAGCTCGGCTTTACGTTACCCGGAACTGTAGTCGTTTGCGGCGATTCTCATACTGCTACGCACGGAGCCTTTGGAGCCCTCGCGTTTGGTATCGGAACCAGCGAGGTGGAGCACGTCTTGGTCACGCAAACTTTAAGGCAAAGAAAAGCCAAATCGATGCTGGTAAAACTTAACGGTAAATTGGGTAAAGGTATTACCTCCAAGGATATCGTACTAGCCCTCATCGGCAAAATCGGAACAAACGGAGGACAAGGTTACGTCTTGGAATATTCCGGAAACGCGGTAAAGGAACTTTCGATGGATGCGAGAATGACTCTTTGCAATATGAGCATCGAAGCCGGAGCCCGTGCAGGTTTAATCGCGCCGGACGATACAACATTCGAATATTTGAATGGAAAGGATTTCTCTCCTAAAGGCGACGCGTTCGTACAAGCACTTGAATACTGGAAAACCCTATATTCCGATTCGGAGGAAGCCTTCGATAAAATCGTAGAGATGAATGTTTCGCAAATCGAGCCTCAAGTCACTTGGGGAACGAATCCTTCTCAAACGGCCTCCATCTCCGGCGTCGTTCCGAATCCGAATTCCTTCACGGATATTAACCGAAAAGAAACGGCAGAGAAAGCGATTCAGTATATGGGTTTGAGTCCCGAAATGAAAATTAATGAAATCCAAATCGATAAAGTTTTTATCGGCTCTTGCACCAATTCTAGAATCGAAGACCTTAGGGCGGCCGCAATATTGGCGAAAGGCAGAACTGTCCACCCTACGGTGAAAGCGATCGTAGTTCCGGGATCGGGGCGAGTAAAGCGTCAAGCGGAGTCCGAAGGTTTGGATCAAATTTTCTTAGCCGCCGGTTTTGAATGGAGAGAACCGGGTTGCTCTCTTTGCTTAGCGATGAACGACGACATCCTGCAAGAAGGAGAACGATGTGCATCCACATCAAATCGAAATTTCGAAGGAAGACAAGGTCGAGGAGGACGCACGCATCTTGTTAGTCCGACGATGGCGGTCGGTGCCGCAGTCACCGGAAAATTTACGGACGTTCGGGAGTGGAAAGAAATATGAAGGCATGGACTAAACATACCGGGATAATCGCGCCTCTTTATAGAGCCGATATCGATACGGATCAAATTTTACCGAAACAATTCATGAAGAAGATAGAGCGAACGGGTTTCGGACGACACCTTTTTCACGATTGGAGATATTCGGATCCGAACGGTGAAATTCCGAACGGAGAATTCATATTAAATAAATCTGATTATGCAGAGGCAAGTATTCTACTTACCGGGCCGAATTTCGGGTGCGGCTCCAGTAGAGAGCATGCACCGTGGGCATTGTCGGATTTCGGAATTCGAGTGATTGTTGCTCCCTCGTTTGCGGATATTTTCTCCATAAATTGTCCGAAAAACGGAATCGCTTTAGTAATGTTAACGGAACGGGAAATTGCACTATTGCAAAAATGGGTGCAATCCGTTCCTAAAGCGACTGCGAGCGTAGACCTTTTCGAAAGAAAGATCATATTCGGCGAAACTGAAGCAGGATTTTCCTTGGATGAAAATTCGGTACAGAGAATTCGAAACGGATGGGATGATATCGATCTAACTCTGAAAGATTCCCGACTTCTTTCAAAGTTTGAGGATCGGTATTTTCAGGAACGTTCCTATTTGACTCCTTTCCGTTAAAGCCACTCAATTCGAACGAATTTACGGAAGATACAATAAGAAATCGAACAAAGTTCGGTTTCTTATTGTTGTATCGTTTTCTTGCTATTTCTCATGCGAACAGCCTGGAATTAATGCTGGTAGAGAAATCCGCAAAAATTATACTATCCGTCTACTCTTCCTAACTGTATCTACCTAGTTGCCGGAGTGAACCAGGAATGAAACCAACCCTTTCTCTTGAACCAAGAATTAAAAAACCTATGTTGACCATTCCTGACGAAGCGGTTCGCAGCGGAGTCTTTCATTTAAACAGAGACTCACTGGGATCTCCAATCCGGCTTCGAGACGGAGTAACTATTCAATACGAGACGCCCCCGGATCGAAAGAGATCTATTTTGGATCGAGTCCTGTTTCGTAGCGATCTCGCTTTTCTAATCGGATACTTTCGCGAGATCTTTGCCAGCAGGAAGCAATGTTTAAAAAATGAATATACCGACGAAGTTTGGTTGGAATCTTCCGGAAGAATCTTGGACGTCATCGAAGGATGCGAAGGAAAGTTCAAAATCGAGGGAATAGAGCACGTCATCTCTCCTCAAGGGCCGGTAGTCTTTGCGGGAAATCATATGAGCGTCCTGGAGACCTTCGTCTTTCCTTACTTTTTAGTGGCTCATCGACCCGTAACCTACGTTGTTAAGGAAAGTCTTGTGAACGGAAAAGTTTTCGGGCCGATCATGCGATCTCGAAACCCGATAGCAGTCGGGCGGACGAACCCGCGCGAAGATCTTGTGAAGGTGTTGGAGGAAGGAACTGCCATCCTCAAGGGAGGAACTTCGATTGTCGTATTTCCGCAAAGTACTCGGACTAGGACATTCGATCCGAGCGAATTTAATTCTATTGCGGTGAAACTGGCATCTAGGGCCGGAGTTCCTGTCGTTCCCTTTGCAGTAAAAACGGACTTTTGGCAAAACGGAAAGTTACTGAAAGATATCGGCAGCCTAGTCAGGAATCGAATGATCCATATGAAATTCGGCACTCCCCTTTCCGTAGCCACAGACTCCAGAAAAAATCAGGAAATTCTTTTGCAATTCGTTCTAAAGAATCTCAAAGAATGGGGAGTCGAAATCAAAAACTCTACCGTTTAAAAAAAGCGAATCTTAGTATCCGCCTCCTCCTCCACCGCCTGAACCGGATCCACCGCTACAGGCTCCTATAACTATAAGATATTGATTGTTACAATTCGCTGCGTATGCCGCTCCGCCATTCATATTTAAGCAAGCAAGATACAATGCGGAAGCTTCCTTGCAATTATTATCCTTATTATGATTGTTTTTTCCCGTTCCGTACAAGTTGTTCGTATTGTTATTACACGATACAAACAACAAGAACAGCAGTACTGCACCGATTCGAATATACAAATTCATTTTATTGTACCAATTCCAGATTCAGGTTCTAAGCGAAAGAGAGAATTCTTTCGAAGAATACCTTCACTCGATAAAGTTATGACTAATATTGCTAAATCAACGTTTTTCTGATACGAATTCGAATACTCGGAACGAACGATAAACGAACAGGAACTAAGCGGTTTTCGAAAGCAAAGAATTCATATCCGAATGTAGCGGATCTGTAATACGCTTTCGACATAAACAAGTTAAATAATACTGAAATTGGGAGGGCCGAGTAATATGGAAAATGAAGAATTGCTCGATCGGGAAGAAAACAATCCAACTAGATTTAGCCGGAATATTGCAAGCTGGAAGCCGGGGATTACTGTGCGAATTTTACGAAAAATACACGGATACTCACGCAAAGAACTAGCGGAAAAGTTAGGGGGAGTAGAAGTCGAATACGTGACATCCATAGAAAAAGGAAAATTGACGATCGGAAAGAATCTAGCCCGTAAGCTTGCGGAAATATTCGAAATATCGGCGGAAATATTCGTTTAAAATTATCTTCCTGAGAAGTCAATTTTCTGCTCGGACCCATCCTATGGGTTAGGTTCCGATATTCATTCCCGAACGCCTAGCGCGATCTAATCCTTCTATTCCATTCAAGAATCAGACTTAAATTAATAATTTTCAGGAGCACTATTGCCTTACCCCCCTGTCTATGTTACTGTATTCAAGATGAACCGATTAAGCCTGAGGATAGTAGTAGGAACCTTTTTTTTATTAGCGGTTTCTTTCTTTCTACTGCATAATTCGGATTATTCATTCCAAAACGGAATTTCATCTTCGGTACAACTTGCTTGCTTTGCGACTATTTTCCTAGTTCTGGGATTCTTATCGACTACTGTAGTTTCCTCTTACCTAGATCGCGAGAAGGCAGGATTTTCTAGTCGCTCCGAATTAAGAAGAGCGGTACAAGAAAGAGAAAGAGCCGAAGCGTTACTGCAAATTTTATTCGACGAACTTCCTCGATCGACACCGTTACATTCCCTATTAAATAAATTACTTACGACAATCGAAAAATTCTCTCCCGAAATGCAGACTTCGATCATGCTACTAAACAAAGAACGTGATCGGATTGAGACTGGAATCTCTCCCAGCCTTCCGAAATCTTATCTAAAATCCCTCGAAGGAATTAAAATTGGCCCCGAGGCAGGCTCTTGCGGAACTTCCGCTTATAAGGGAAAGTTAGTCATCGTTTCGGACATTCTCACAGATCCATTATGGAAAGATTATAGATACTTGACGATGAGTTACGGACTGAGAGCTTGCTGGTCTCAACCCATCTATTCTCCGGAAGGAGACGTTTTAGGCACGTTTGCCATCTACTATAAGAAAGTTCATAAACCTGAAGATCGCGACTTGCGACTAATTTTCTTCGCAGCCTATATTGTACGCTTAGCCATCCAGTACCAAACATTTGAGGAAGGAAGAAGTAAGAGTGAGAGCAAATATAGGGACTTGGTCGAAAATGCCTCCGACGGAATTTTCGTCGCTAACACGGACGGCAAGCTTTTGGAAATTAATCCGAGCGGAAGCAAAATGCTCGGTTATACTAGAGAAGAATTATTAACACTGAATATAAAGGATTTGATCCAGCCGGAAGATCTCGCCGCCACACCTTTAAGAGGCTTCACTCTTCAAGATCGCAAATCGATGATACTGGAACGTAAACTGATCAGAAAGGACAAGAAATTAATTTCCGTCGAAATAAGCGCACGATATCTTGATTCCGGGCATTTACAGGGTATCGTTAGAGACATTTCCGAGCGAACGGCTGCGGAACGCACTCTTAGACAAGCACAGAAAATGGAAAGTATAGGTTTGCTGGCAGGTGGAATAGCTCACGATTTCAACAACCTGCTCACGATGATTCTCGGAACTGCAGACGTCATTCGACAGATTTGTAAATCGGACCCTTCTCTAAGGAAACATGCCAATAGAATTATAGAAGCTTCGGAGCGTGGAAAAGCGATTACGAGACAACTTCTATTATTTGCAAGCCCGGGTTCGACCGAAATGAAACCTATTTCAATTGCTCCTTTGTTAAAGGAAGTCACGGATATGATGCGATTCTCACTGCCTAAAAATATTCGCCTTGAAACCGATTTCCGGTCTCTCAACGGAATCATTTTAGGCGACTCCGGTCATTTGCATCAGGCGGTTCTCAATCTCATACTGAATGCCAAAGACGCAATGCCCGACGGCGGAAGCGTTTGTGTCGGAGGAGGAATCATAGACGGGAAAACGCTTCGATCCAAATTTCCGGAAGCGAATGTGGAGAATTATATCGAAGTCGATATTACGGACACCGGAATCGGAATGAAGGCGGAAAATAAGGAAAGAATTTTCGAACCATTTTTTACGACGAAGGGCAACAACGGGACCGGACTCGGATTATCGATCGTAAGAGGTATCGTAACCGAACACTCAGGATTTATCGAGGTGGAATCAGAGGAGGAAAAAGGAACTAAATTTTCCCTCTTTTTTCCCGTGATCAGAACAACCGTCAACACGATTCGAAAAGACGAGGATTATTCAAAAAAAATAAATCTCAATGTTCTAATAGTCGACGACGAAGAATTGGTTCTGGAAGTTCTTCGGGAAATATTGACTCTCTCCGGCTCGAATGTTTGGACACGAAAAACCGGCGAAGGAGCTCTTGCATTTTATAAGGAAGCACCCGAAAAATTCGACGTAATCATCACTGATTTAGGAATGCCGGGAATGGGGGGAGAAACATTAATCGATCTGCTCCTACAATTTAATCCGAATGTGAATATTATTGTAATTTCGGGGAACCTCGAAAAAGACAAAAAAGAAATTTTAAAAATGAAAGGAATTAAATCCTTTTTAGATAAACCTTATAAAGCTTCGGAAGTCTACTCGGCCCTGCAGGAGATTCAGAAAAGCGATTCTCTATCGAGTTAGCGAAAACTTTTCCTAATTTCGGAAATAAAATTACGAACGAGGTGGTCTCACCGATTAGAGTCAGGAGGAAATTCTATGAAACTCTCCTTGGTTACGACTTTAATTCGACTGAGTGGACTCGGATTAACGCTACTTTTCCTGAGCGGATGCGCCACTTTTCCAAACCAGTACGACGGATCCAACGGCCAAAACACAAATAACTGTAACGGAAACTCTGCATATTCCTGCAATCGATCCTATTATCCGTATCGGTACGGAAATTATTATGGGAATCAAAACATGAATTCTTATAATCAAGGATCTCGCGGCTCCGGTCATAACCCTTTCTTCGTTCCGGGAGGTCGATACCATAATATCGGTCGGCCTTCGCATTGGAGATTATAGTAAAGTCCGATCTCGATAGTTGATATAGCGGTTAACTTGATTCCGAACCGCTGTATCAACTCCGACGAAATGAAAAAATCCGATCAACGCAATTCTTTTACTAACTCCTTCCAGCATTCATCGAGTGACCTCTTTACCGAAAATAAATCGGAGCTAGGTTTAGAAGCGTTTTCTCTAATTGGAATTCCTTTTTCCATTATACTTTCAACGAAAGAAGTTTTGCCCGACGGAAAATACCAATCTACTATAAACCAATCGCTCGGATATTTAGCTAAAAATCGTTTTTGACACCGAAAGGATTCTATCCCGGGACCTTTCTCCTTATCATAGATGGACATACTAACGCGAATTGAAGCATCCAGTCTCCGATGTCCTTCTTTCGAATCCGGTTCTATTCCAGCTCTAGTAAAGACGGGCGGATCGTTTTGAAGGAAGATTAATATTTGAAGTGAACCTTCTTTAGAGTCTTCCGAGGAAAACTCGAGAGGCAATCCGTTGGACTTCGCTACTTTTGTGGCTACCTCTGCCGCTTTATCCGAATAATTTTTTCCTAAATTAGCGGATAGCAACGTCTCGGGAGGCTGGGCAATCGGAGCCGCTTGAAGCTTCCCTCCGTCCAAAAGATTGACTTTCTTGTCCAAACCTTGCAACTCCGTCTTATGCACATAGATCAACTTCAACTGCTTCTCCAAAAGAGAATCATCCAGAGATTCGTCGAAGTTCGGAATTCCGTCGACACCATATATGCTAACCTTCCACTTCGCTTTCTTTTCCCGATCGGATTTGAAATACGCTTTTGCGGTGTTACCGACTACGGCCGCGAATTTTTTCGTAGGGGAATCGAATTCTTTCGCCCCGCTGCGCACCGACCCTTGACAGGATAAAATCGAAAATACTCCGACCCATATGAGCACAATTATGACTTCATTTCTCATTCTCTCTTCTCTCCTTTTTTATCCAAGTTTCCATTTAACGTACGGTCACGCAGATACATGATTTTGTTGCTTATCCGAATCAACTTTTCCATCCACTAAATGGATCTGCCGACCCGCTAGTGCCGCATAATCAGGATCATGTGTTACGTACAAAATGGTGGTTTTATTCTCTCTATTAATTCTTCTGAAAATTTCCATCGCCTTATCGCCGTTAACCGTATCTAAATTTCCCGTCGGTTCGTCCGCAAAAAGAAAGCTCGGATTCATTATCAATGATCTGGCAATCGCGGTTCGCTGTTGTTCCCCGCCGGACATTTGGGCGGGAAATTTATCCCTACAAGATTCCAATTCAAACTCCCGAAATAACTGTCTAGCGTATTCCTTCTTCTTACCGTGTTGATCCGTTTTTCTGGCCGGCATCAAAACATTCTCGATAGCGGTTAATTCGGGTAGAAGGTAGTGAAATTGGAATACAAAACCGATATGCTGGTTTCTAAACCGATGGGATTCAACGCTTCCCATTCCAAAAAGATCGATCCCGTCCAAAAAAACTCTCCCTTTACTAGGTTGATCCAACCCGCTCAACATATATAGTAATGTCGATTTACCCGAGCCCGATCTTCCGGTAAGAGATACGAATTCTCCTTTCTTCAGATTGAAATTGATTTTACTCACAACCTCGATCGGCGGTTCTCCGAAACTTTTACTTAAATCGGTACAAAGTATTGAAATATCGTTATTGCTATTCATGCTGTTCCTTACGTACTACCGCGAATAATTTCCACCGGGGAAAGTTTAGAGGCCGACCTTGCGGGAATATAAGCCGCCACTGCGGCGGAAATCTGAGCGATCGAGAATGCTTTGATATAGATAAGAGGATTCCAGGAAATCCGCATAACGCTAGACATCATCGCACCTTTTGAACCCGAAGCACCTCCGATGGGATAACCGTCCAAATAGTAGCAGGCCGTCGCACCAACCAATAACCCGCTAATCGCACCTAAAAAACCGAGAAGTAATCCTTGGATAACGAATAGCACGATCGTATCCTTTTCGTCGAATCCGATGGAACGGAGGATTGCGATCTCCCTCTTTTTCTGATTCACCACCATATTCAGAATATTATATATTCCGAATGCAACTACGAGCATAATCGTAAATGTGGTCGTATTGCGGACTATATTCTGAGTATTGAATACGGCCAGAATATTTTCGTATGCTTGATCCCAGCTTTGCACTTTATCTCTGGTAAAGAAAGACCATTCGGTGGCTACGTCCGCTGCCTGAGATAAGTCTTTAAGTCGTATAGCGATCTCCGAAACGACACCGTTTGCCTGAGTAATCCTTTGGACTGTCCGAAGAGAGGCATAAACCGCCGTATCATCGATCATCTTATTACCTACGCGAATTACTCCGCCGACTTTTACATGGGCTACATTCCCTTGTGCGGTTACGACCTGTACAGTGTCCCCCAGACTAGCGCCTAGCTTCTCCAGCAGGCCGGAACCGACAAAGATCATATCCCCGCCTCGATCCAAGTCTCTAAAGTTCCCTTGCTCGACGTAGTTACCTATCGTGGTCACCTTCATTTGTCGTACTGGATCGACGCCCTGCAGTTTTCCGGGTAGAGTTTGTTTACCGAATTTAAAAATCAATTGTTGATTCAACTGAGGCGCGTATGCCTCGACACGATCGTCCTCGTCCAGTTTTAAAAACCAGCCATTGGCATTCGTTAATTGGTTCGAATCGGTTTTACCCGAAGGAGGTTTTATCCAACGAACTGCAACCGACTCCGGAAAAAAAACTCCTCGAAAGGTTTCTACTTTTAGAACGTCGTCCCGAGGAGAAATTCGAATCTGCGCATCGTTATTCACTAATTGATCTGTGATATATTCTTGAAACCCGATCATGATTCCCGAAAAAGAACAGTATGCCGCCGTTCCTAATAAAATACCTAGAAAAGTCAAAAACGTTTGCTGGGGTCGACTCAATAGTTGTCGAATTGCTAAGAATAGCATAACTCTTTCATCTCCCTTCTTGAATGTATACGGTATCGGTCGGTAGAATTGAATTCTCCAATACTTCGCACCACTCTCCGTCTACGGCTCCGACCTTTGCGGGTATCCAAAACGTTTTACCGTCTCGTTTGATCTGAATCCTACCTTTTTCAATGGAGCTTATCGGAATGAGTAACACGTTCGTTTTTCGATCCACTTCCACCGCCACGTCTGCGGTCATTTCCGGAAGAACTCCCGCAGGCATTGAATCCACTTCTATTCTCACAAAGAATTGTCCGTCGGAAGGATACACTTTCGTCACTTTACCGTGCAATTTCATTCCTCGCAGAGTTTCAAAACTTAATTCCGCAGGCTGGCCGACCCGAAGGCGCAGCATGGAATCTTGGTCTAAAGACAGGAGTACGTAAATCTTCTTGAGATCCATCATGGTTAAAACGGAAATTCCCGGCATGACGACTTCGGCTTCCTGGTAGGATAAAGTTGTCACCGTTCCGTCAAACGGAGCCCGGAATATTGCAGCGGAATCCGAAACTAACAATTCGGTTCCGGCTTTTAAAATATCGCCTTCTTTGACGAATAGTTTCTTAATCTCGGAGGCGATCCCGAACTTCATATGATAAATTCGATCGGATTTTACCGTTCCCAAAGCATAAACGAGTTCCACGATCGGACCGTTTCGAGGAGACATCGATCTTTTACCGAAACCGATCTTAGCGATCAGAAAGACGCTTAGAAAAAAAAGACCTAATCCCACTATGACGATCGCAATCTTTCCTCTTCGGGATGAGTAAAGAAATCGAAAAAAAACTAGTAACTTATTCATTCACAACCTTTGAGAGGAATTCCTCTTTTGAAATTTTGTCAAAATCGGCGTCATTCCGATAAAGTGCTTCAATAATTCATAATTCGATTATCGAAACAAATAAATATTTTTTATTTCCAAAATATTCTATTAATGAATTTTTATTCGATTAACAAATCGGATCGGCACGCCGCTCTTTCTTTTTGATATACGGAATATGAATTCAAAAAAAGGTCAAACGCAAAGTAAAATAAGTAAATATACCATTGACAATTGTCTATTTACTGATAAAAATAAGGAGCAAAATTTAAATTTAACAATCGTGCTAATACCTTGTGAAAAGAAAATAAGAGTGATGGAAAACCTTAAAAGCGAATATTGCAAAATCGACTTTGGTCGCCCTGTCTTTTTTTATCTTCAACAAGCAGTCCATTTGAATCAAGCCATAGGACCTATGAAATCGGCGTCGAAACCGAGGGCGGCAAAACTTTACCAAGAACCCTAAATTGATGAATAAATTATGAGTGATGCGAATTTCTATAATCGAATTTTCGAAAACGGATCGGGAATCCCGAGCGTTTTAGAAAACATTCCGGTCCTGATCATGGCTGTGGATGACTCCTCTAGAATTGTTTTCTGGAACCGGGAATTAGAGAAAATAACCGGCTATTCATTTAAGGAAGTCTCTGAAGATACTGAACATTTTTTTACCCTTCTATTACCCAATAAAGAATACCGCCGATCGGTTACGGACGTCCTATTAAGATCTGACAATCACTTTGAAAATTGGGAGATCGAGCTAAAAACCAAAACGAACGAAACGAGAACGGTTTCCTGGTCGAGAGTTCCGGCAGAATCCTCGAATTTGAAGCAGAACAATTGGACTATCGGGATTGACGTCACTCAGAGAGTGGATGTAGAACGAAATCTCCAAAAATCAGTAAAGATCCTTTCGGATTTTCAGACCGCTCTCAATGCAGTATCCATCGTTGCCATCACCGACAAACGCGGAACGATTATTTATTCTAACGACAATTTTTGCAAAATTAGCGGATACTCAAAAGACGAGCTATTAGGTCAAAACCACCGAATCATAAATTCGGGCTATCACGATGCTGAATTTTTCCTAAACCTTTGGCAGACCATATCGAGGGGAAAAATCTGGCGAGGGGAAATACGCAATAAAGCTAAAGACGGACGCTTTTATTGGGTTGATACGACTATTTCCCCTATTTTCGACGATAAAGGAAAGCCGTTTCAATATTTAGTAATACGAAACGAAATCACCGAAAGAAAAGAGGCGGAAGAAAAGGCGAGATTGGCCGAGCATACCCTCAAGACATTCCAAGACCGCATGAGTCCTCACTTTCTATTCAATACGCTCAGTATTATTCATTCTTATTTAGAAACGAATTCGGCCCTGGCGGATTCCGCGATTTTAATGTTGGCCGAAAACTATCGTTTTCTCATCGATAACGCCAGTAAACAATTGGTTCCATTCGATATAGAATGGCAATTTATGGAAAATTACATTAATCTATTGAAGTTACGCTTCCAAGATTTTATGGACGTGGAAATTTCCAAAGAAGGCGATTTTCGAAAAAGCGTCCTCCCGCCTTTAATTCTGCAACCCTTGGTGGAAAATTCGTATATCCATGGAATTCGGGATAGAAACGGAAGAGGTAAAATTTGGGTTCATGCACAAATCGTCGGAGAGAGAACTACCATAACGATTCGAGATAACGGAGAAGGAATTAAGTCCTCCGTAAATCATTCCAGAACCCTGGGAAATATATCGGAAAGATTAAAGTATTTCCTTTTCGGATCGGAGTTGAAAATCGATAACCATCCGGCAGGCGGAGCAATAGTTACGGTCGCATTCGATAAGCCAAAAAACTGACTATTTCATAATGGGATAAAATGGAAACTGGTAAAAAAGAGTTAAAAATCTTAATCGTGGAAGACGAGGCTCCTACCCGGGATTTGCTCGTCAGTTACTGCCTCAGCCGTTCAGAATTAAAGCTATCCGGTATCGCGAAGGACGGAGAAGAAGCGTTAGAAAATCTGCAATCCAACGAATTTGATCTAGTCTTTCTGGACATTAATCTACCTAAACTTTCCGGTTTGGAAGTCTTGGAAAAGCTGGAAAAAACCCCTTACATCATATTTATAACTTCTCTCAGAGATAAGGCAATCGAAGCGTTCGAATTCGGGGCCTTAGACTATTTGTTAAAACCTTTTTCCAGAGACCGATTCAATAAAGCGGTGGATCGAGCCTTGGAATACATCAGCCGAGAAGGAAAATTGGGAAACAGCTCCTTTAACGAACACGGGTTGTTTATTCTTGAAAAGGAAAATTATTTCTTAATCCCATATAAGGATATCGCGTACATATCTTCCAGAGATAATTTCAGCGTTATCCATACCGACGAAAAAGAATACGTAACCTACAAGTCTCTTAAAAACTTGGAGACCAAACTGCCTCCTAATAAATTTTTACGAATCTTCAAACAATACATCATTCACCTGGAATATCTAATCAGACTCCAAAGCGACAATTCCGGAAATTACACCGTTTTCCTGAAAGACGAGGACGAAACCCAACTTCCGGTCGGACGAAAATACATCTCCAAAATTAAGGAGCTTTTGTAGGCTTTTCGCCCTGTAGTTTCGTCGAAAACCCGTCCGTTCCGACGAATGACACCCACCCCATTGACTATCGCTCGAATCCGGGTTAAATACCTATTTGTAAGAATTAAATCGAGGTATTTAATATGGCATCGGCTCTGGCATACCAAGTAACAGAAGAAAGAACTCCGCTCTCGGCCATTTGGTCCACGTTTCCGGCTTGTTCAAAGGATTTGTACGAATCTCTTTTGCATCCACGTTTTGGAAAACGCACCTTCAAGTTTCCCAAAAAAAGTATCCTCTTTAACGAGGGTAAGCCTACAACCGGATTTTACCTTGTTCTTCAAGGTACCGTTAGGACATTTAAAGATTCTCCCAACGGCCAAAGACAACAGACTCTCAAAATCTACTCTCCGGAAAGTTGGGTAGGACTTAGGGACGCAATTTCGGAAGACTACTACAACAAAACTGCGGAATGTCTGGAAGATACCGTCGCAGTATATATCGATAAGGAAGAAATGAAAAACGCGTTTAACCAAGACTTTTCCTTCCAATCTGCGATCACCAAGTACATTGCGACCGAATGTCGTGCCGCGGAAAATAGAATCTATTCGATGGGAACCAGACAAGTCCATTCTAAACTCGCGGAATTCCTCCTGTCCCTGAAAGAAAAATATGGATCTGAAATTAACGTAAAATTCAGCCGTGAAGTGATGGCAACTATGATCGGATCCAAAACGGAAACGTTAGTGCGGGCATTAACCGATCTAAAGGGAAAAGGTTGGATAGAAATCGATAAGAATATGATCTCCATTAGGAACGAAGAAGCTCTATTAAAGTTAATGGAGACCTAAAATTAGTTATCCCAATGGGTCAATTATCCATAATGATACCTAAACCAAAAATCGAATCGACGAGTCTGTCCATTCCCGTCCATCTCGTAAGTTTGGATGCAAATCTCGACATTCCTGACGGAGCGACGAAACTAACCCTGCTCGTAGAAGGCGCGACAGAAAAGTTAGGAACCCGCTCCGGAATGCATTTTCATAGACTTCGAAATAAATTGCATTTGAACAATATCGCGACCTTATCCTTGGACAGTCTTTTGACAGTCCAAGAAAGATCGATCTCCTTAAACGAGGTGGATACGAATCTTTTGAAGGATCGATTATTGACGGTTGCAAACTGGATTCGCGGATACGATAAGACAAAAAAATTAAAACTGTTTTGTTGCGTTTCCTACGATGCGGCGACGTATGTATTGAAGGCTGCGATCGAAAATCATCTTAAGATCGAAGGAATCATTTCCATTTCCGGGGATTTGGACGGATTCGCCGAAAAAAGTAAAGTAGCGAAACTCGACATACCGATGCTTTTGATATTTGGAGGGTTTGACTTTTCCAGAATAGAAAAAAACAAGCAGCTCTTTATAGAAGCCGAAAAACAAAAACGCGAGATGGAGATAGTACAACTTTCTTCCGGACTTTTTACTGAGGAAAAGAAATGGGATGAAGCGATGGACAAAATCTCACGTTGGTTGAATACCATCCGTTCCTAGAACATTTCCCCTCATTCGAATCCCTAGAATGCCATCCTTACTAGCTTATCGTTTCGAACTGGAATTTCTATATTCTACCGGCGACATCCCGGTAAAACTTTTAAAAGCGGAATGAAAGGATGATTTGGAATTAAATCCGACCGATAAAGCGATCGATAATACGGATCTATCTTTCTGTTCGAGTAACAGCTCGCAAGCCTCTTTAATCCTATATCCGTTCACATATTGATTGAAATTCTTCTTATACTCGGAGTTGATGAATTCCGATAATTGTTCCGGGGTAATTTTCGGTCCTTCAAAAGATACGAGAGAAGCCAACGTGCTTAAAGTCAAATCCTCCGTAGTAAAAACTCTTTCAGTTTCCATACATATTTGCAATCGCGAATCAACCGCGATCCGATCCAAGCCCGTTAACCTGGACTTTTTTGCTCCGGTCGAAGATTTGGAAAATTCGAAGCCTAAAGGGAATCGTTGCGCATAAAAATAAATTCCGCAAATGCTTAGGGTCACTATCATTGCACCGTACCCGTGAAGATCGCTTTTCAAGCGACCCAGCCATTGAGCGTACATGCTGAGTCCCGCACCGGATCCTCCGAGAATCGACAGAAGTATAATGCTCGCGCGACGTCTCGGCCAATCTGCATCCTGTCCGGTGGCAAAACTCGCGTATGCTACGAGCAGACCGGAAATCAAAATCGATAGGAATCTTGGCCCGTACGAAAAGAAACTGAGAAGCAAAGGCGGTGTAAAATTTTCATTCGGATCGGCCCAGACGGCAAGCGCCAATTCTTTCCAGGACAGATTTTTCTGATTTGCCCAGTAGCCTAAATAATATAACTCGAGCAAAAGAGAAGCAAGTCCCAGAAGTAACGAAATGAATCCCCATCTTCTAGTTTCAAAATCCTGCTTGGACAATTTCCGCCCGAACGCGTAAAAAAGAGGAACGAACGCGTACGCTGCAGGAAGGTTTAAAAGGGAATAAGGAGCGAGAATTTCCGAAGGCGAATCCAAGAGATTGAGAGCGGTTTGACCCTGCCAAATTCCCAATAAGAAAAGCATTCCGGCTAATAACCAATGAATAGACGTTTTTCCTTTCTTAAATATCTGACCTATTGCAAGTAGCCAGGCAAGACTTGCGCCGAACAGAACGGAAAAGCCGAGAATTCTATTCATACTAGAATAGAATTCCATGATTCATTCTCCGAGCAATTACTATACTCAAATAAATTTCCCTCTTCGTTAGTCCGAAATCTTGATTCAGGACGACAATACGCGAAAAATCCAGTATGATTCGTTCGGATAAGAGCTGGAACGGTTTATGCCCTCTAAACTAAAGAGTAAAAATTGGAAGATTCCAAAGAGATGAATAATATGGAGAGAATATGAGAATATTTATTACGGGAGCTTCCGGCTTCGTTGGAGGAGCGATTGCAAAACGATTGAAGGAGAATCATTCCGTCTTGGCGCTTTCGCGATCCGCTGAAAGTGATGCAATTCTGAAAAAGGCAGGACTAGAAGTCTTTCGGGGAAAGCTGGGAGCGATTCCTTCCGACGCATTGCGGGAAATAGATATAGTCGTTCATTGTGCGGCCTTCGTCGGACCTTGGGGAAATCGAAAGGATTTTTGGGAAGCTAATGTGGATGGAACGAGTCAACTTTTGGAAGCGGCAAAAGCCGCAGGAGTAAAACGTTTCATTCACATGGGGACGGAGGCGGCCTTGTTCCACGGGCAAGATATGATTAAAATCGACGAAACCTACCCGTACCCGAATCAAACGCCTTACCTCTATAGCGAAACTAAAGCGGAAGCTGAAAAACGCGTTTTAGCTGCGAACTCCGAAAAGTTTAAAACGATCTCGTTAAGACCTAGATTGGTCTGGGGCCCGGGCGATACTTCCGTTTTGCCCGTCTTAAAGAAAATGGTATCGGAAGGAAAATTTCTGTGGATTAACGGAGGAAAAGCCCGAACCTCCACTACTTATATTCAAAATCTAGCATATGCTGCCGAGCTTGCCTTAACTCAAGGAATCGGAGGGCAATCGTATTTTATTACCGATGACGAAGATCAAACCTTCCGATCGTTCTTATTGTCTATGATGAAAACCCAAGGCATAGATTTACCGAACGGATCGGTCCCGAGTTTCTTAGCTCGTAGTCTTGCGTTTATAGTCGAGAGTGTTTGGAATCTTTTCGGGATTCAAAGCGAACCTCCATTAATGCGATTCGCAACCGATATCATGGCCAAAGAATGTACGATTAAGATCGATAAAGCAAAACGCGAATTAGGTTATGCACCGAAAATTTCGGTCGCACAGGGCCTAATCGCGATGAAAGAATTCGGATAAAATTCTATATTAAAAGAAGCGATCGAAACTTTCGATCACTTCTGGTGATCTCCACCGGCTACAAGAGATTGGTGCCCCGGATGCACTTTAATTCCGGGAAACTTGGCTGCGATTTCCTTAAGAAAGTCCAAACTTTCTCTATTCAGATCCTGATTCTCGGTATATTCTCCTGGAGTAACGGAATGTTCCCATCCCCAGCGAGTATGGCAGGTATCTCCTGTGAGTAATTGAAGTCCCGAAGTACTCTTCACTACAAACGCCAAACTTCCGGCGGTATGACCCGGAACCTGTATAACATAAAACGACTGGTCTCCGAAGAAATCCAACACCCTTGCAGAATTTCCATCTCCTTCGGTAAAGGTAAGCTCTTCTAAGGCAGGCGCAGGACCTAAAATCTTATCCGTTGTTCCCTGGATAAAGAGATTCAAAAAATTACGCTTCGAGGCCTCTCTTTTACCGGTATAAATAGGAGTTCCCGCAGGGAAATCAAGAGTTCCCAAAATATGGTCTAAATGAAGATGAGTTAATAGGATTCCCTTGACGGGTTTAGACTCCTTTTTTAACCATTCGTCGGCTGTAAGATGAATCTTTAAATCGTTGGCATTCATGGCTGACGCAACAAGCGCCGAAATCGGCCATTCTTTAGGATCTTTACGAAAAACATCCGCGATTCCGGTATCGATGATATAGCGACCGAACTTCGGATGATCTATCACGTAAAAATAAATCTGAATCGGCTCCTTTCCGGACTCGAGCTTCGCTTCTTTAACTTTCGGGTCTTTTAAATTAATTAAACCGGATCTTTCCGCCGCCCAATCCGCAGCTAGAACTTTTTGAAAAACGATCGCCCCCTTTTCTGAAGCAGTACTAGTTTGAAGGGTTCCGGGTTTTCCTCTTGTTACTTGTAAAGCAGTATGGGAAGTAACCGAACAGGATAAAAATAACATTACGCATAACAAAGATAAGAATTTCATACGAACAGATTCGACGTACAGTAAAAGAAATCAAGGGATTTTCTGGACCTAATTCGAGGGAATAGTTCTTTGTAACCGTTAACCGAAGCCGAACTCCGAAACGAAACATTTCTTTTATAGTCTGTCTTTTTTTCAATTATTGAGTCTTGGGCGGCGCACTAATTAGATAAATTACAAATTCGCATCGAACCCAATTAAATTAGATTTCCTGAAATTTTTTCGTAGGTTCGGTTTCGGATACATTGATGATCGTTGTGCAGCGCTCCTTCATCGATCATTTTTATTTTTTTGAATCAACGTTTCTCCACCTAATCAATACAAACGTTTTAAATAAAAACATTGTTTTCCATTTATTAATTATTTATTGACGGTGGTATATCCTTGATTAGAATAGCGGAAATTTTGAAACACTTCTCGAGGAGCGCTTTCAAAACGTTAGTCTTGTTATCGACAATAAAAGACAGATCCGAATCATAACTCACTTTCTCCGAAGGATTGAACCGATGCTCTCACAGGAACAAAGTTTCCAGAAATTCATTTGGACTCTGGAGAAGAAATGGATTCAGATTGTTTGCGTCCTCGGCTTTACGCTTGTTCCTATTTTTGGCGGTTTGGATTATTTCATTATTCCTAGAGAATATCTGGATCAGAACTTAACCTACTTTCTGACTCTAAGAGCCGTCGCAAGCATCATCGTTCTCATACAATTTATTATTCTGAAATATTCCAGCCCGAATCCTTGGAACGCGATTCATGCTTACGTGTTTACTTTTGTAGTCGGCGGAATCATTTCGCTTATGACAACTCGACTCGGGGGGTTTGAATCTTCCTACTATGCGGGATTAAACCTAGTTTTGATCGCCGTAAATCTATTCTTACCCTGGAACGCTCTAAAAGGAAGCTTAAACAGTATGATCATCGTGGTTCAATACGTGATATTGAACCTTATTTTTGACAAAGAATACCAGGTCATTTCGATCATTAACAATCTATATTTTATGTTGGGGACGATCATCATTTCGGTTACGATCGCCCACTTTAAATTCACATTAACCAAATCCGAATTCGAGAAGATGGATTTAATCAGTAATCTAAAGTCCCAGCAGGACGGGGATTATTTTTTGACTTCCTTAGTCTTGCAGCCTTTGAGTTTAAACTTAGCAAAAAGCGAATCGATTCATATAGAATTTTATACTAGTCAAAAGAAGAAATTCGTCTTTAAAACATGGAAGCAAGAAATCGGAGGAGATATCTGCGTTTCCAACGTTATTACTCTAAAGGGAAGAACCTACATCGTCTTTGTGAATGCGGATGCAATGGGAAAATCCCTACAAGGTGCGGGCGGTGCGATCGTTTTCGGCGCAGTTTTCCATGCTATGGTGCAAAGAACCAAAATGATGGAGGTCCTACAGAGTCAATATCCGGAAAGATGGCTTAAGAACGCTGTGATCGAACTTCAGAAGACCTTCGAAAGCTTTGACGGAGCGATGATGATCTCGATGGTCATCGGTCTTGCGGACGAAGAGTTAGGTTTAGTATATTATATCAATGCCGAGCATCCCTTCCCTGTTTTGTACAGAGACGGAAAAGCGATCTTCTTGGATTCCCAGATGTATTTTAGAAAAGTCGGAATGTTAGAGCTGAAGAGCAAACTTTTCGTCAGCCTCTTCCAAATGGAACCGGGTGATTCGATTATCCTAGGTTCGGACGGTAGAGAAGATTTGATGGTATTTGATCCCGGAATTAATTCCAAAACCATGGTGGAAGACGAAAATTTCTTTTTAGATAAAGTCGAGAAGGGAAAAGGAGAACTGGAAGGGATCGTTTCGGAATTGCAGAACTCCGGAGATATTATCGACGACCTATCTCTTTTAAAAATAACTTATCAACCAAAGCATTCCTCCGTCGGAATCGGCAATCAAAATGGAAACGGAAAATCGTCGGAGAATTTTTCATCAACCGACAACGGCCATAGTTCCGAAAAAACTCTGGATTCCCTGAAACATATCGTGTCGGACAATCTAAAAGACGGAAATCTTTCCAGGGCGATTCAAGCCGCTAAAGAAATCGTTCAGATCTCACCGATCGAATCGAACTATCTTTATTTTCTCGCAAAAAATCTAAATAAGACTAAAAATTACAAGGACTCCATCGAATACGGGGAGCGATTCAGATATCGAAACCCGAGTCACGTCAACAATCTGATAGTATTATCTGATTCTTATAGAAGAACCGGAGATACAAAGCGATCGGAACTTTTATTAAGAGACGTCTTTTCTCACGAACCTGATAATGCTATCGCATTGAATCTTTTAGGAAGGCTAAAAACTCACAATGGAAAAAACGTCGTCTAACCAAATAGCAGAAGCGATTGAAAAACAACTTCCTAAAGAAGAGGTCTTTACTCCGGCTTATCGTTGTCAGTATAAAATACATTCCTTAAACGGAAGCGAATGTACGATCGAATCGTTTCTAAAAGATATATCCAAACACGGCACTCGAATCTATAACCCGGAATCCTTGCCCGGAGAAGAGAGAGTCGGTTCGGCCCTCGAAATGAGCATCTATACCGACGTCCTGCAGTATAGCAGAAAACTAAGCGGAGTGATTCGGTGGGAGAAACGTACGGACACGGGATGGGAATACGGAGTACAATTCGACGAGCCAATCCATTTGGAATTATTTCGTTCCGTTCATGATTCCCTTTTAGGAATCAAAAATAAAGTGGAATCGAACGAACCCAAAACTCCGCATAACGGATCGCTTTCCATCGTATTTCAGGCAAAGGAAAAAATTCAGTCTATACTGCCTCTTCTTACTCAAATGGAATCCAGCCTAAACGAATATGAATTTGCGGTCGGATACAACTTAAAGGAGGAAATCTATAAAGCCACTTATATGCTATTGACTCCGATTTACGAATTTCTAAAGATAAAGTCGAACGAATTGTACCATGAGCTTCCGCCTAACGAGATCCAATATAATTTCCAATATATTCGCCAGGAATTAAAAGACTTTTTATTTTTGGATCCTTTCGTGAAACGAGCTACGCTTAAACCGCTCGGTTATGCGGGAGACTTTGAGATGATGGATGCAATCTATAGAAATACCAGCGAGGGTACGAACTTACTAGGGAAAAGCTTACATAGGTGTACTCTAAATCTCAAATCGGCGCAAGCGGTCTTTCATAGACAAAACTTCTTTTATAGGACGATTCTTGACAGATTAAAGAAAACCGACGGAAGAATTTTCGTTTTATCGGTAGCCTGTGGTCCCGCCCGTGAAGTCGTAACCCTCGTCCGAAACGCGGATCAATCCCTACTTGACAAGCTTAGTATTTATCTACTCGATCAGGATCCGAGGGCCATAACCGAAGCAAAACACGGAATTAGAATCGCGCTACTCAGAAGTAAGAAGCAATTGGACTTCCATTGTTTAAACGTCGAAATCGCGAGATTCTCCGCTAATCCGAGAAAATACGTTTCCAACTCGGAAGTGGATTTGATTTATTCGGCAGGATTATTCGATTATATTAAAACTAGAACCGCTCAAAAAATCTGTTCTCACTTATACTCTCTCTTGAACCCGACCGGAGAAATTTTCTTAGGGAATTTTTCCGCCGACTCGGATGAAATCGGAATCATGGAAGTGATGGATTGGAGCCTAATATACAGAACGGATGAGGAGCTGCTTAGTTTTGCGGATACGATCTCAGGTCCAAAAACCCTAGGAGTAATCGACGACACTCTTCCCCAAAAATTCTTTTACCTTACGAAAAGTTCTCCGAGCGAAAATTGAGATTACTTGAATTTTAAAAGAATCGCATCGGAAGACTAAAATTTGCCTCCCGACGCGAAGTTCGAAATTATCTTATTTTCTTCCGTATTTAGCGGTTAGTTTTCCATCGGCTAACTTCATCGAATTTATATAGAATCCGACTAAGGCGCCGGAGGCGTCTTGGTCTAGCGGAATCTTATCTTTCAAAGCGATTACTCTGAAAATATATTTGTGAGGTTTGTCTCCGGCAGGAGGACAAGGACCTCCGTATCCTGGCTTTCCGAAATCGGTACGACTTTGGATTGCACCTTTCGGCAGAGTTCCTCTTTCATTTCCCGCCTTTGATTCAAGGCTCGTCACATCGGCAGGAATATTGAAGATTACCCAATGCCACCAACCGCTTCCGGTAGGTGCATCCGGATCATAGACGGTTACGGCAAAGAATTTGGTGTCTTTAGGCGCACCAGTCCATTGGAGATCCGGTGAAACGTTGTCTCCGGAGCAACCGAATCCATTAAAAACTTGAGCGTTTGTTATGACTCCGCCTTCTTTAATGGAACTACTGCTAACTTTCAAATCGGCGGCAAACGCGGAACTCGCGGAAAGCGCAAAAAGTAGTGCTGCCACCTTAATATTGAATCGCATGATAAAAACCTCCCAGTTCTTAACGCAATCCAAAGCGTAGAGTTAACTTAAAACTTGGCATTCCAATTTTCTTTGAAAACCGCCGGAGCTGTCAAACTCGATCAAAGGCTGTGCCGATCCGCTCATTCTGCACTATACTTCTCCGAAAATCGGCGGGAGAATGACCGAACCTCTCCCTAAATCGAACCGCAAAGCGAGACGGAGATTCGTATCCGACTTCCTTGGCGATCTCACCTATCGATAAATCCGTCGATTGCAATAATGACAAGGCGCGAGACATTCGCACGTCTATTAACAATTCGGAAAAAGATACGCTCTCCGACGCCAGCTTTCTACGTAAAGTCGCCTCGCTGATCTTCATTTGATTCGCGATATTCGCGGCTGACCAATCGTTTGCAGGATCGGAATTAAGCACTGATCTTACTTTGTGGGCTAACTTGGTATGTGAGGAAATTTGAAATCGTTTTCCGTATTCGCCTAACCAAAGTAAGACTTCGCTTACTCGATGAGCGGCAATGCCTGAAGGAATACTTCGACTGGTTGTTATGGATTCGATCGCGAGTTCGAAGGCTTCTAAAAATCCCGATTTTAGGGACGTCATTGTAAACGCTATTTCAATCGGCGTGAAAGAATATTGCATTTCACTGAATTGCTTAATTATATCCGGATGAAACGCCAACCATGAAGCTTCGAATTCTCCGTTCTCGGGTGCATTGACGACGTCGAAAGACTGTCCCCCTGCTATGGCAACGGCTTCCCCTTCCCTTACTATATATTCAACGCCCTCTCGCCGCATTATTTTTGTTCCTTTCTTAACGAAAACGAGAGTCGGCAACTCCGTTACCACCCTTGAAAGGTATAATTCGAATTTCTGCCTAACGGAGGCAGTGATCCCGACACCGTCGCGCGAAGTTATCGTTCGTTTCATTCGTTCCTCCGAAAAGCACCCGCTAGCAAAATTCGGAGCTCATTTATATCGCTTATAAAATAAGACTCGGGGAATCGACGAGCGTAAGACACAAAAACTTTGTAGCATAGAATCTCGGACCTGCATCGAAATTTTTTGTTCTTCTCCGATAAAATTCGATCACACGGAACGAACGGTTCGAAGTCGAATATGAATAGAATCAAATGAGTCATAAATTCACTCGGGTTTAGATGAAATCCGAATAGAACGACGTTCGCTAAGAAATTCGGGAAAACTATTTAACCGTTTAAGATTCTTTTCTTCTTTTCCAAACATTCGGTAAGTATATCGTTAGGCGCGAATCAAAAACTTACTTTCCAAAACTTTGTCATGGAGAATTTCAATGAGTCAGCAAACCGTTCTTACACATGTTCTTCCCGTAAAAAATGGAAACATTTTCGAAATTATCATCAATCGTCCGGAGGTCCATAATTGCGTAAACGGGGAAACTGCAGAACTTCTTCTCGCCGCATGGAAACGGTTCCGAGACGATACCGATCTAACGGTAGCAATCCTGCGAGGAAACGGCGAAAAATCGTTTTGTGCCGGCGCAGATCTGAACGCCTTGGAAACTCTTATGGATATCAACGGAACAAACGATGAAATTCGGCATTGGGTAAAAAATTCGACGGGTCCGATGGGCGGCTCTAGAGTCGTGCAACGAAAACCGGTCATAACGGTTTCACAAGGCTATACATATGCCGGCGGGCTCGAATTATTTTGCCATGGACATATCCGAATTGCGGAAAAGCAGGCAATGTTTTCCGTAGCGTGCCGACGTTGGGGGGTTCCCCTTGCAGACGGCGGAACGGTTTATCTCCCCTGGTTAATAGGGCCTGGATCCGCTTTGCCTTTAATTATTACCGGCCAACGAATTCGAGCGGAAAGAGCGCAGGCAATCGGGCTTGTATGGGAAATTGTTCCCAAGGGGAAAGGAATCGAAAGAGCAAGACGCTACGCCGAACAAATTTGCTCCGTTCCTAGAGACGCGTTAATGGCGGATTTATCCTCCGCAATAGACGGATATGGACGGCCGATAGAGGAAGCTTTGGAAATAGAGGCGAGAGGTATTTATCCTGTGGTAACGAGCGATTCATTCCGCGAGGGTGTTTCTAACTTTCAAAAGGGGGAACGTTTTTGGTTTCGATAATCGACCTGGATATGATTTTAAGATCCGAGTAAATCATAAGAGAACGAAAGAAGCATACGATTTAGGAAAAGAAGAAGACGACAATGCATAAACAAGTATTGGATTTCTTAAAGAATCTATCCAAGAATAATAATAGGGATTGGTTCAAGAAAAATGAAATAATTTATCGCTCCTCATTAAACGAATTTTATGAATTTGTGGAAGATCTGATTCTTGGAATACAAACTTTCGATCCGAGTATCCGAAATCGAAGCGCGAAAGAATGCGTGTTCCGAATCTATAAGGATGTAAGATTTTCGAAGGACAAATCGCCCTATAAAACCAATTTCGGAGCCTGGATCGGTACTGCAGGTAAAAAGGAAGCTTCGGCGGGTTATTATATTCACGTAGCTCCGGGAGAGTCGATGGTCGCCGGAGGACTATATCTCCCGCCCTCTCCGGCATTACTTTCCGTTCGAAACGCAATCGCATCGGATTCAAAGGAGCTCCGAAGTATAATCGGAGCAAAGAGTTTTAAAAATCAATTTAAGGAACTTGAAGGGGAACGATTAAACTCCGCCCCGAAAGGATTTTCGAAAGATCACCCCGATATCGATTTACTCCGCTTGAAAAGCTTCATCGCGATCCGCAAATTCAGCGATAAAGAAGTGTTAGACGACCATTTCGTTAAACTTTGCCTAAAATCTTTCGAACAAATGCTTCCACTCAATCGATTTTTAAACAAAGCCATAAAACTCTGACCGAAATACGGCCTGTTCCGAGTAAGATATCCGCTTTTTGGAATCATATCGGAACAGCCGCTTCAAAACGGTATTCAGATCTTCAAATGGTGATCGTGATAGTATTCCTTGGCAGACTTAATGATCTCCGGAGCGGTCGGATGGTCCATCGTAACGACTCCGACTACTTTCTTTGCCAGTTCGGGCATATGCGTCTCTAAATACGATTTGAAATGATTTTTTGCCATACCGGGTCCGGCAATAAGCAGATCGCTCGCCGTTCCTAGCTTTTGCGAAACCTCATGGAAGAAATGCTTTATTTCCTCGTTATGAATTTGATCAATTCTATCCAAATGATTATCATGATGTTTCGGCTTAATCCTATCTAAGTCGGTATTCATTTCAAACGAATCTTTCGTAAAAACGAATCCTTTTGCCTGTTCTGAATCTATCCAAAGAATTGAATGTTGCATATTTCTCCCCAATAAGTCCTTCCATTATAGCTCAAATTGTATTTATTATAAAATAATTAATATCTGTTCTATGAATGCTTTTTGTCAACGGCTCGCATTGAGCGCTCCAATCGGACGTTCGTCATTCGGCGGAAACCTGAAAGATAAATCATAGCCGTATTTTCACCCGGTATATTACTCGATTTCCTTTTATTTAAGCGGATTGCCACCCCGCTAGTTGCTTAATTCTAAAAATATAGTATTACTTATCATTGTTAAAAGACATGAAGACCGAGCAATAGTCGTGAACAATATCGATCTAAAAGATACGCCTCCAAAAAATATATTCATGCTAGGATGGGAATACCCTCCTCATATCGCAGGAGGGCTTGGCGTTGCCTGCAAAGGAATCGTGAATTCCTTATCGAAATTAGGGCACACCATATTCTTGCTGGTTCCTAAACTCTATGGAGACGAGGAGCAAATCGACGGCGTCAATTTACTAGACATAAATTCTGGATGGGAACTTCTTAATCAAGAAGACCAAAACGAATTAATTCAAGCCCATTCCTTCAATGCTCAGCAAACCAGCGATACTCTAAATTTCTCGCCTTATAGCACGTTTATCGGCGGAAACGATCAAACTCGGCTATATTCGGAAACTTTCGAAAGAACCTCGGGCAAAGATAAGATAGAAATAAAGAAGAACTCCGCTACCGCAGCTCTTCCGATACACATATCCGGCGGTTACGGTCCGGTCATATTTCAGGATATCCATAAATATGCGGATTTTGCAGCC
Organism: Leptospira broomii serovar Hurstbridge str. 5399; assembly: GCF_000243715.2. NCBI lineage: Bacteria > Pseudomonadati > Spirochaetota > Leptospiria > Leptospirales > Leptospiraceae > Leptospira > Leptospira broomii. Next base: position 505,632 of record NZ_AHMO02000011.1, read on the forward strand.
AAAGTTGCAAGCGTATTGCAGCCGGATATAATTCATGCTCACGATTGGATGACATTTCCTGCGGCTAAAAAAATCCAAACCAAACTGACGGCAGAAACAATATTACATTTTCATGCCACTGAATACGACAGATCCGGCGAAAATCAAAACGATTACATAAAGCTTATAGAAAAGGATGCCTGCGAATTCTCCGATAAAATCATAACTGTAAGCGATTACACTAAGAGCTTATTACAAGAAAGATACGAGGCTGATCCCGCAAAAATTTTCGTCGCCCATAATGGAGTATCCGAAAACTCGGAATCGGAACACGTCGAGGATCCGGAGATGATTATCGACGATGCCATCGTACTATTTTTAGGACGCATTACATATCAAAAAGGTCCGGATTACTTTATTCAAGCCGCGGCGAAAATCATTCGCGAAGTGCCGAATGTCCGGTTTGTCATGGCAGGCACCGGAGATCTTCATCATAGAATGATCGAGTTGTCCGCCGATTTAGGAATCGGAAAGCATTTTCACTATACAGGATATTTAAATAAAGAAAGCGCGCACCGGCTTTATGAGATAAGCGACCTTTATATCATGCCTTCGGTTTCAGAGCCGTTCGGCTTAACCGCCTTGGAGGCAATGTCGCATAATCTTCCTGTTATATTATCAAACCAATCCGGAGTAAGCGAAGTCGTCAATCAATGCTTAAAAGTTAACTTTTGGGACACTGATGAACTGGCGGCTAAAACGATAGCTTTACTCAAAAGTAGAACGTTAAGAGACCATATGGGGCACGAAGCCAAGAAAGATGCCTCAAAACTCACCTGGCATAAGAATGCAAAAAGAATCGAAGAAGTGTATAGGAGTAAAGTATGATATCAGTATGTTTTTATTTCGAGGTCCATCAACCGTTTCGCCTAAAGCCGTACGGGTTTTTCCAAATAGGAAAGGACGATACCTATTTCGATGATGAAAAGAATTCCGTGATTTTAAGGAAGGTTGCCGAAAAATGCTACTTACCGACCACGCAATTACTTCTGGATTTGATTCGCGAACACAAGGATGAGTTCAATTTTACGTTTTCAATTTCCGGAACTGCTATTGAACAGTTTAAGAAATGGTGCCCGGCAGTCCTGGACCAATTCAAACGGCTGGCGGATACCGGTAATGTAGAATTTCTTGCGGAAACGTATTACCACTCGCTCTCAAGTCTATTCTCTGAAAGGGAGTTTTATAGACACGTTCAAAAACACAGAAAGACGATTAAACGCGAACTTGGAGTTTTGCCGGAAGCATTCCGCAATACGGAATTAATATATTCCAATCGGATCGGAAGTTTAGTAAGAAATATGGGATATTCAGTGATGCTGATGGAAGGCGTTGATAGACTTCTGGATTGGAGAAGTCCTAATTTCCTTTATAAAGCTAAATACGAACCTGGCTTAAACTTAATGCTAAAAAATTATCGTTTAAGCGACGATATCGCGTTTCGTTTTTCCGAAAGAAGCTGGAGCGCTTATCCGTTGAAAGCGGACAAATTTTCGAATTGGGTTCATTCGGTCGCGGGAAACGGAGAATGTGTTAATCTGTTCATGGACTTTGAAACATTCGGCGAACATCAGTGGGCGGATTCCGGAATCTTCGAATTCCTTAAACTGTTGCCGTCGGAGATAAAAAAACATCCCGATTTTAAATTCAACACAGTCTCGAGAGCGGCGGAGAATTATTATCCGATCGGCGATATCGATACTCATGAGCCCGTTTCCTGGGCAGATATGGAGAGAGATACTTCTGCTTGGTTAGGCAACTCGATGCAGCGCCAAGCCCTAGAAGCCGTATACGAGCTTGAGGATAAGGTCTATAGTTTCGGAGACGAAGAGCTGCTGGATACCTACGGAAAATTACAAACCTCGGATCATTTTTATTATATGTGCACCAAGTATTTTAACGACGGCGATGTACATAAATATTTTAGTCCGTATTCTTCTCCGTACGATGCATATATCTATTATATGAACGTTTTACAGGATTTTCGTCAGAAACTTAAAAGAAGGACCTCTGCCCCGGCGCCGAAAGCAAAACTCCTACAGGAAGCTTGAGCATCATGAAAGGTTAATTTCATCAATGCCTTCGATCAAAATACGAAGTCGTCAATTGACGACTTCGTATACTTGACTAGATTTGGATTTACCCTTAACGATTACTTTACCGAGTTTATTAAACGAATATTTCTTTCTATTATGGAGTTTCTTATAAGTATCCTCGCTTAATAAAAGAGTCGCATGAAGTTCCTTAGTCAAACCTTCGATGCGCGAGGCAAGATTAACTGCATCCGAAATCACAGTCCCGTCCATCCGCTCTTCCTCACCTATCGTTCCTAGCATGAGCGTTCCCGTATGCAAACCTATACCGATCCGAATTGGCTCGTATTTTCGCTCCTTCCTAGATAGGTTCAAATTTTCCAGTTCCTTTAACATTTCCATTGCAGCCTGCAAAGCGTCGTCCGGGCTGTTCGGAAACAAAGCCATGATCCCGTCCCCTAAGTATTTATCCACAAATCCTTTATTCTTACGTATAACCGGTCCCATTCTTCTCATATAGGAATTCAAGAAATCAAAGTTGTCTTTCGGACTCATTTTTTCGGACAAATGGGTAAAATCCCGGATATCGGAGAAAAGTATCGTCATTTCTCTTTGCACTTGGTTCCCGAGTCCTATCTCCGTTATGTTTTCCTTATTAAGGAATTTCAAAAATTCCAAAGGAACAAATCGACTATAGGCTCGGTTAACTTCCAGTAAATTGTCCGATAAACGCTCTATATACAAAAATGCCTGCGAAAAGCGGAACGAAAGCAGATAGGATTGTGCGAAAATGAAGGCAAAAAGACCGAACGGCAGATAATAACCCGTATTGATCAACGCCTGCGAATAAAGTATATCGTTAACCGAACTAATTGTCAATGCGAGCATTCCGCCTAAAGCGGTCAACGCTCCCTCGGAACCTCGATAAAGTAGTCTAGAAAGAACGAATATAATCCAGGCGATATGGATTAGCATCAATAGTTCGAAAGGAATCATTGTATGCGAATATATTCTTGCCGGCGTCAAAACGACCGTAATTGCAAGTAACGCGTGAAACCAAAAGCTAGCTTTCCTAGCTTTCGATGAGAAGACTCCCGGAAATAATGCGTCCATATAACTAACGAAAAACGGAACGGCCAAATATATGGATAAATACTCCGCTTTATTCCATAGTTCCCATGGAAGATCGGGGAACTTGCGAATTAAAAATCGTTCTCCTGTTACAACTAAGCGCAAACTAATGGCTAGGCAAAAACACCCGAAGAAAAGTCCGCTTAAATCTCTCCTGCGCAATGAGAACAATCCGAAATGATAAAACGCCATAATGATGATACTTCCGAAAAGTATCATCTCGTTGCTAGATCGATTTTCCCGAAAGGTCTGCATATCGGACTCAGTGCCGACTCGAATCGATTCCCAAAGACCTCCCTTAAAATGATGGAAGTTCGAAACTTCCACTCGAATCGTAAATTCTTGCTTAGGCAGGGATAAGTAGGCGTATTGCGGAAGATACTGCGGCCTGGAAGAATTTGAATCCACACCTACGACTCCATTTCTAACGATTTTCTTTCCGTCAATGAAGACCGAGGCAGCCGTCCCGGCGTCTTGAAATCTTAACATAAGCCGCGGAGAGTTAGGTCCGAGAAGAACTTTCAAGGAATAAGTTCCATAACCGTAGGCTTGCAATGAATTCATTCCAACCAAATTCGGTATTTGATTCCAGTTCCCGGGAACCGAAACGATTTTGGGCTCCCCCTCCTTTGCGTCGGATTTCGGACGAGAAAGTGGGAGCTCCTTCCAAAGGAACTTCCATTCGCCGTCCAATTTTACGATACCATCTTCGGGAAAATTCCACTCTCGCAAATCGAGTACTCCCTTTTCGGCTACCGGGGATATTTTCGCCGAGACTGTACGGGAGCATGAGGAAACTGAAAAAAACAGTACGCTGCAAATTCCAAAGAACAATCCGAATTTCACAGTTTTTATCATTTTCCAGCGTCCTGATCAAATAATTTCTATCGATTGCGAAGGGGCTAAATTGAAATCGCAGGAATACGATCTTCGCTTAGCAATATTAAGTTTTTTTTCTGCGAAAATCACAGATTTAAATGACGTTTAGAAAGCAAACATAGTTACCGTAAAAAAGTAGAAATCCTAAAATTACTTCAAACGCATTCATCCAATCGGGAAGTCATTAGCTTTTTGCTTTGATCTTATATGAATCGATGACTCTTGCCGAATATGTAACCGCCGCCTCCGCATTTACCTCAATGGCAACTCCTAAAGCCTCGGTTATTTTCTCCTGACTTGCTGGCCGCGTCCGTGTTGAGCCGCAATACATCCGTCGCATTGCCTTGTAATTGTGACAGCCAAGATAATCAGCTCCCGAGTTTTACCGTCTAAGAAAGCCCTCTTCGCTAAGTCCTCTATACCCTCGAAGAATTTTGGGGCTAATCCTTCCGATCTCGGCAATAGCCGTTTGTAGCTGTCCCTGATATTCATTCCAATCGAGCATCATAAACGGTTAGCTCTCTAAAAAGATCTAATTTTAAATAAGGTGAATTCGAAGTAAAGATACTTTACCTGTTTTTCGTCATTGTCAATATTGTTTTTTCAAAGAAAATGAATATTGAGTAAATGAATTCCGGAGGTAATTATACGGAAGAAATTAAAAGACATGAATCCATTCTATAAAAATGTTATATAAATATAATATTATTATTTGATATTACATTTTTTTCAAAATAGTCGTCCGTAAAAATTCGAATATGGAACCGATCGCCGTTCGTCCTGCATTTACGATAAATAATTCCTGCTTCTATTATTCTGTCGGTCGTTAGCCCGCTTCTTAAGGTCGCTTAAATTCCGCTCGAGTTCTCGGGCAGAAGTGTCGATTCATAATTAACGTTTTAAATCTTGTCTAACATTCAGTTATTTCTTTCCGGACTCTGACGAGTTTCCTTAAACAAATCGATGGATAAATACTCGCCAAGATACCGTTCGACTCGGATACTCCGTCGCCGGGGAAAAATCCGAATAATTTAATGACAAACACGATCCTTTTGAGAAATTCAAAGCCTATAATTCGTGCATCTCCTACGAAACTCTTAATCGATAAAAGCGATCGCCTATGCGTAAAAACACAAAAAATAAACCTAAAGCGAGACCAAAAAGGTCTAATACTGCGATCAAATCAGGCAAGAAATTTATCGAATCGTTAATGTCGGGTCGATTTATCGAGAATCGGCGAAACTACAATTGTTTAATTAACGGCCAGCGTTACGTCAAATCGATAGGCAAAGTATGAATGTAAAACAGCTTCTCTATTTTCTAATTTCCTCGATACTCTACTTCCATATCTCGACTCCAGTCTCAGCGTTCGGAACGTTTTCGGAAGGTTGGATGGTCGCCAAGCTGATTCAATTTGAAAGTAGAGGGATAATCTATGAATCGTACGAAGGTATTCTGGAATTAACTTACTTTGAACCGTTGGAAGATTGTGAAGCCGCAAAAGACGAGTGCTTTACGCCGGTAAAAAAGAAGGCGGCATTTAGCGTCCGACCTGAAAATGCAAATCTCGTAAACTTCCTTAGCAAGAATCTAAACCAAACCATATTGGTCCAATATAGAATTCACCGCATCAAAGCGATCTCATTGTCTACGGATAGAGAAGTTGTCGATGCTCAATTTCAGGAAAATATCTTGCCAAAAACATCCAAAGCGCGGGATCCGAAAGAGCGCCTTACGGTGTGGATCCACGCAAACGAAGATGCTTCGGTGGACAAGTTCGTAGACCGAAAAACTGGCGGAAAAAGAAATTTTTCAGTCGTCGGAAGAATACTCAGTCTCGAGTATAAAGGAACATTAGTTGGAACGTATGAAGGACTCTATCTCGATGAATCCAGGGGTAAAGTTCATCCCTTTTCCGTAACATCCGAGGAAATGGCAGGCTTCGCATTGAAAGCTCTCAAATATAATGGAAAATATTATTTAGGAATTTCAGTCGCATATGTAAGCGGATTGCGAGAATCCGATTATGATCTTTTCGAAATCAATTTCAAGGCCCCGGCCGGCGCATTGGAAGGCGCTCAATTCAAATGATCCTTATAAAGCGAGTAATGGAATCATAAATATTCGATCATACGGAACGATAAACTAATGGCTTTAGTTTAATACGTTGTTCCTAACTCAACTCCCGATATCACTTTGAATTTATTGTTGAATTTATAATGCATTTAATCGCGGGAGAAATTATCCCTGTACGAAATTCAACTTTCAATTGATTTATTAACCGAATAAAATTTTTTTGAACGACTCTCTTCCGAAGATTTTTTGCTCTCCTCAGCTAAACCCAACTTCCTTAACTCTCCGTTTAAACATCAAGTCAGGGGCTCCAATTCAGGAGTATTACTTAAGCCGTAGACAAGTAAGAGTTTTGTTTTTGTTTTGATACCAGATTGAAATCCTAAAATAAATGCGGAGTAAGTTTTCGTCTTGACGTTTGTTTTTGGAAATAGTCTTTCGAAGCAAGGTTTAACAAATGCCTCTTTTGCGAAGCAGAATGAATCGAAGTGCTAAATTCGGACGAATGACAGTCCTTTTAGTAATACTTTATTCAGTATCAATGGATGCGATCATTGATACGATCGACATTTGTAACGGAAATTGGACAGGTTTTTCGCAAACAATTCTTCGAGTCAAACCCATCAGGCATAATCTCAAAGATCATGACGGTCTTTTTTCAGGATCTTATTTCGAAGCTCAGGCGCCATTTGATCTTCAAAACAAATTCCTCCCAAAATCGGGATTCGATCTAGTATCAGTTAACCGAATTTCCGTTTTTTTGGATCAGCTTAAATCTTCTAGTTCTCCGCAATTATTAATTCAATTACTTATATCTCTTCCACCGCCTACCGCTTAATTCGACGGAGAATGCATATCCGTCCTGATCAAAGGAAAACTTTCACGACTCCCTTCTTTATATCGTAGATATGATTCGGATCGAGTGAACGGCAATTATTTTGACTGACTAAATCAAAATGAGACGTTTCGAATTTTTTTCTAACGATGCTCAAGCTCTGATTTAAAGCGGAATAAAGCACAGCATTCAAAGGATAGGACCATTTCTAAAAAAACGAACGAAAGACGGAATTCGAAAGGTAGATTAGGATCGTTCTTTACAATATTATGATAAAATATATCGCTATTTTAATACAATTCGTCAATCTGTTAACGTCCTGCTCTGGCGATAGCCTGGCCGAGGAAACCGACCCGATAAAATATCGGGAAAAAACCGTAGTGGATTACTTCTTTCGCCTACCTAAGGAATTTCTAGGTTTCGGATTAAAGACTGATGAACAGCGTATCGCTGCGTTGCTTAATTTTAAGAATCATTATGACACGAGAGGGATGGAAAAATACGCGTTAATCGAATCCTCGCCGAATACTCTCCAATTACGTGCGGGTTTACTGGAAGGAACATCGGATATCGTATTGGCGTCCTGGAAGAATGCAGAACATTCGGATATCATCGGAATCATACGCACATATTCGGACACCGATTCTTCGGAGACCTTATCGCTTAAATTTTATAAAAACGAAAGTAATTCCTGGAAAGAGATTACGGATCAAATTTTCCCCGGAATAAAAGCTAAATATTTCGAACCAATTAACTTGAAGCATCTTCCTAAAGATTCGATTCCTGCCCACATACATTGTTCCTTGATCGGGAACTACAACGACATCGCCTGTCGTTTTTCTTTAGTCGGAGAGAATCCCGAAGATTACTATAAAAAGCCCTCGATCGTCTATCATTGGGAAAAAAATCGTTTTGTATTATTAAACGAATAAAATACGGCAAAACCGAAATGCCGGAGGAATCGGGCTATTTCTTACAAATAGTCACGCCGAATCCTATAGAGATAAGATTGAAGTAAAAAACACAGTCGGGTCGAGGTTGCACATTTATCGTATATTTTAAACGGTGAAAATTTGAGTCCGACTTACAGTTTCAAATAAACTCAAATGGATTATTTGGTTTCTAAACAGCGGGTTTTCCAGAATAGTAATCCAGTTTGATCCGAATCGATTGCGGCCTTGCACTCTTGTGCAGAATTGTAACTTCCCAGCTGAACGTTCCCCCGAACCGAATAAAGCCACAAAATCCATAGACTAGTTAATAGAATAAATTTATTCATTGTTTAAATTCCCCCAAATTTCAAATCCGCTTACTTATCCGCTCGTCGATCTAAACTTAAATTGGGTAGCCCGATCTTCACTAACGCAAATCTTACTTTTTCTTTATATTCTAATAGACGAATAAATCTTATCTATTACGTATCAATTTTTACTGATAAATATCTATAAAGTCTCGAAGCTAAAATTCACGAAATCCGATGAAATATACGATTTGCATTCTTCGCAAAAAGAGTTTGGCTTTAATTTAATGATTCGGAGAAGAGAAGACAAATCATAGTGAGTATATGTCTGGTTCCCTGAATCTGCAACTCTTAGATTGCAGACGGTGTCTTGAAATTTCGGTCTATTTTCTTTAAAGACCAAGACGGATTCCAAAATATGGAATTGCTTCGTTTCTTGATCCATATAGATGGCATAAATTTTATCAAAATCCTTCATCTCTCTTCCCAAAATAAGATTTTCGATTTGCTAGATTCGATTGAATCTTCCAACGAATATTTCGTTTACCTTCAACGGCAGCAGAGACACGAATTCAGATTCAGTTAATATTCTCTATCAAGCGATATCTGATTGAAGAACTTGCTTAATAATATCCAAAAATTGAATCGGACGAAATGGTTTTACAATCCAGCCGTTCGCTCCGGCCGCTGCGCCGCTTCGCTTCATGCTTTCTTCGGACTCGGTTGTGAGCGTAAGAATAGGAACTTTTGTATCGATTTTTCTAAGTTCACGTATGAATGTAATTCCGTCCATCACGGGCATATTGATATCGGTGATCACAAGATCGAACGGACCTTCTCCGAACTTTTCGATCCCTTCCTTACCGTCAGAAGCCAAAAGAACGTCGTATCCGCCCATTCCCAAAGTTTGCTGCACTAAACTTCGCATGGTCGCAGAATCATCCACCGCGAGAATTCTAACCGTACCCATATTATATCTCCTTTAAAATAATGTTACACTTGTCGAATTAATTTCATAGTAACGACAAAGTCCGAATTCTCGAATAATGAAATTATTCGAGAAACCTGAAATTGATTCCGCCGAGCCTAATATTAGAAAACTGTCATGATTCATCGATTTATAGATTTTCCCGAACAAATTTGCTCGTTCCTTCATATCGAAATAGTAGGAAACGTTTCGACAAAGAACGAGGTCAAAACCGGAAGGAAAATCAGGAGAAATCAAATTGTGTTGTTCGAATTCCACGATCGATTTAATTTCATCCTTTATTTTAAATTTTCCGTCTTCCGCTTTGTCGAAATAACGATCCGTATGATATTCTTCCAATCCGCGACCGATTTCAAAAGGAGAATAGCATCCTATTCTTGCTTTTTCGATTGTTTCCTTTGCGATATCCGTAGCGAGAATTCGAACATTCTTATATAAATGCGGCAATCTTTCTTTGATTGCTATAGCTATTGAATACGGCTCCTGTCCGGTGGAACAAGCGGCGCACCATATTCGAATTTTCTGATCTTTTAATTCGTTAGAGCGCTCTTCCATCCGTTCGACTATTTCGGGAAGTATCCTTTCTGTAATTGCTTCGAACATGCTTGTATCGCGAAAGAATTTCGTTTCATGAGTAGTAATTCTCTCGATGACTTGGTCTCTAAAATCTTCCTCATGGTTGTTTTCAAATTTCTTTGAAAAATCTAGAAAAGAACTGATTTGATGGTCGGTCATCATATCCGATAATCTGCTCTCCAAGAGATATAACTTTTCCTCGCTCAGATAGATTCCGGTCGCTTTTTGCAGGACGTTTACAAAGTGTATCATCTCTTCTTTCATTTAATCTATCCTCTTCCCATGGAATCGGATATTTTATCCGCTATACCTTGAATATCGAGCACTTCGTCTACTAGACCATCCTTAATCGGTTTATTAGGCATTCCGAATACGACACAACTTTCCTGGCTTTGAGCCAATAATAGGCTTCCGGACTTTTTCATTTCTTTCATTCCAATATATCCATCCTCGCCCATCCCCGTCATAATGACGCCGATCGATTCGTTTGGAAAATTGCTCGCGATGGAGTTGAATAATATATTTACGGAGGGTTTACACAGTTCTTCCAAAGGACCGTCGAATACTTTTGCTATCGGACCTTTTTGGCTTTGGAAAATCTCAAGTTGCTTACCGCCGGGAGCGATATACGCTGATCCACTTTCTAGGATCTCGCCATTTTCCACTTCTTTAACTTTTAATTTTGTAACTTGGGAGATGTTTTCGGCGAGGTAGCTGGTAAAAAGCGGAGGCATATGCTGAGCAACGACTATACTTCCTTCTATCTCGGTCGAAATTCTAGAAAACAAATCTCGCAACGATTGGGGACCTCCGGTCGATATGCCGATGGCACAAATCGCATATTTCCGTTTGAAAGAACTTTTTGGAATTCTACGAATCGAATCTATTTTTACGATATTCTTAGCTTTACTGTAATTCTGCGCGTGGATTGCTTTAATCTTAGCCGTTAACTGCTCCAACGCCTCTCCGATTCTTTCGGCAGATTCGGAAAGACCATCCGGTTTGGATACGAAATCTAGAGCACCCATCTCCATCGCCTTTATCGTGACCTTAGCTCCCTCCATTGTGAGAGAACTAAGCATGATCACATTCGTGGCCGGATAGTTTGCTTTAATTTCGCGTAAGGTTTCAATTCCGTTCATCTCGGGCATTTCTACATCCAAGATTACGAAATCCGGTTTAAGATGCGCGATCTTAGGTAAAGCGTATTTACCGTCTATCGCGGCTCCGAGGAATTCGATCTCAGGGTCTTGAGAGAACGCGGCCCTGAGTAGGTTTCTATAAACGAGAGAATCATCTACGGCCAAAACCGAAATTTTCTTTATATCTCCCGTCAATTCCATAGGGTGCCCCATCGTAATTCCTCTTCCTTTAATCCTTCATTAAATCTTAAACTGGTTTACCAACGAGGTAAGACCCGCCGCTAATTCCTGCAACGATTGTGAAAGTTTAGATACGCGACCAGAATCTTTTGCACCATCCACGGAAGCGGTCGATATGCCGTTAATATTTTTAGTTACGTCGTTCGAGGTTAAGGCCGTCTGGCTAATATTCGTCGCTATTTCCTTCGTTGTGATCGATTGTTCTTCGACCGCAGAAGCGATGCTACCGCTGATTTGATTCACTTCGGCTATCACGTTCGTGATACGACCGATAAATTCGATCACTCTTTCAGTGCTTCTTTGGATGGCTGAAATTTTGTTTTTAATCTCCTCGGAAGATTCTGCGGATTGTCGCGCCAACTCTTTTACTTCGGACGCAACCACTGCAAAACCTTTTCCCGCGTCTCCTGCGCCGGCCGCTTCGATAGCAGCATTCAATGCGAGAAGTTTGGTTTGTGATGCTATATTCGAAATACTTTCAATTACATTACCGATCTCTCTCGCGTTTTCACCGAGTTCTTTTACAACTTCGCCCGTTTCGAGTGCGGTTGAGTTAGCTTCTCGAGCGATCTTGGCGGAGTCCGCAGCTTTCTTCGCTACCTCTCCGACCGATACAGACATCTCTTCAATCGAACTTGAAACCATACTCAAATTTTGATTCATCTGAGTGGCAGCTGCCGCAATCGTTTGCGATTGCTGAGACATCTGCTCGGTTCCTGAAGATAAATTTAAGCTAGCGCCGGAAAGATCGCTGGAAGATTGGAGTAAAATATCCCCGTTTTCCTTCAATCTAGCGATCAATCCGGCCGTATTGATCAGCATGCTTAAAATAGCTTTGTCTAATTCTCCAATCTCATCATTTCGGTTATGAACAACGTTAACCGATAGATCTCCCGTCGCAATTCTATTCGCAACCTGAGTGGACTCTTTTAAGGGTTTCAAAATATAACCTATATTATAAAATCCCCATACTATTTGCGTTACCGCAAAAAGAGCCGCTCCCGTATACGCGATCAAATGATTTAAACCGAAATAAATCGAACCTGCCAAAAAGGAAAGTCCTATTACGTTTGCAACGATATACGCCGTTAACTTGAAACGGATGGAAAGCCATCTTGAGCTGGTGGAATCCAATGTGGTCTTACCGGATAATATATCCTTATACAGTTTAGCCGCCGATTCCACTTGAGATCGGTTCGGTTTTCTCCGAACGGAAATGTATCCGACCGTATTGCCGTTTTCGATTCTAGGCGCAACATTCGCATCGACCCAATAATGATCTCCACTTTTACTCCTATTCTTTACGATCCCTCTCCAAGGTTTGCCTGCTTGTATCGTATCCCAAAAATCTTTAAAGACGCTTCGAGGAATATCAGGGTGGCGAACTACATTATGCGGTTTGCCTACCAATTCATCTTCGGTAAGACCTGCGATTTCCAAGAATTCCCTGTTTGCGTATATGACCTTTCCTTTTAAATCGGTCATCGAAACGAGCGTAGTCCCATCGCGCATCGTAACTTCTTGGTCTGTGACTGAAACGGACATTTGTTTCCGTTCGCTCTCTACTTGGTTCTTTTGTGAAACAAAGTTAAACATGCTTTTTTCCTCTTACGCGTCCTCTAAATGCAATAATTCTTCATGGTTTAAGACGATTAACGTTTCGCCTTTAAATACCGCCACATTTCGAATATACCGGCTTTCCCGCTCATCCAAATGGGAGGGACAAGGCTCGAAATTCTTTTCGGATACTTCGATGATATCCGAAACTTCGTCTGCAAGAATGGCAAAAGCCTGTTTCTTACCCTTCAATCTTATGATAGAATACTTATCTTTATCCGGATTTGATTTCTTTCCGAATAGATTCTGAAGATTCAATATCGTCACGACGTCTCCTCTTAGATTCACTATTCCTTCTATATAAGGAGGTGCACAAGGTATCCTTAAAATTTTTTTATTATGATCCACCTCTTTGCATTCGGCAAGAGGTATTCCGTATATTTCTCTGCCAAGAAAGAAAGATAGAAATTGTTTATTATTTATTTCATCCATTCAAGTTTCCTTCATTAGTGTATATCCACTAATGTCAAATTCCTACTTATCTTACTCATCACCGTCTTACCATCTATTATGATTACGATTTGTTCGGAGATGACGCCGCTGCCCAATACTCCTGTGGACAAATCCTCGCTTTTGGTAAACGACGGAATTTCCTCGACTACGTTTACGATTTCTTCGACTAGTAAACCTTTTCTGCCATCCTCGAAGTGCATAAGAATAACGGTACTTTGAGAATGAACTTGCTCGTTCGAGAGGTTAAAGTAATTCTCCAGTCGGCAAAGCTCCAAAACTTCGCCTCTATACTGAATTACTTCTCTCTTCATAATATACTCGATTTGTTTAATATCGATTAGTTCGATTCTCTGAACGTCGTTCGAGTTTATACCGAACAATTGACCTCTCACTGCAAATAGCAGGTACTGATCCTGTGATATTTTTTCCTTCACTGAAAGCGATTTTGTTTCTTCCAGAATATTCGCTTGAAGGCTGAGATATTTGGCAATTCCGGATATATCCAAAATAAGGCTAACACTCCCGTCTCCAAGAATCGCGGCGCCTGTGTACAAATTAAGGCGGGCTAAATCCTTAGTTAACGGCTTTACTACGATCTCTTCGGAATTTTCTATCTCTTCGACAAGCAATCCGAAATGATGCTTCTCGGTGTGGACAACGACTAAATATCTGCTTTCCGTAATAGAACTATTCGAAAGTTGAAGGATCTTATTTGCACTTAGTATAGGAAGTAAATGCCCGCGTAACTGATAGACCTCCTTATTTTCTATCGAAGAAACTAATTTTCGATCCAACAATATCAATTCGCTAATATTAGCTTGCGGAATAGCAAGATGCATACCGGCAGTCGCTACCATTTGACAGTTTATTATGGATAAAGTCTGAGGGAGTGTTGCGCTAATAATCGTTCCCTTTCCGGAGACCGAAGATATCGAAACCGAACCGCCGGCCTTCTGAAAATTCATTTTCACGACGTCCATTCCGACCCCGCGACCGGATGTTGAAGATACGGACTGCGAAGTGCTAAAGCCTGGAATAAAGACTAACTCCGCTAGCTCTTCCGTCGATTTTCTCTCCGCTTCCTCCGGGCTAAGTATTCCCCGCTCGATGGCCTTCTCTCTAATCCTTTCGAAATTCAGGCCGCGTCCGTCATCGCTTACTTTCAGGATAACGTTCCCTCCTCGCAAAGCAGCGGAAAACAGGATATTACCTTTAGCCGGCTTTCCGGAAGCCGTCCGTTCGCTTGCAGTCTCGATACCGTGATCGATTGCGTTCCGAATCATATGCGTAATCGGATCTGAAATCGTATCGATAATATTCTTATCCAACTCGACTTCCCCGCCTTCAAGATGGAGCTCGACTTCCTTACCTGTGATTTTCTCCAAGTCTCTAACTAGTCGCGGAATTTTTTTATAAAACGATTCTAGCTTTTGAAGACGAGTCCTCATTATGCTTTCTTGCGACAACGTAATGAGTTGGCTTAGGTTTCGCACGATTGACAGTAACGAGTGATCCTGATAGGATTCCACTTTCTGTAATAATTGGTTTCGAACGATAATTGTCTCGCCCGCCAAATTAATCATATGATCGAGAGTTTGAAGAGGAATTCTTAAATACGACTCCGCCTGAACATTCGCCGCGTCGACTCTTACTAATGAAGAGGATTCGTCCTTCGGCTTCGAAATAGGATGAAATCCGTTTTCGACTCGTCCGTTCTCTCGACTCTCAACGACAGCTATGAATGCATTGGTTGGAATATTCGTTTTCCTTGATATTTCGGCTACGCTTAAGTTCGATAAGACAACGAGGTACCGCTTATGGGAACCGTTCTTGGACGATCCGTTTTGAGAGGAGTCCAGTTGGCCGGATAGTAGGATTTCACCTACTGTCGAAACGACCGTCGAGACAGGATCATTTCCTGCTTCCTCGTCGATTTCTTTGGATTGATATTTTAAAAAAAACAGGGAGCTATTCTCGGTTTTTGCTTTCTCCACGTATTTCTTAGGAATGGAAACTTTAGATTTTTCTTTCGGAACGATTTTTTCCCCATTCTTTTCTTCCGATTTCCGAGGATACAAACCGAAGCTGGCTTTTTCACCGGATTCGAATACCGTTAAAAAGGAATTAATTCGAATCAAAAGATCTTCGACATCCCATTCACTATTCTTTTCTACCTGGGAGAGCATTTTTCGAATTTCATCTAAGCAATTAAGAATAAGCGCGATTTCCTCATCGGAGGGCTTGGTCTCGGTCTTTCGTCTATAATTTAACAGGCTCTCCAGAGAATGTGATACTTTTGATACTGCAGGAAGATCGAATATTGCTGAATTTCCCTTAATAGTGTGGATTACGCGAAATAGAGTATTTACCTGTTCTGGTTTATATTCTTTTTCAATATCAAGCACTGCCTGTTCCGCTAAATCGAGCAGGTCCGCGGATTCGGCCAGGAAATCCTTCAACAAACTCACATAATCAACTTCCATCTATCCCTCTTCTACGGCGAGCCACTTTAAACGATCAACCAAGAAACTTAATATATTAATAATAAACTGATATTATTGATATATTATTACATAAATATAGAACAAAAAAATAACTTTCTATCATATCGTATCATCGATTCTAACATTCGATCTTAAACTCGACTTTCTATTTCTATTTCGGAACGAATTCGATCTATATTCTCTCCCACAAGAGGTCCTACGTCGCGAAGAAATGCTTTTAAAGCTTCCGAACGGGAGGAGAATGCTGAAAGGACATGTCTTTTATCCTCCTCGTTAAACTCGTGAATATAACGCTCACCCCAAAGTTCCGGCTCGATCTTCCACCAATCCGGAACAGCCTCTTTCAAATTAAAATTGCATCGAAGATATCTTTCCATCAAAATGCAAATCGCGATGACTCTATACCGGGCATTATTCATTTGAAATTAAAATCCTCAAATACTCAATTTCATAATATATCAACATATCGGAAACTGTAGCTCGGCGGCCACTCTTCGAGAACAAGACTCGCTTGTGTGATCGTTTAGTTCGTATATCGATACTTTACAATCCGATTGTCTTGCAAGATTTTGAGTCAAATTCAATCCAATTCCGAACCCGAAGTCGAGGGCATGAAATCGCTCGTCATAAATATGATTCAAACGGAAAAAAGGTTCGAAGACTTTGAAATAGTATTCCTCGGGGATACCGGAAATTCCTGTCTCGCCGATCGAAATGTCATTCATGACGATAAGCGAAATATAGCTCCGATTGGAATATAAGAGAATATGAATTTTTGAGTTCTCCGGGGAGAACTTCATTGCATTCACCATCAGCTCTTTAAATGAAAACTTCACAAAATCCGGATGCGAATAGACGAATTGATCAAACGATCTATCTTCGAAGAAAATCTGCTGATTCTTAATTTTGGCGTATTCTTCGAATTCAGCGATGCTGGATCTAATCGAAGATAGGACGGTTTCAAAAAGGGTACGTTCTTTATGTATAGCAAGATCGAACAAAGATCTGAATTTTTCTAGTTTGTCGGTCCAATCGCGAAGTATATCCTTGTTCTCAAAAATGGAATCAAGCAAATCGATAGGTACGGAATATCGTCCATTCTCGCGAACGAGAAACGATTCGACCAAATCCAATCTAGTAATTAAGGAACCGATGCCTAGCCCCTGAGAAATGCTATGAGTCAAATTATCTAGAATATTTTTACCGATCGTAAGACTTTCCGAGCTTCTTCGATTCTCCTTCCATTGAAGCCAGGCTACTTCGGATACCAAATTCTCTTCATTTAATGCCTTCTTATGAAATTCACTAAGACGACTTTCTTTTTCGCTAAGCACGGCAGAAATGCATTCGACGATTAGATGGATATCTTGCCCCTTATCCAATACGCTATGAATCCAAGGTAACGAAGATATATTCGGATCGAGCGATTCCGACGCCGCATTTATGAAGAAAACGCTACCCGGAGACAATTTTCTTAAAGATCTCAGAAATTTCGTGCAATCGATGTCAGTAAAGCTGGGATCAACGATGATCGCCGGCGGCTCTGTCAACATGCAGTTCTCCAAAGCATTCGCAACGGAAGACACGTATATAATGCCGTATTTTCCTTTCTCAAAATATGTGGATAGATTTTCGGCATAGGCGGTATCGGAATCTATATAAAGGATATTGTTTCTCTGATCGGACAAAAAATTCCTCCCGGTAAAATCCTCAATCAAATCGGCACTCATAAACTTTGACACGAAGCTATCCTAATATTCCGGCGAACCTTATCGAGCGCGTACGGAAAATATTTCTTTCGACCTAAATACAAGGACGGGTTTTAACAGGCCGATCAACAGTGATGGCTTAAAAAAAATTGGCGCATTATAAATTATTAATTATAAGAACTATATACCCTTGAGTAATGTATTCGATTTGTGTTCCACCGGCAACGATCGCCGCAATTTTGTGAAGAATGAATTGTTTTTCTCCCCCTGAGTGAATCTAGTTCAATCATATCTGCGGCATTTCAGAAACAATTGGCGCATTTCTCGAAAAAATCGGTGATAGCAAATTTCCTGAACTTGAGAAAAAAGGAAAATTCATGGCAATGATTCGTAAGCTGAGAATTTTCTATGAAAATCGGATTCTCGACAACTACCGATATTAAATTCGTCCCAATTACATATATTTCTTCTCTTTCGAAGCAAAAGAATATGGTTTTATACTAAAGTGTTTGGCGGAATGGCGTGAAAGCGACTTAAATACGAATTTCTACAATATGAAAGATGAGATTACTTCGGGTTCTTTAGATAAGTATTGTCGAATGGTCGCGTAATTTCGAAGGCTATCCGAGAGAGAAAGCCGCCGCATTTTGCTCGGAAGCTTATGCAGCGAATGCCTTGGACAATAAAAAAACCCCCTTAAGGGCGGGGTCTACTCTATTTGCTTGCATAATCTAAAAAGAAAATTCTTTCACTCTCTTTTTCATTAATTACGAATGTAAGTTATACTTTTAATTTTCATTCAAAAGAAGAAGAGCTGCCTCTTCGGAGCAATCATAAGCTTCGATTTCCAATACAAAATCGTCGCCGGAATTAAGATTTGTGAGAATTTCGAAACCGTTGCCTCTTAGGTCGCCGGAGACTACTTGATTTACTCGCATATACTCGACGTTCGCAATCCCGTACGTATATCCAAAATCGGTCATAATAATCACTTTGCTATCTTTTCCGTTAATTCCGGCGATCGTCCCCTTCATTACAACTACTCCCTACTTGAATATTAACAGGTTCTTTAGGATAACTTAGACGTTGGAATCTTACTAATTAAAAGGAAACTTTTATTCGTTTAACAATATTTTTCCGCACATTTTGCGTCGCAAAATGTAAGATGTGTGTCAGATTAGTTTAGCGTTGCTGCCGGCTCAAAATAGCAGGAAGAAACAACCAATCTAATTCGAAGATTCCTAATCAAAATTCGGATTTCCGTTAGATAAGCTTCTTGCGGAATATATTCGACGCATTGTTCGAAAAAGACGAATGCAATAACTATTTTCCTTGACGTCCCTCTATTTTTTGTGATGCTACGGAGTCCCGCCCGCATATGGATCCGATTTATTTCAATTTTTACTCGTTCGGCTCCCTACTAGCGGCTTTATTCTCGGCGTATGCGGCATTTTTTTTTCTCGGAATAAAGGATAGAAGCAAGGCGGCGCTCAACATAGGCATCGCCACTTTAATCACGACTTTCTATCATTCCGCGTACGCTGTCGGTTTCTCATCCTATGACGAATGGACAATCTTCCATAGATGGTTCATGATTCCGATTCCTTTAATCAGCTTAATTCATTTATTTCTTTTCTTCTTTTATTTTCCGGAACCCCAAAAGGAAAAAATCGGGTTAATTCTTTTTGGAATCCAATACTTAGGAATCTTAATAGTTACAGGATTCTACGTAACGGTTTCGTTAAGGGCTACAAGAACATTCGTATTTGGAAGTCATCACTGGGATTTTCAAACACCCTTGTTTTATAAAATATTTTCGCTAATAGTTTTGATCTATATCATATGCCTAATTGCGGCAGGCGTCTGGAGAGCCGTAGTTGAGAAAGGTAAACAAAGAAGGGCAGTTATTTATATTTTATTGTCGTACTGTTTTCTAAGCATCTTTTCGGGAATTATGAACGCATTAAGCAGGGACGGGACGGTTTCTCGGGCGGCGTATCAGCAATGCGCGGATCTAACCCTCGTCGCCGGCTACTTCATCATGATCGTCTTATATATAAATATCACCAAAGAGCGAACGACCATACTTAGTCGGATCGTCGGCGTCGCTATGGCGACTTTTTTACTCGTATTTCAGTTAGTCGGCTATGCAATTCTCAACGGTTACGAATCGTCCTTCGATACGATTCAAACGAAAACCACCCGATTAGTCGTTTTAAACGGAGAAAGGCCGGATGATCTTTCTTACCTAGTTTCTTTCGATCCCGAAACATCAAAAATTGAAACCGAGTTCGGAAGCAAGGATAAACGAACTGGAGCCGATGATAAAGACGAGTTACGAATGCTCTATTATAAAAGTAAACTAATCCGATTGGGAAACCTAAAAGGAGATCAGCGCTGGGAACGTTCGTCTGAAATTATACGGCAGGATCCAAAGCATTTCTCCGTATATCGGGCCGGTTTAAGAGAGTTTTTACTCTCAAAAGGATCGGAAATCGTCTCGGATGAAGTAGTTCATAGTTTTTTTATTCATTTGGAAAGTAAGTTAAGGGTAATTCGAAGTAAATTCTATAATTCGCCGCAAAAGAATGATAAATCCTTAGCATCCAAGCTTTTCGTTTCGAAAGAGCCCGGCGTATCGGCGACTCTGGAATCATTTTCGAAAATATTCCTGTCCGAAGTCGAAAGCGGAAAAAATGGCGAAGAGATGAACAATATATTCCTATCCACCTTGATTCCGATTCGAGAGGAAGGTGAAAGAATATACCGAGGAATCCGGACATTTCGTCCGGGGGATGAAAGGCCGAAATATTACGTTTCATACATATACACTCATCCCAAGACCGGAATAATTTACGAAGCCGGATTCGATTACAAATCTTTGAGACGATACCTTCATCAACCGGCTTTGATATTGGTCGTTTCCCTGCTATCAATAGTGTTCGTGACTGCCGTAGGATTTAGACTTTTCTTTAAAGGTGCATTATTAACTCCTTTAGATAACATTGTGATAGGATTAAGAGAAGTTAATTCAGGTAACTTAGATTACCGACTAGTTCCCCATGTGGAAGACGAAATCGGTTTTATTGCC
The DNA here is from genome assembly GCF_000243715.2 of Leptospira broomii serovar Hurstbridge str. 5399. Lineage (NCBI taxonomy): Bacteria > Pseudomonadati > Spirochaetota > Leptospiria > Leptospirales > Leptospiraceae > Leptospira > Leptospira broomii. The sequence goes on from NZ_AHMO02000011.1 coordinate 526,182, forward strand.
CGTTCTTTCAATAGGATGACTCTTTCGATTAAGGCGGCAAGAGCGAGGTTGGAGCAATATGCCGCAGAGCTGGAAGGAAAGGTAAAAGAAAGAACGAGAGAGTTGGAGCACACATTAGATGAGATCAAGGAGCTAAAACAACAACAAGACGGCGACTATTTCCTGACTTCCCTATTAATACGGCCTCTCGGTGAAAATAAAGCTACACAAGAAAAAGTGAAAGTAGATTTCTTCCTTGAGCAAAAAAAGAAATTCTCATTCCGAAACTACGAAGAAGAGATCGGAGGAGATATGAATATCGCGAATCATATCGAACTCAAAAACAGATCCTTCACTGTTTTTCTAAACGCGGACGCCATGGGAAAATCCATGCAAGGGGCCGGAGGAGCCTTGGTTTTGGGGGCCGTATTCGAATCCATTATCGAACGCACACGTTTGATCGGTTCGATTCGCCTACAATCTCCGGAATATTGGCTGAAGAGCGCCTTTACGGAACTTCATAAAGTTTTCGAAAGTTTCGACGGATCGATGTTGGTTTCATTAGTGATGGGACTCGTAGACGATCAAAGCGGAATTTTATACTATATAAATGCGGAACACCCCTGGACGGTTTTGTATCGCGACGGTATTGCTTCCTTTATCGAAAACGAACTTCTATTTCGGAAATTAGGTACGACAGGATTGGAGGGACGAGTTTTCATAAAAACGTTTCAGTTAGAGCCGGGAGACGTTATCATAGCCGGTTCCGACGGAAGGGATGATATACTTCTATCCACCGACGAAATGGGAGGAAGAATCCTAAACGACGACGAGCAACTTTTTCTTAAACTAGTGGAGGAAGGAGGCGGCGATCTCAAACGGATTTATGAGAGAATCTTAAGCCGCGGACCTCTCACGGACGATCTTTCCATGATAAGACTTTCATTCTCCGAAACGAATGAACAGGTCAGCGCAGAGGAAGCGAAAGAAAAGGAAAAGATAAAAAAACTTCTAGTCAAAGTAAGAAAAATGACTAAGAGCGATGAGATGGAGGAAGCGATCTCGTTTTTGGAAGAAGCAGACACGCTAAACAATAGAGTCCCGGAAGTAAAAAAGAATTTCATTCAACTTTATTTGAAAGTTAAAAACTATCGCGAAGCCGCACGATATGCGGAAGATTATTTAGATTTAAAACCCATAGATAATGACATATTATACATAGCTTCCTTTGCCGCAAGGAAAGCCGGATTACTTAGAAAAGCTCTGAACTTCGGGGAACGTTTAAGATTAAGAGAACCGAGTCATCTAAAGAATCTAATCAATTTAGCCCAAATTTACATCGTATTCAAAAAATTCGACGAGGCTGCTTCTACTATAAGGTTTGCCATTGAACTCTCGCCTGAGAATAGTACGATAATGAAGATCAAAGATCTTTTGGATCGATTGGTTGAAAAACAAGAGAGTGAAAATCTTTAACTCGCTTTAAAACCGAATCGATGAAATCGCCTGTATTGTATTACCGAATCCTCTACCCTGCTTGGTCTGCAAGCCCTTCTTTAACGAATTCGGGAGTTTCTTTTCCTTCATCTCGATCTTTAGCGATTTGCTCGAAGTAAGATTCGTAATAAGGAAAATTCGTTCCCATAATTCTATCCCAAACATTGAAATATAAACTATAATTTCCGTGAAACTTCTGATGGTGTAAGTTATGATGCGTGGAAGTATTAATCCATTTTAAAATTGGATGACTTGTCCATCCCCGAGGAAAGAACTCGTATCCAAGATGCCACCAAATATTCATTACCATGGCGTATATCGTGTGAGCGAGAAAGAAGCCGAAATGTATAGGCACAAAACAAATAAAGGGGACCACGTAAAACGCTTCAAGAAACGCTTCTAACCAATGGAAATTATAAGCGGCTAAAGGAGACGGATTTACTGATTGATGGTGGACGGAGTGAACTATCGGATATACTTTCCGGTGATGCATCAGACGGTGAAACCAGTAAAACCATGTTTCATGCCAAACTGTAATTAAAATAAAACTAAATATCGCATAAATCCAGCCGCCGTGTTCGGAAAGATTGAAGTAAATTTTCCGATTTAAATATCCGAATCCCGCTAACACATAAACGGAGAATGCAATCCCGCTAAACATAAATAGAGTAACGGCGGACTGCTTAATTTCGGATATAATCCTTTCGCTTTTAGGGAATTGTTTCTGAATTCTAAACCTTTGAAACGTTCCCTTCTTCCAGACCCAAAAGATGAAAAAAGCCAGGCCGGCAACAGGATAGTACCGAAGAAAATTCATCGTAAGTTGAAAAAGCCCGAACGATTTTGCACATTCCCAACTAAACTCGCATGACGGCATCTCATTACCTCTCGGAAGGAATAACGGAAAGATACTCGACTTTTAGAATTGACTCGACCGCACCGATCGGAACGGGAATAAAAAGGTGTCCGATCCGATCGAATCGGACCTATTTTCCGTTTCTTTTTACGATTCGCTTTCTATATTCGGAAGGCGTTAAACCGGTTTCCCGCCTAAAGACATCGTTAAACGTCGATTTAGAACGGAAGCCCGACGAATAAGCGAGTCAGCAACGTATCCATCGGACTCGATCGAATTTTCTCCATGGCTTCCCGGACTCTATATTCGTTTAATATTTGAAAGAAACTCTTCTTTTCCTCGTTGTTCAAATACTCCGAAAGCTGATGGGTGCTCAATCCTAAACGACGCGCAAGAGTAGATAAGGTCAATTGCTCTTCCCTATAGATTCTCTCGTTTTCAAAAAGATCTTTCAGCTTGGATTTGATATCGGTAAGGTCGAACTTTCCCAACTGGGATGCCTTAACTCGTTTTTCCTCCTCCACGACTTTACGAACCGCCAGAAAAAATTCCGGGTATCTCTGTCTATAAACGTAAATGAATAAAAGAAAAAGGCCAAGCCAAGCCCCAATTATGCCTAAAGGGTCCTTTCCGCCGAAGAGGACCGAATAGGATCCTATGAATGTGCTCAAGATCGCAAAGCTACTGAGAAATAGAATCGTAGCTAAATTAATATCTTTTTTAACGACCGAAAAACGAACTGTTCTGAATAGTCGTACAAGAACCGAGACCAAAAAATAAAGGAAGACACACATGGTGAATAGCACGGGTATTTTTACATGCCAATCGGTCCCGGAGACGGCGATTTTCTCTAAAAGTCGGATTTTATCATCACGATCCTGAAAGTAAAAAGGAGTAAGCCAGATAGCTATTCCTAGCGCCGGTAAAATCTTCAGCAGAAATCTACCAGGTTTTTCGGCGGGGTTTCCCCATGCCAACAATAAATATCGTTCCAACAATGCGCCAAGAACCGCCGAACAAGGAAGGTGAGTGAGAAATAAATAAGGAAAAAGTAAAATATTTCGAGAAGATACAAGATACGCGTGGAATAGAAAATAGGAAAGGGATAGAAAAATCCCGAACAAGACGATTCTTCGATTACCTCTTGAAAACGAAAAAATTTCCCCGATTGCGAAAAGTAACGAGAGTAGAGCCGAAAAAAGCAAGAAAAATGATAAAAACGAATTAGCCAATGTCTTGTGGATTGATTATGTACTAAATTTTAAATATTACGGTTTTATGTTTCTCTTAGCGAGAATTTGAAAAACCTTTCTAGAAACTTTTCAAAAAACTGCTTTCTTGTTTTTTACGGTTTTCTTGATATTATGACTATAGTTCCCTTCTGCAATCAAATTATGGCGGAATATCTCCAAATCACACTCTTAAAAAATGACCGGAATTGGAATATTCGAACTCAAATCATAGATAGAATCGCTGCGTTCCATTAAATCATTCGCCGCGACCTCACTTAGCATCCTATGATTCACAAAATGCGACTATAACCGACAATTATGGAAAATTCGGCGATATATTCAACGCATCCGAACCTGGGAACAAACGACCTACCGGTGAATATGATATCGGTTGGTCCAAAAGTAGTTGCATTATTATACAACTTTCCGAAAACTAACTTAGTTTCATTATTAAACCAGATCGTCAGGAGACGAAAACCATGAAATTTGAAGGCAAGAGAATATTAATTACCGGCGGGAACAGCGGAATCGGTTTAGCGACCGCGCGCAAATTCGTATCGGAAGGTGCGCGAGTTGCCATAACCGGTCGAGATAAAAATACCCTTGAAAACGCCGTTAAGGAATTAGGACCCAATGCAAAAGCGTTCCGCGCCGATGTTTTAAATTCCGATGAACGGAAGAATCTGTTCAAATCACTGGAGGAAGACTTCGGCGAACTGGACGCCGTATTTGCGAACGCGGGGATAGCAAAACCTACTCCATTAGGGAATACATCGGAAATCGACTTCGATCAGATCTTACGTGTTAATATCACGGGCGCATTTTTAACGATCCAAGCCGCACTCCCTTTATTAAAACGTGGATCATCTATAATATTAAACGGTTCCATTATGAGCTCGATAGGCCCTGGAGGAAACTCGGCTTATTCTGCTAGTAAAGCGGGAGTTAGAGCCATGACGAGAGTGTTAGCGGCCGAGCTAAGCCCGAAAGGAATTCGCGTTAACGTCGTCGTCCCTGGAGCGACTAAAACTCCAATCTGGGGCCCTATCGAATCTGCAAAAGCCAGACTGGAAGGCATCACAATGAGCATACCTTTACGGAGAATCGGGGAAGCCGACGAGATAGCAAACGTTGTCGCGTTCTTAGCGTCCGAAGATTCTTCCTATATTCAAGGATCCGAAATAGTCGTCGACGGAGGCACTAGTAATTCGCCGGCAGGAGCTCCAATTTATCTTGGCAAATAAGGAAAGCTATCGATAGAGTACAACTTTGAATATCGGGCAAAGAGGTAGATCCGTGAAACGTAGAAATTTAGATCAAGACGACTGCCCGATCGCGAGATCACTCGGAACATTCGGAGAATGGTGGTCTCTCCTCATTCTCCGAGACGCATTTATGGGAAAAAAAAGATTCGGCGAATTCGAAAAAAGCCTGGGACTTGCGAAGAACATCCTGAGCGTTCGATTACAGAAACTAGTCGCTGAAGGTATTCTTGAAATCGTTCCGGCTTCCGACGGAAGCGCTTACCAAGAGTATATATTAACCCAAAAAGGCAAAAGTATCTTTCCGATACTTGTCGCGATTCGGCAATGGGGGGAGGATTTTCAGTTCGGTAGCGGTTGTCCGGACAAAATTCTCGTAGATCGTAAATACGGAAAAACTTTACTCCCGATTGAAGTCAAATCTCGAGACGGCAGGGTCGTCGGGCCGGAAGACGTTCTTATTCAAAATACTGCTTTACGAAAACCGAAAGTTAAGAAAACCGTGAAAGCAAAAACGACTTAATTTTTGTTACAACAAATTCTAACTGCTTCCATCAATTTAGTCGAATCCCATGGCTTGGAAAATACGGCGTACGTTCCTGCCTCTCTCTTCACTCGTTCGGCTGCCGACTCATCTACATGCCCGGTAATTAATATGGACCGAATATTCGGATACTTTGCATGAATCAAAATTAAAAACTCATCTCCTTTAAGTCCCGGCATCAGCCAGTCCGAAAGAATCAGAATCACGTTTACCCCGGCTTCCACAAGTTCGTCTACGACTTCTAAAGCTTCGTTTCCGTTCAATGCGATTTCATACTGGAATTCGTCCCCGAATTGCTTTCTTAATTCTTGCTTCAACGTGATAAGAATTATAGGCTCGTCATCGACGCATAATATTGCATTTCGCTCAAACACACTTTTCACGGTAGAGCCTCTTTACTGGAATTAGCAGATTTTAGCCACACGCTAAATTTCGTTCGACCAGGTGCACTTTCAAATTCGATCCTTCCGCCCATCTTTTCGATGATCTTTTTACAGATATCCAAGCCCAAACCGACGCCTTCGCCGTGCTTTTTTGTCGTGAAGAAAGGTTCGAAAATTTTACCTTGAATTTCTTTTGGAATACCGGTGCCGGAATCTATAAACGAAGTTATAATCCAAGGTTCTTTCTTTTCAATTATGATTTCCATTTTGCCTTTGTAGTCCATTGAATGCAAACCATTATTCAATAAATTTATCCAGACCTGGTTTAGTTTATCGGCGTTACCTAAGCACTTTTCATTAGTATCGTAATTCCGAACAATTTCGACTCCGTACTTAATTTTACTATGATACAGAGTCAGAATCGTTTCGATCTCCGACCTAACGTCTACAAGGGAAATTTCGTCTTCTTGAACTTCTCCGCCGGGATTCAAATAATTTTTTAGAGCTTCCACGACATGGGAAGCCTTTCCAGTCGCAATGGAAATTACGTTGCTGAGTCGAACGATCGTAGATAGAGAAGCAACAGCTTGTAAAATCTCGGATGCGTTCTCGCTTTGCAACAGCCAAGGAAGATCGTGTTCGACTCTGTACAGCCCGGTTTCTATTACGGAATTAGCGATACTTTCATAATCTTTGATTCCCGATTCGCGTAATGTCCGAAATACTTCCTTTCTCAAAGTTCGATTCGGAAATTCTTCCGAACGGGAAGCTTCCCTCAGACCGACATCCAAAATGATTTTAAACCTTTTTAAATCTTCCTCGTTCAAATTCGAAAGGAGATTCGGTATGCTCTTTATTTCGTCCTGAATAATATCAAGTATAGCGCGATTGGAAGAAACAATCGCACCAAGCGGAGTATTCAATTCGTGTGTCATACTCGCCGCCAATTGCCCGAGAGTGGCTAATTTTTCCGAAAGAAGCAGTTGTCCTTGCGCATCCTTTAACTCGTGCATAGTCTTTTCTAGATTCTGAACGGCTTCTACAAGACTTTCATTCGATTTTTTCAATTCATCAGTTCGAATTTCGATTCGTTTCTCGAGCGTTGCGTTCAAATCCAAAATGGTCGCTTCCGCTTGTTTGTTTTTTGTTATATCGTATGATATTCCGAATATCTCCTTAGGAGATCCGTCCGAATTCCTTCTATAAATCAATTCCCTTGAGGTCAGCCATCTCCAATTCCCGTCTTTATGACGAATTCTATAATAGTGTTCGATTAAATCCTTGTCTCCGGTAGTCGCATATTTCGGGACAATACGATCCATATAGACTTGATAATCTTCCGGGTGAATTAGTATTGGTAGGATTTTACTACCCATTTCCTGAATTTCTTCGACCGAATACCCCAGTACAAGCTGAATTCCGTTGTTCGAATATACGTTTTTCATTTCAACTATATCGTAAATATATAATATATCTGGAGTGATATCCAAAATGGATTCGATAAACTGGTTTCTTTCCAAAAGTTTTTCTTCGATGATTTTTCTTTCGGTTATGTCGACCATCACTCCTCGAAGCCATTTCGGTTTTGCATCTTCGGCAATCACTCGAACTAAATCCCGAAGCCAAACGGTTCGGCCATCTTTACCGATAAATCTGTATTCGAATTCATGCGATTTCAAATTGGCAGTGCATTCTACGCAGTAATTTACCGCACGTTCCCTATCTTCCGGATGAATATGATCCGCCCAAAAGCCAGGCTCCTTCCAATCCCCAACCGAATAACCTAGCAAGCGTTCCGCCTGCTGGCTCACGAAAGTGAAGTTGAAAGTGATGGCATCCGCCTCCCAGACAATGCCCGGTGTGGTAGCAATTAAATCCCGAGACCGTTCCTCGCTTGACTTGGTCCGATGTAGGAATTCTTGAAGTTGTTCAGCCATATGGTTAAACGAACTGGAAAGAACTCTCAATTCTTCCAGGCGACTCATAGGGACCCGTTGAGTCAGGTCCCCTCCGGCCACAGCCTGCGTGGCCTGAGAAATCCGACTAATCGGAGCAGTCACCATGCTTGATAGGAAGGCTGCAATCAGTAAAGAAAGAGCTAAGGCAACCGCAAATACCATAGCAGATTGGCTGTTTCCCGTTCGAACTCCTTCCAAATAATAGGCTTCCGGCATAGCGGTAATGACAATCCAATCCATACTCTTGGAGTTGTCTTGATATGGAGTCGCCTGCATCAACCAATTCTCTCGGGACAAAGGCTTGGCAGTTATAATATGAAAAGAGGATTGGGTAGAAACATCGAGCCCTTGCAAGTTTCCGAATGTCTGCGTCAGTTTTTGAACCGCATTTTGTATCACCGGATCTTCGACCGACTCTCCACCGTTAGGCTGAGGCGTGAAAGATCTAGTTTGATTCGAACTCGAGATTAATTTACCTCTTCGATCTATAATGAAAGCCCGACCTACTGTCGCAATATTCGTATTTTTAAGCAGTTCTCCGACACCGCGTCGCCTTTCGAATTCGCTCGACCTTTCCGACAAGGCTAGAAAATCATCTAATTGTAAATTAATATTTTCGGATATTTCCTGATGTAGTCGCGCGGCGAGTTTATTTGCGGTTTCTTCGGAACTTCGTAAAGTCAAGTAAGATGTCATCCCTACCATTATAAGAACTAATACGATAAAGGGAGTCACTAGAAACATCCGAATCGGCAAGCCCTGATCGTAAAAACCGCCGCTCGGCTTTACGCTCCCTCTTCCGCTTTCCCAGATCCAATCCCTCGCTCCTATGATTTTTTCTTTAATATGACCGGGAATCCCGGCCCAAAACAGGGAGTATCTTTTCGCGAGAGGGAAAGCTCCGAGCATCGCAAACGGAGCGATTATCCAGGTAACGAGCGTAGTGAAAAATAATGCCGGAACGATATTTCGATAAGAAATCTCCGAGGTAAATTTATCCGAACAAATATACCCCCAAAGCTGCGGCTCGATGCTCATAAAAATTAAGACAAATAGTAAATACCAACCCCATGTCTTAGGTTTTCGAAAATCGGGATCCTTGCCTATTAATTGATAAGCGACCCAAAAACATGCAGGATTAATAAAATAGCCTACCAACCAATCTAACAGAAAATCGGGCGGAACGCCTTCCATTAGGTCCGAAATTCCATACGCAAACGGAACCGCGATTAACGCAGGGTAACCGAAAAGCAAAATGCATAAAAAAACGGACAGGTCCTTGAGGGATTCGAACGTTTGCGCTCCCGGTACAAAAACGATCAGGGACCCGAGATATCCCGTTATCAGGATCGAAACGAAGGTTACTATGACGCTTAACAATGCCTGCGAATCCCAGGCTTGTCGTTCTCTACCGAATCCCCACCTACCTCCCGGTCGAAACGTAAAACCGCCGTAGGCGGCAAGCATTAGAGCGAATCCGATCAAATAACCGAAGCGACCCCATACCTCTAGTAATGGGAGAGGTAATGATGCAAAAATTCCCTCAAACCATTTCAGAATGGGATTCATTCTTAGCCTCCACTCCTTCAATAGATGTAAAATTATTTCGATTCATGCCAAACCAGAATTATTAAGGTCGAGACCGATCCTTATTATCTATTACTCGAAAGAAATACCAGAATAAATCCGCTGCCGAAGGACGAGAAATTTAATTCTATAGGAAAAAATCAAACTCATTAAAGAGTCGATTGGGTGAGGATTTACGTAATTCTTCGCTTAATAAAAATACTAAAATTCGAAACGCTTACGGTTATTTTTTCGCATTCCGAATCGCAAAGTCCGTTCAACGACGTTTCGCCTGATATTAAAGTAGAAAAGCGCGTAATCCGCAACATGATAGTTGTCGCTCCAATATTGCCTGTAACCGGTATGGTTCGGTTCCGTCACTCTTAAAACACCGGCTTCACAAACGGCTCCGCAGATTTCCGAATCCACTCGATCAAATGAGAGAGGAACTCCTCCAAAATTCTCTTTTGCCGATCTAAACTCCTGCTTTAGATCCCAACTTAATGGATTCACGCAAATGTACGGGCCGGAAGAATCGTTTGGAAGCACTGGTACTTTAGCATTCTTGGAAAAAGATCTCCAAGAAACGAAGCATCTTGTTTGGAATTTTTCTTCGCAAGCGGGAATCCCGTTCGTATCCGAAAGCGGAACCGCTCCGCCGATTAAATATGCAACTATAAGTTTTTCCGAAAGAGGTTTATGAGAAAACCTTTCTCTTAGAAGTCGAACTGCATGCCTTGTTCCTTGACTGTGGGAAGCGATTATGATAGGTCGCCCTTGATTCCACAATCTTAGATAAGTATCGAACGCTTTCAAGACGTCCGAATAAGCTAGATCAAGAGCCTTTATACCGTCCGCCGCATCTAGAAACGAATATATAGTAGCTTGTCTATATCTTGGCGCAAAAATTCGGCCGACCTCATTGAACACGGTCGCCTGCCTTCGGATCGATTCCATATCGGTTCTATCATTTACGCTTTCGTCATCCATCGATGCATTCCAAGTACGACCGAAGTAGGTGGTAGGATGAATAAAGAAGATATCGACTCCATAGGAATCGAATTTATAAACTTTATAGGGAGATACCGGAATACTAAATGCCTGACTATCTTTTCCGGGAATCGCCGCCCAAGATTTTAAGTTCTCGTAATTCGGAACAGCCGGAGGAACGGTTTTCTGAAAAGATAAAGGAGGGCGAATTAACCAAAGACAAGACGGAATAGAGAGGATTGCGATCAGCGGAAATAATTTCTTCATACGCTCCGTACGGTAACACGTCAGGCATTACGGTAAATTAAATCTTAATCGTGATTCGATTGACGTATAGAATAATTTTCTATACATTATTGGGCAAGAGGATCGAACTCGGAATGGTCTCCTACTCCTCCGTATTTCTCTCGTCGATCGCCTTTATTTCCTTATAAAACGATAAAGAATTCAATGCCAAAGCAAGCTCGGATTTACGATTCGCCAATTCCCATCTCAAAGTTCGAATTTCCGACTTTAGTGCAGTCGTTTCGCTGATCATTTCGAGCATCTGAGAACGTAACCAACGTATTTGTTTTTTTTGAATCTTCGCTTTTGCGAGTAACCGCCAAACGAAGATAACATTCTTCATGGATCTCGGAACTTTTAAGGTCCCCGTCGCCGACAAAGTTCTCTCCTTTAAGGCGAGAGAATGACGAAGTCCTTTTACTAGAAACGATTCGCCGAGCAATCCCTCAAAATAAGCAATGCTAAACCAGTTCGAAGTTTTCATGAATTTAATATATAAAGACTACCCTAACAAGAATAAAGCTAGAAGGTCCTCTATCATCTATTCAATGAACCGCTTGACCATTGCCTTAAATTATTAAATATGAGTCATGCCGAGAACGCTTTGTCTATGCACCTTACGTTTATGTTCGCCGCTAAAGCATTTCTTTCACGGAAACCATATGCTACATTGTGGCATTTTTCAATAATAAAAATCTATTTAGTAGATAAAAAATCTTGAAAACACCTGCGGAACGATTTCAGCATATATTGGACAATTTTCCGGGAACTCAAGAGGAGTTCGGAAATACCATACGTAAATCTAGGCAATTAATCGGGGCGTATGCCGCAGGAAAGCGAATCATACCGGAAGCAACTGCATTAATAATAGAGTTAGTTCACGGATACAATAAGGAATGGTTGCTTAAAGGAGTCGGTCCGGAAAAAACCCAATTAACGAATCCGATTAAAGCTCTAAATAGGAAGGATTCGGATAGAAAATTAATTCGGAAGATAAATGGTCGAGAGGGCATAGTTGATCTAATCGAAGATCTATTACAGCTCTCCGTAAAAGAAACCGAAAGAATTCATAAAACCATTAAGAGTATCATTCGCAAGGGAAAGAAATAGGCCGCTATTTTAAATGCTTCCCGAATATTTTAACTAAGATATCGACCCTTTCCCTATAAGGTAGATCCATAGCCTCACCCAGCCGATAATCGTGCGCGATTAAATTCATGGTCAAGCGTCTCTTCCTGGCTAAATCTTGAACTTCATAATCCATAGGATCAGTCAGACGATAAAAGAATCCGTAAATCGGTTTTGTAATCCTCACGAAATGCGGAAGATCAGGCTCATACATCGAGAAGGTCCTGAGCTTAAATGCATTACAGTTTACGATCGCTACAGTCCAGATAAAAATACCGAAAATGGAACCTATCGCAGCCTGCCCGCCGGAAAAAATCCCGTAATGAGTCGGCTTAATCCAAATATACCATCCTACAGAAACGATGGGAGGCAAAAGTCCTAACAGCAACAAAACCGAACTCGCTCTCGTTTTTCCCCTAAAGCGAATCGCATTCCTTCCAAAATTAAAAATTGCGATCAGGAAAAGTAACAGAGAATGCAAAAGAATTCCGGAATAAACGAACGTCCTCGTAAATCTAAGCTGCTCCCCGGGGTTAGAAGCGAGGGTCAATACGTTCAATCTTAGGCTTTCTTCCAAAAAGAAACCGACAAGGATTAGGTGAGGAATCAGCCATTTCCAATTTGGACGGTAGACTTTCGCATTGTACGATATTGATATTAAATAGATAAGAAAAGGAGCGGGTATACTCGATGCCAGACCCAAATTTAATAAGACATTCAGCCAAGAATAGGGGACAATCTCCCTAAGTATAAAAGAGGAAAACCAAAGCCCCATAAATAAAGTCATGACGCCAAACAGAATCTGCACGGCTTTCCTCGGCTTAGGAACGAGTATTAACGCTCCTAAGACTACAAAAAAAAGAGCCGCGCAAAGATTCAATGCGACGACATGATTCGATGCAACAATTGACATGCTTGCGCCTTATTTAAAGTAATAAACGCAGCAATTTCAAGCAAACTTTTTTTGGGAATCTCGATTGTTTTAAAAAGTACCAATTCCCCATTGCAACGGAAGTCAGGAAAATAAATAGGTCCTGGATAATCCACGCTATGAATGGCGCCGGCAGCTAAATAAACACGTTCTATTCCCCGACGAAAGGGGCTGTACATCCCAAAGACTCGCGAGTAATTTCGCTTAATACAATAATCAGCGACACATCCGAAATTAAGAAAAGCTGCATATGTCCCTCGCGGAGTCCTTAAGAAAGCGACAGAATTCCAATCCGCGACATTCCGATCCAGGACGGCATATCGTTTCGGTAAATCCCCTAAGATCACTCCGATTTCCAAAGGAATTAAATTATTCGGTCTTTTTTCCACGATCCGCATTACCGATAAAATTTCTTCTCCCTTGGTGATAATAAACCAAATCGACCAAGGATCCAAATCGAAAGCTCTCCATTCCGAATCCTCATTACCCACATCCTCGTTCGCTTTTCTAACAAAGTCCTTTATTCGATGGATGAGAGGCCCCTGTGAAAAGCCCGCCACTTTCCAGCATTCGAACGAATCATTCTTCCAATAAACGGACACGCCTACCGGCGAGGTTTCTTGTTCTGTTTCTTCTGCTACAAACATATTCTCTCCGCGAGACCGAACGCCTCATATGCTAGATGATTATGTCATGTCGATAGACATTCACAAAGGATAAGTTTCCGTTATATTCAAAAGTAAAATAAGGATAAGAACCGAAGATAATACTCCAGATGCATTTTGGTAGGAAGGTTCTCAAATTTTATCGAAATGAATAACTATACTTAATCTCCGAATAAAAAATACCCCCTTAGGCATAGATAAAGCCTAGAATTTTCTTATTTTTTAATTAACTTTGAATGTATTAGTAAAAACGAAAGAACTTTCGTTTGAAATTCTTTTGATCTAATCTAAAGACCTGACGGCGTTAAAATTAAATGAACGCATGTTCGAAGCATATCGGCTACTCGATCCGTTATTGGAGGCTGCTGCTCGCGGATTAAGTCCGGAGCCGCGGAGATTTGTCAGGTTTAAAAACCCGAATTATTCCGAAGAAGACCGATGTCACCTGCCCTTCTTACTAATTCGGCCCGATTATGCACATTCATTTTTTTATAAATGTTCTTAACGTGATGCTGGATCGTATATTTACTGACTCCAAGGAATTCGGCTACTCGGTTAATCGTTTTTCCTTTTACCATCTCGTCTAAGATTTGTTTTTCCTTCTTAGTCAGTTTCACTTCGCTCGAACTTTCAATTCGCTTGAAACTATTTAAAACTCGAAACGCAATCGTAGGTGTGATAATGGCTCCACCGCGTAAAACTATATCGATGATGTCCGCTATATCCTGTAATTCCGATTTAAGTATATATCCTATCGCTCCGTAACCTAGAGATTTGAAAATAAGTTCGTCGGAATTCATATTGCTTAACATGATTTTGCTAGTTTCGGGCTCTCTTTCCGAAAGTTTTGCGGCCAAGTCCACTCCGTTCATTCCGGGAAGCATAATATCTAGAAATACTATATCCAGGCCTCTCCCTTTCTTATCCTGCAAAAAAGCCTCTGCAGACTCCCAATGAAGGAGCATACCGATCTGCGGTAAGGCCTCTAGTACCTTTATAATTTGCTCCTTATAATTGGAATCGTTTTCGACAATCCCGATATTCACGATCTTCTTTTCTTCATTCTCATTCATTTGATTTACTTAACCTTAATATTCGGAAATTTTTCCGAAGGGTATTTGCAGAGTGATTTGATAACCGCTATCCGAAAGAATCATTTTCATTCGACCTTCCAACTTAGCGGATCTTTGAATTAAATTTTCGGTTCCGCGTCCGGTCCCGTGTTCCTTTAAATGATATAATGATTCCGATCTCATATCCATCACGATTTCGCGATTCTTAGACTCGAAATTCCATCTAGAAATTCCGATTCCGTATTTCAAATCGTTATTCGCAATCTCGTTAACGATTCCGTAAAGTTCCATTAAACTATTCTCATTCGGTTTTATTACAAAATTTTTAATCAGACCTTCGTCGCATTGAAAGTCAAGGTCTCTCCCTGCATCTGAATACCTTCTTAACAATATCAGGTTTATCCCGGAAAAGAAATTTTCCGATACCAATCCTAAATCCTCTATTTTAAGCATCTGATCCCGAAGCATCTGAATGGATTGATTTACGTTACCGTTGATTTTACGGATCAGAGCGGGGTCCGGAACTTCCGAATTCAGCAGCTCTTCGGAAAGGAACTTTAAATCGATTAGCTTTCCACCCAAATGGTCGTGAAGATCGATATTAATTTTCTGTCTTACCGTATTAATCGCGATTCTCTTCTCGTTTTCTTGGTGCATTAAATTCTTATGCCCTCTTGCAAGCTCGATAAGGTTATTTACTCTCCTAATCAATTGTTCAAAGTTAAACGGTTTGAGCAAATAGTCGTTAGCTCCCGCGTTTAACGCATTTACTAAATCCTTATCCTGATTTTTAGCGGTAAGCATCAAGATAGGCAATTCGAGAGCGGAATAACTATTTCTAATCTCTTTAGCGGTTTCTAATCCGGAAAACCTAGGCATCATTACATCTAGAATAATTACGTTAAACGACTTATCATTTGCCAAAATGTCAAGAGCTTCCAACCCGCTTCTTACGGCGAGGCAATCCATTTTACATAAAGCAAGGTAGTTACCGATGACTTCCAAATTTATCGGTTCGTCATCGACTGCGAGGATTCTGACCGATCCGCGCGAAAAATCGTCGTTTGCTTTTAAAAAATAGGAATCCGGAGTAAAATTCAATTCCAGAGAACTGATCTCGCTTTTTATATACTGTTCCGCATTTGGTTTAGAATCGGATCGTTCTGAAGATTGATCGCTTACGGGCATCGTGAAGTAAAACCGAGCACCGTTTCCATCTTCGGACTCGACCCCTATTTCCCCTCCATGTAGCCTTACTAACGCTTTACTAATCGCTAATCCGAGCCCCGCCCCGCCTACATTTCGTGCATCCCCTCCATCGGCTTGTTCAAAAAAATCGAATATCTTTTTCTGATCATCTTTTTTAACGCCGATACCGGTATCTTGTACACTGACTTCCGCAAATTGCGAATCGATCAATCTGGCGCTGATAGTAATAACACCGCTCTCCGTGAACTTAATCGCGTTACCTATTAAATTTTGTAGAATTTGCTGTAATCTATTCTCATCCGCCTTGAGATGGGGAAAATCCGCAGGCACTGAATTTACCAAACTAAGTTTCGATTCATCCACATTTATTCGATTTAATCCCAGCGTAAATTCGACGGACTGGCGTAGATCAACCGGTATTCTATTTAGCACAAGATCCTTATGCTTTAATTTCGAAAAATCTAAAATATCATTCACTAATGCAGATAGTCTTTCTCCGCTAGCGATAATCATAGTCATCTGCCTGTCCAAAAAACGGGACAAAGGTCCTGCAGCTCCCCTCTTTACTGAATCGGCTATCCCGATGATTCCTTGCAATGGAGTCCGCAATTCGTGCGACGTATTCGCCAAAAATTCGTCTTTCAACTTATCTAGTGAAACCAATCGTCGGTTCGATTCGAGCAACTCATCGGTAAGTTTCTCCGATAAATTGTATGCGTAGGAAAATCTTTGCGACACCATGAATGCCTGAGCAATAAAAAAGAAGGAAATACCGTAAGAGAGGAAATAAGTGGTATTTATTATCATATTAGCGTAAAGAAGATCGTTGATGATAATCGTGAATAAACCTATAAAGAGTGTGAGCCCGATCCAAGCGCCCGGTCGATCTTTCTTAACGGCCCTACTTAATGCAAAAAGAAGGTACAACCCTCCGGATACTAAAAGTAGACTAAATAAAGGAAGTGTTCTGGAATAAGTCTCTAATTCCGTAAAAAGTACGATAACGCTTAATGCTAAAGACCCGACAACCAAGGTAGTCGTCGCAGGCTTCCTAACTTCATCCGGAAACATCGAACGAAGAAAAAGAGCGAAAAAAATACTCTCTAAGTAAACCGAAAGTAATTCCAAACGGTAGGAAAGATTAAAGTCAAATTCAGGAAAAGCGGAAAACGCAAATCTTTCCCCTGTCAAAACCATCCGAATCATGGCGAACAGACACACGAGCCCGAAATACAAATTGAAACGGTCTCTTCTGAGGAACGCAAAAAGACTCAACTGATAAAGTCCCATTACGGAAAGACCGCCGCTCATGAATAAATCGAACCAAATACTTCTTTGTCTCAGAATCGATAATTCCGAATGATTTCCTATAAAAACGCGCCCCCAAAGCCCTCCTTTAGAATGCGAAAAATTCGAAACCTCCACAATTAATTCATTATCTTTTTCTAATGTAAATGGTTCGCTTACCGCAGGACGATAGAGCGGCTTCGCGGTCTCCCTGGTCTTTCCGACAGTTCCGTTCGATAATAAGAGCTTACCGTTGACGAACAGCCTATACGCAGTGGCTGCTTCCAACATTTTAATCGAAATGTCCGGGACCGGTTTGTCCGTCAAAATTCTCATCCGATAGGACGCGAATCCGAATCCTGGAAATTTCCCGGATTCGTAATTATTCCATGCGTCGGGGACGGGTTCATACAGAACTTTCAGTCCGTGGGATTCGCTTGATCGAAGTCGTTTGCTGGATGCAGCTTCCGCTACCGAATAGAATTCCTGCCAATAAAATTCCCATATCCCGTCCAATCCGAGTAATCCCTGAGTATTAAAATCCCAGCCGGACCTCAAATCAAGAATGCCGTTCTTAACTTTCGGGATATTTTCGGAGCGCGATAATTGCGTGCAATAAATATGGAAGATACAAAATTGAACGACTATAAAATAGAAAAGTGCAGTTCGGAGGATATATTGCAAATCGCGTTGAGTTGATTTCAATTTCATTCTAACGAACTCTTTCATAGAACTGATTCCTTTATATTTCGAAATCAAGAAAGAATTTTATTAGTTTATTTATCGATCTATTTATTCCAGATCGAATTTGCAATAGGCGCAAAACTACTCGTTTAAGGGATATGTGCAATTTCTCATCGACACTCGTCGAAATCCCCGCTTTACCGGCTGATTCAGGACCGAAAGCCGGAGACGAATTAAATTATTTAAGTTTTCTGACTTTGAATTTGATCAATCGATTCAATCCTCCTCGGTTAAACGACTTCAATTTATGTAAAATTCCTTCTTCGTTAACTAAGTTCGAATATTATTTTCCGCTATCGTCCGGATAGCGTATTTTATTAACAAATGTTAACGACCTTACTTAATTCTAAAAATGTCTTATATTATAAAAGGACCATTTCGACCTTTCGACTTTGATTTAACGGAAAAAAGGAGCTTCGATGCAAGAATGCGAAGAACAAACTTCGAGCGGTAAGGATGGTAAGGATTGCGATCCTCCATATGTGGAGACGCCGCACCCTTCTACCGGAGAAGCGGATTCTTTCGATAAAACTCTTATTGAAAACGAGCTTAGATTCCATACGGCAATGTACCACTCCCCTCACGGCTTCGCAATCGTTTCCCCCAACGGAAGATGGATCAGCGTAAATCCCGCGTTATGCAAAATAGTCGGATATTCGGAAGAGGAACTGCAAGAAACCGATTTTCAATCAATCACTCATCCTCAAGATTTGGAAGAGGATTATAATCTCGTTCAAGAATTATTGAGCGGCAAATTAGACTCTTATCGTCGCGAGAAAAGATACCGGCATAAGGACGGCCACTATCTCTGGATTCAACTAGATGTGTCACTAGTCCGCAAAAACGGAGTGCCGAACTATTTCGTAGCTCAAATACAAGAAATTTCGGAACGTAAACAAGCCGAAAAAGCTCTCCGAGAAAGCGAAGAGAGATTTCGCCAATTAGCGGAAACAATCGACGAGATTTTCTGGATGAGGGACGCCGAAACGAATCGTCTCTTATACGTGAGCCCGGCGTATGAAAGAATTTGGGGACGCTCGGTCGAAAGTCTTTTTCAAAATCCCGATTCTTGGCTGGACTCCATCCACTCGGACGATTTACATCTAGTTTTTCCGAATATTAGAAAACAAAACGAACAAGGCGGTATGAACGAAAAATTCAGAATCGTACGCGCGGACGGTTCCGAACGTTGGATACGCGCTCATTCGTTTAAAGTAATCGGCTCCGATGGAAAAGTGGATCGAATCGTAGGCGTCGCCCGGGATGTGACGAAACAGCACGAACTTGAAAAGCAGTTGGCTCATTCGCAAAGAATGGAGTCGATAGGTTCTCTCGCGGGAGGAGTCGCCCATGACTTCAACAATATACTTACGGTTATTATGGGATTTTCTTCCATATTGGAGCAGAATAAATATGATCCGCAAAAAATTATGCAATCCGTTGAGGTAATTCGAAATACAGCCGAACGAGGAGCTTCGTTAGTTAAGCAGCTACTGACATTAGCGAGAAAATCGGAATCGTTCTTTCAACTTATTTCGTTAAACGAAGTAGTTCGGGAGGCGTTAAATATCGCCAAGTCCACTTTTCCGAAATCCATCTTAATCGAAGCCGATTTTCAATCGGATCCGATACGAATCAATGCGGACTATACGCAAATTCATCAAATTTTCATTAACTTAATTCTCAATGCCAAGGATGCCATGCAAAAGGGAGGGAAACTCACGATAGGTATGAAAGAAGTTGATCGAGCTTCTTTTTCATCCGAAGACCCGATAGTATCGCAAAAGAGATTCGCTTTGTTGGAAATCAGCGACACCGGAATCGGAATGAATGAGGAAACGAAACGGAGAATTTTCGATCCTTTTTTCACGACTAAAGCTTTAGGAAAAGGAACTGGACTCGGTCTATCCTTAGTAGAAGGAATAGTTGAAAATCATAAAGGGTTTATAACCGTTGAAAGCGTGCTAGGCCAGGGAACGAAGTTCAGCATATACCTACCAGTCGAAACTCAAAAACCGAAATCTCTTCGTACACTTGACAAAGTCGAAAACGCTCGACACGGAAACGGGGAGTGGATTCTTCTCATAGAGGACGAGGAAATGATACTGGAACCTCTGACAAACTACCTTTCACACTTCGGATACAATCTGCTTTCCGCAAAGGATGGAGAAGAAGCATTGTCGGTCTTTTCAGCAAACAGAGATAAGATACAAGTCGTTTTATGCGATTTAAATCTTCCTAAAGTAAACGGAATCGAGGTTTTGAGAAAACTTAGATCGATGGACTCTTCCAAAACCTTAATCCTAGCAAGCGGATATATTGATCCTCAATTAAGGCCTGAAATCGAAAATATCGGGCTAAAATATACGATTCAAAAACCGTATAAGTTCGAAGAAATTTTGAGAATATTGAGAGAGATTTGACTTCCGACATCCCATCTAAATTACATTTATATTTAAATAGAATATTATAATTTATGCTCCTTCCAAACTCGGTTTCTAATCCTGCTTAAGGAAACGGGAGTGATTCCCAAATAAGACGCTATATAATGCTGGGGAACTCGAGTCAGAATATCAGGTTGTTGTTTAACCAAATTCAAATATCGTTGTTCGGGACTGTCCCTAATTCTCGATAAGAAAAGCACCATATATGCATCGAAGCGTTCCATGGCGAATTCACGTAAATATTCGACAATCCCTTCATTCTCTCTATAAATCTGGGCGGCATCTTGTTCGGTTATGAAGTATAATTCGGTAGGTTCCAAGCTCTCCAGGATAAACTCGCTAGTTTATATCCTTACCTCTATAGCTATAAATGGAGGTAAGAAGGTCTATTTTCAAAGAAAAACCCGATGGTAATGTCCTTTCCTTGGCCGTCAAACCACAAGCGAAGACAACCTTTCTTAACGATATATATCGTTTTTGTAAATTCTCCCTTCCGGATCAAAACGGTTTTAGCGGGAATCTTCATCTCCCGAAACTTGGGCTCGTATTTCGACCAATTCTTTTCTAATTCCGGGATTTTTCTCTTAATCTCCTCGATTAAATGTAGATTGATCATACGAAACCTTCCGAGTTTTCGACGTTACTATACACCGATCCGTCAAAAATCAAGATTTGTTCGCTTTATTCCAGGAAGGAGCCGCCTTTACGTTTCTATCCATTCGAAAAAGTGGTCGATCTTGTCCGGAACGTTAAGGACTTCGATGAAATACAGTTTCAATTATGAATCTTAAATTGATCCGCGATCTTTTTCAACGTTTCGGCATTCGAAGAGAGGCTCATAGACGTCGCTGAAACTTCCTCCGAACTGGAAGCGGTGCCTAAGGCCTCTTCGTTCCAGCGAAATATGACTTCCGTAATTTCGCGTACCGCCCTTTTTTGCTCTTGGATCGAAAGTTTTACGGCCTCGGCCTCTGCCCCGATCTTATCGGATTGTTTATCCACCTCCACATTCAGCGATTCTTGCGCGGAAGTGATATCATAAAGGTGCTGCATATCGTCCGCCATCGCGTCTATGTTAGCAATTATATTATGAATCGTTTCCACCGATGACCTCACCCCGTTTACGCCGTTCGTTAATTCGGATTTATTCTTTCCCAGCATTACCGAGATGGACTTTATCGAAGAGGCCGTTTTTTCGGAAAGCTTCGAAATTTCGTCCGCAACTACTGCAAACCCTTTCCCTGCCCCACCGGCCCTAGCTGCTTCGATGGCTGCGTTTAAGGAGAGTAGCTGCGTTTGATCGGAGATTTCGTTGATTATATGTATGATTTCCGACATCTGCTCGGATGATTTAAGAATATTATTTAAAGTGGAATCCATCAATACCAAAGACTCTTCTCCTTTTTTGGCTTCCGATGAAATCGTATTGGCTTTTTCCAAAGAGTTTTGAATTTCCGTACCGATTTTCCTCACGCCCTTGGATAAGTCCTTTATTTTGGAATGAAAATCATGGATGTTCTCGAATTGGTTTTTCACTTTGTCCGCGATATTTTCCATACCTGCGCTCATCTCTTCGGTCGTCGCGGACATTTGTTCGGAGGAGGCCGCGGTGGACTGCGCTACAGTTGCAAACGATTGGGAAGAAGCACTCAATTGATTAGCCGATGTCGCCAAATCTATCGCAATATGCTGAACATTCTTCAATGAACCTGCGATCGTTTTTATGAACGAATTCATATCCCGGCTCATGATTCCGATCTCGTCCTTATAATGTGCATCAATTTGTTCGGTCAGATCTCCGTCCGACATTCTTTTAAGCACTCGACTTACGGAGCTCAAAGGGCTTAATCTCTTATTCAGCAAACGATAAAGAAATATCCCCGAGGCGGAGGCAATCATTATCGAAACTAAAAAGATTCCCAGGATAAGTTCGTTTAACGAATCCGATATTTCTCCGAACGGTTGAACTGCCACCACATTCAATTTCCAGTGATCCAGGCGTTTAAGTGTGGCGAAACGATCCTGGCCACCGAAGTAAAATTGCATTATTTCGCCGTCTTTTAATGACATCAACTTTTCTCCGAAACTCTCCTTTGAAATATCCACTTTCAAAATTAAGTCCTTAACTTTATGTGCGATGATCCGGCCTTCCTGCTCCACGATGGAAACGTATCCTTCCCTTCCCAATTGAGCGTTTGCAATAAGCTGTTCAGAAATACTTCCTAATGAAAGTGCAATGCAAAGTACGCCGATAAAAACTCCGTTCCGACGGATTGGAGTCGATAACACTACGACTGAATTTCCGCTAATAGGGGATTTTTTAGCACGGCTTATCGAAATTTTTTGATTTTGCAACGAATTGAAAAAATTCCGAAGGTCTTCCCTCTGCTCCGGTGTTTTACCGTATCCCAAAGTTTTTCCGTCCAAAGAGTCCGCGACTACAAATGAATCGGGGCCAGAACCGTATATAAAGATGTTCTCATATACTTTATAACGATCGAAAATTTCCTTAAAGTATGAACTCGCGAGCGGCCTTCCGCTTTGAATCGACTGAATAGTACGTTCGTCCGCTGCCAGCGTTTGGGCCATATTTGCGTGTGATATTAGAAAATTATCGAAGTCCATTGCGACTATTTTCGCTACTGTTCTCATCTGATCCTGATAATGTTCCGTAATTTTCTTACTGCCTAAGAAATAGGCGGTTCCTGCGATCAAAGAAGTCAGAATCGCTATTATGCCGACACTCCAACCTATTAAAATGAATTTGAGACCTGCCTTTTTCATAATCGACTCCCGGATCGGATATTCGAGTTAGGATAAAAGAGACCTAGTCCGAAGTATCACTCTTATACGTGAGACTTCTTTTGCCTTCGAATTCGTTATTAACGAATGTAAATAAATTTCGAAGGCTCAAAATGCGGAATGTAAAGGAGAGTTCTTAAAATATCAAAAACTTAACTCTTCATGAAGAGGTAAAAAAGTTGACGAAGAGAACTGTAATATATATATGTAGCCAAACGGCTACATATATGAGACGAGACGTATTTCAAGCAATTGCCGATCCTACAAGGCGAGAGATCATTCGCTTGCTTTCCGTAAAACCCCTAACTTTGAACGGAGTGACTGCTAATTTCGAAATAAGTAGGCCTTCCATATCGAAGCATATTAAAATACTCCAGGAATGCGGACTAATAACGATCAAGCAAAGCGGTCGCGAACGGTATTGTGAAGCTAATTTGAAAAAACTGAAAGAAGTCTTCGACTGGGTGGAGTTCTACCGCAGATTTTGGGACAAAAAACTACTTTCTTTAAAAGATTATTTGGAGAGCGAAGAATGAATAAGGAATCCGTAATTAAAGAAATAACGGTGAAGGCATCGACTCCTCGAGTATGGAAAGCGATAACTAATAAAGACGAAATGAAAAAATGGTATTTCGATTTACCTACTTTCAAGCCCGAAGTCGGCTTCGAATTTCAGTTCGCTGCCGGTTTGGATGAAAAGAAATATGTCCATTTATGCAAAATCACGGAAGTCGTCGAAGGTCTGAAAATTGCATATAGTTGGCGCTATGAAGGATACGCGGGAGAATCCTATGTAACCTTTGAGCTATTTCCCGAAGGTGACTCGACGCGAATTCGTTTGACGCATTCCGGTTTAGAAACATTTCCGAGCCAGAATCCGGATTTAAAACGGGATAATTTCGTAGCCGGATGGACTCAGATAATCGAAAAACAGTTAAAAGAATTCTTAGATTTATCGATCGGGAAAAGTTAGTATAAAAAGTCCGTCCGAGCATAGTCGCAAAAAACCGAAATCCCTGCATTTAAAATGAAATCGTTCTATTTCTTTACACTGATTATCCCTATTTACTTCGCGATCGATGCGGCCCCGAAAAAGGAACCTCCATTGGGTCTCTGTCAAAAAGAAATAGGGACTTTTTGTCAAGATCGAAACATCCTGAATCAACTCATGGAATGTTTAAAAAAGGACGAATCCAGATTATCTTCCTCCTGCAAGCATCAATTAGGATCGCTTATCGAAGAATTCAAAACTAAAATGGAATCATGCAAAGATGATCGAGCCAAATTCTGTCGATGGGTGGTTCCCGGAGGAGGTCGAATTATAAAATGCTTAAAAGATCGTGAAACCGAAATTTCCACCTTCTGCAAGGAGACTTTAAAAGAGTTGTATAAACCGCTCAACTGAAGAATAAACCGATTCTAAATCTACGATCGTACGTGTCTCATATCCGGAGTTTTTAAAAAGATGAATTCTTTCGGAAGTTATCATTTATCAGCATTTGTTTTCGAATAAATAACTTTTCTCTTTCAAACTTTATCCGAGAATCGTTTAAAATGAAGAAACTCCGGTCGAAATCAGAGGAATTCGTCGTATTCAGAACCGTAGGATTGGCAAAAATTTATGATATGGGAGAAATCAAAGTTCAAGCTCTTACGGACATCAATTTAAAATTCCTAAAATCGGAGTTTGTAGTCATGTTGGGACCAAGCGGAAGCGGCAAATCGACTCTATTGAATATCCTGGGTGGATTGGATACCCCCACGTCAGGGGAAGCTTATTTTAATAATCAACCTTTGCAGACAGATAGGGACGAGGATCTTACGGAATTCCGAAGAAAATACATAGGATTTGTATTCCAATTTTATAATCTTATTCCGAGCTTAACTGCGGAGGAGAATGTGCAGTTGGTTACCGATATCTCTTCAAATCCGATGAGACCGATGGAGGCGTTGGACTTAGTCGGTCTTGCGGATCGAAAGGACCATTTTCCTGCTCAGCTTTCCGGAGGAGAGCAACAGAGAGTCGCAATCGCTCGGGCGATCGTAAAGAAGCCCGAAATTCTGCTATGCGACGAGCCCACAGGAGCCCTGGATTTTACTACCGGAAAAATCGTCCTGGATGCCATATCTAAAATCAACAGAGAATTAGGGACAACTACGATTATTATTACTCACAATGTCGGAATCGCAGCGATAGCGGATCGCGTAGTTGAAATGAGGGATGGAAGAATCATTTCGGACAAATTAAATAAGAATAAACTTTCCACGGCTAGCCTGCATTGGTGAAAACGTTAGATAAGAAAGTATTTAGGGAATTTTTAGCTTTAAAATCCCAAGCAATCACGATCACACTTGTTGTCGCCTCCGGTATCGCCGTATTTCTCACCTCTTTAAGCGCTTACAACTCTCTACTAAACGCTCGCGATCGCTTTTACGCAGACTATTCTCTTGCACAAGGATTCGTATCGCTTAACAAAGCCCCGAATTCAATTCTTTCGGAAATTTCGAAAATACCGGGCGTTGCAGCTTCGGAAGGTAGAATTGTAAAAGACGTCGTCCTGGACTTTGAAACCGAGTCAGTCCCGAGCGGAGGAAGAGTTATCAGCTTAACAGAAGGACTCAGTACGTTAGCGCTTACACATGGCGCTCTCCCAAAGAATAAGGACGAAGTAGTTATCAGCGATGCATTCGCCGCGACTAATCTGTTAAAAGTTAATTCTAAAATAGTGGCGATATTAGAAGGGCAGAGAAAAATCCTGATCGTTGCCGGAATCGCCCTCTCCCCCGAATTCGTCTACGTATTTCGCCCTTCTAATTTCCTCCCTGACGATAAGCACTATGGAATCCTGTGGATGCAAAGGGAAAATGCGGAAGATATTTTTAATATGCAGGGGGCAATCAATGATATAGTCTTTAATTTCACTCCGGATGCGGATAAGAATTTCGTATTAAAGGAAGTGGACCGACTATTAGAACCTTATGGAGGATTAGGCTCTTACGACAGGGACAAACTTCCATCTCACTCGTTTTTGCGGGATAAGTTTAAACAATTAAAAACCACTGCGTTCTCCCTGCCGTTGATTTTCCTGGGAGTCGCCGCTTTCCTACTTCATATAGTTTCCACTAGAATTATTTCCAAACAAAGAGAACAGATTGCCACCCTAAAGGCGATCGGGTACGGCAATACTGCGATCGGACTGCATTACTTAAAAATAATATCCTTAATCAGCTTATTGGGTTCAGTTTTGGGAATCGCCTTCGGTATTTACTTAGGAACCAAAATGGTAGCTCTCTACGGCGAGTATTTTAAATTTCCGAAATTACAATTTGTGTTGGATCCAAGTTTGATTTTCCAGGGAATTCTAATCGGTTTTGCTGCGGGGGGCGTTGGATCGTTGCTTTCCGTAAGAAATGCAATCATGCTCCAACCCGCACAAGCGATGAGACCGCCGATTCCGGAATCGTATTCCCGAAATTTTCTGGAAGGGTATATAAAAAATTTCTCCGCAATATATCGAATCATGTTAAGAAATTTAACGAGGAGACCCGGTAGGACGTTCCTATCGATTTTAGGAGTTTCCTGCTCCGTAATGATCATGATCCTAGGTTTGTTCACTCGCGATACGATGGATTACATTCTAAAAGTTCAGTTCGAGTACTTACAAAGGGATTCGGTCACTCTTAATTTTTTGAACGCAGTTTCATCGCATTCGATAATTGAAGTAGCGGATAAAGATGGAGTCTTATCGGCGGAAGGCTTTAGAACGGTTCCGATCCGAATCATATTCGGAAATTTGAATAAAGAACTTCTGCTTATGGGCCTTCCTGAGAATTCCGAATTAAGAAAATTGATGAACGAAACGGGAGACTTTGTATCTCCACCGGGAGACGGAGTTCTACTTAATGCGAAAGTTGCTAAGAAGCTTGGAATCAAAAAAGGGGATCGCTTACAGCTGGAAATTTTAGAAGGTAAGCGCGAAACTGCAGAGGTGGAAGTAACCGGAATGATAGACGAGATACTGGGTCAAGGCGCGTATATGGAAAAATCGTCGGTAAATAGATTGCTCCGAGAAGGAGATCTCATAAACTTAATGGCGCTTCGCACCGATTCCCTCAAGGAGGAACAGTTATTAAACGAACTAAAAAATTATCCTAAAATTTCCGGCGTCTCAACTCGGGAAAGAACGCTGAAAATATTTTATGATACCATATCCAAAAGCGTTATCGCGGCTGCCGTCATAATAATTATTTTCGCTTGCATCATTTCTGTCGGAGTGGTTTATAATACCGCCTTAATCGTGCTATCGGAACGAGTCTTCGAATTAGGCAGCCTACGAATCCTGGGGTTTACTAAAGAGGAAGTCTTCATGATCCTATCGGGAGAACTCGCTATAGAAATTCTCCTCTCTATACCCTTGGGTTGCTTATTCGGATACGGTTTCGGTTATGCGTTGCTAAGCACGATTCAAACCGAAGGATTTAAAATCCCTCTGTATATCTCCGAGAAAACGTATTTCATCGCAATCATGACGGTTCTCGCCACGTCTGCGATCAGCTTTTGGATACTTTATTTAAAAGTGAAATCGATGGACTTAATTTCCGTTTTAAAAATAAGAGAATAATTCATGAATTTAAAAGAAACAGCTTTATCCATCTATCATAATAAAAAAACCAGAATTGCCCTCGCAGTCGTTTTACTGATCCTCATTGCATGGTCTTTTTTGAGACCGAAACCTGTGGTCTCGGAAAAAGCAGCCGTCCGCCGAGGAAACTACGAGCAAATCGTGGAGGAAGAAGGAACGACTCGAGTCAAGGAAAAGTTCACTTTGTATTCTCCTGTAACGGGAATTCTCCTCAGAGTCGATAAACATATCGGAGACAGGGTCGCAAAGGGCGACACCGTCGCCGTCGTCAAATGGGATTACGACAGAAAGGTCTTAGCGCCGATTTCGGGAACGATTCTGGCGATCCAAAGGGAAAGCGAAGGCCCCATATCGATGGGCGCTCCTATTTTAGATATTGGTAATACAAAGAATTTGGAAATTTCTTGTGAACTTTTAACCCAAGACAGTGTGCATGTGCATCCCGGTGATCCAGTCCAAATAAACGGATGGGGAGGAGATTCGATTCCGGGAAAAGTAAGGCTGATCGAGCCTTCAGCATTCACTAAGATTTCCTCGTTAGGCGTCGAAGAACAAAGGGTTCGAGTAATCATAGATTTCGCATCGCCTCCGGAAATGGGCGATTCGTTTAAAATTAAAGCTAAAATCATTTCCTTCCGAAAGGAAAACGTCCTGATTCTTCCGAGCGCAGCTCTCTTTAGAGACGGCGAGGATTGGGCTGTCTTTCAAGTCCTTAAAAGGAAGGCGAAAAAAGTGCATGTCCAAATCGGGGCTCGGAGTGGAAAATCCTCACTGTTACTAAGCGGTTTAAAGGACGGTGACGAAGTTATTCTATATCCGAATGAAGAGATTCGAGAAGGCGTGATTGTGGAATAATCGCGACATCTCTCAAGTCGCTTTACTAAAAATCAGACCGTCGGGAATCCTGGATCGACTTTGTAAAAGTTACAAAGAGATTGTTGAAGATGTTTGTCTTCTTGATTTGAGTCATTGTTAAGCGTCGAAATTCAAAGTCCCGCAAAAAACGATAATCCATCCATATCGATCTTAGGAATAATAATATCCTCCGAAACGACTAATTGGCAGGAAATGTCTCCAGTTAACGCTAAGACGCGGCATTATTGAGCAATCTCGCCCCTCTTCAATCTATATGGTTTTTAATTTTTCAATATAG
This sequence comes from Leptospira broomii serovar Hurstbridge str. 5399, assembly GCF_000243715.2. Taxonomy (NCBI): domain Bacteria; kingdom Pseudomonadati; phylum Spirochaetota; class Leptospiria; order Leptospirales; family Leptospiraceae; genus Leptospira; species Leptospira broomii. The sequence continues at coordinate 554,813 of NZ_AHMO02000011.1, forward strand.
GGATTTTTTCATTGACTAAGTATATACTCAGTGAGTAAATACTTATCGAAATGATTCCTCTAACTCGACACGAACAAAAGGAAAAAACTAGGCAGAACCTGATCGAAACTTCCCGGAACCTATTTGCCAAGGAAGGAATCTCGGCGACGACTACCGCAAATATCGCAAAGACGCTGCAGATTTCTCACGGCACTGTTTTCCTTCACTTTCCCGTTCGTGAAGATTTAATCTTAGCGGTAATCGACGATTTTGGACATTCGCTTTCGGACGAACTCAGAGTCAACTTAGAGCAAGAATCCGGAATCAAAGGGATATTAACGGCGCATATCAAAGTGCTAAGCGAATTCGAAGACTTTTATTACCGCTTACTTACGGAAATGCATTCTTTACCGGAAACCGTAAAGGGAACGATTTTTATGTTAAACGCCGCCGTTTCGAAGAAATTGTATGCGGCTGCCGAACCTCTAATGAGTCGCGGAGAAATCAAAAAAATGGAACGGCAACTCTTGTTCAATACCTGGATGGCACTACTTCACTATTATATCGTAAATAGGGAACATCTAGGTAAGACGTCTCCTATTCTAAAGGAGAAGGGAAACTACCTACTCAAGCATTTTCTAAATTTAATTTATGTGTAGTAGACTCGTTCAAACGAGTAAGGAGAAAAACAATGAGTGAGAAATGCAAATCATGCGCCTCCTGCGGGATGCCGCTTGAAAATAAGGAAGACTTTGCATTAGGGGATCCGTCGCAGATCTATTGTAGATACTGTACTGACCCGACGGGAAAACTTCTTCCTTTCCAGACAATTCTTGCAATGAATGCAAAGCAATTCGAGGAATCGCAGGGAATCACCGAGGAAGCGTCAATACGAATGGCTAGAGACATTCTTAGGAATCAACCGGCCTGGAAAGGACTAGGCGTTTAGAATACGAAGGAGCACTATTATGCAGGAAAAACAAATTTTGGAATCAACTCGAGAAACGAATATTGAAACGGAATATCTCATGTCGATGCAGGTTCCCGGGGCAGGAGCTCCACACCTAATCGATTCGAGTTTACGAATTCATAGAGCAGGCTTGGACGGGCGGGTGCACGGTCCGAAAATTTCAGGTACAATCGTTCAACCGACGGCCGACTGGCTGCGCATCTGTCCGGATGGAACAATGCGTGTTGATGCCCGCATAACCATAGTCACGAACGACGACGCTGTTATATATGCGTCTTATAACGGGATCATCCGAATGTCTCGCGGGAATTTTGAACGAATGTCAGGTGGAGAAACGTTAACCGCTAAGGATATGTATTTCGTCATCGCACCGACGTTCCAAACCGGCAATGAAAAATATCTCTGGTTGAATCAATTACAAGCCGTCGGAAAAGTTTCGGCCATCAAAGGAGGGGAAGCCGGATACGTTGTATACGATCTATATGCGATACGATGAATTGAAAGCTACGGCACGACTTCGGAATTTCCATTAAAGAATGAGATTCTTCGAAGCCGAAAGCCGTGTCTTCCCGTTAACAAGCAAATCGATTAGATAAGTCTACTCGACATAGAATCGAACAAACGGAGCAACTATCTTTGAAAAGAATCAAAATCGCTTAAATGCGATCGATTCAAAAAGCTTAGGTTTGTTCGAGGCTAAGCGCACCGGAAGGACATTTTCGAATTTGTGCAACAACATCCGCGGACGAAGTTCCCTCCAGCGTAACCCAGGGAGATTTCCTTGGATCGAAGACTTCCGGCAACCCGCGAAAACAAATTCCGGAATGAATGCAAATCCCCGGCTTCCAAACTACGGTAATTTCTCCGTTATTGTATTTTTTAGTAATGTCTTTCATCGAGATTATCCTTCAAAAAAGTTTTGTATCGATCTTAATTGGGGAAGTTAATACCTTATGTATAGGGCAGGCGTTTGCCGCGTGTAATAATCTTTCCCGCTCTTTTTCGTTCAAATTTCCCTGGACAGTGACAATGCGTTCGATTTCGGTATGATCCTTTCCTTTAGTCAGATTCAGTACGACCGAAACATTTTGAAGATCCATTTTTTTTACCTCGGCATACATCCTAAGGGTAATACTTGTGCAAGCGCCTAAGGCAAGAAGAAGGTATTCATGCGGAGAGGGCCCCAGATCCTGACCCCCATTCTCTTTGGATTCGTCAGCAATCAATTCATGAAGGGAAGCTTTAAGAATCGTTTTATAATTTTCAGGAGTGCTAGTTACGGTTACTTCGACGTCGCTCATAAAAACCATAACGGTACGGTAAAAAATAGTAAAAGCAAATCATTTTTGCGATATAGAGCGAATTGATTCGAAAATGAGATACCGAACTTTCTTAATCGAATATCTTCGGATATGGTTTCGAATCCCTTACCGCTGTTTCCACCCCTCTTCGAAAATTAAGTTCGAATCGGAAACGAAGAATTTTTGCCCTCCTTTGGATCGGATCTCGAAACCTTCTGAAAGAAAAATACCGATCAATTCAGATGAAGCGCTTCGAAGAAGCTGCGGACGAATGTTCCAACAAATTCTTACCCGACTACTAAACCTATCAGAATGTATTCGGATCTACAGATTTAAAAATATTATTTATAAATTTAGAATACACTTTAGAATTTAATTACGCGATCATTTTTAAAAATTGAGTCTTCAAAACTCGGTAAATTTCTCATTGTCTCGCTAACCAATCCAGAAGTTTCCGGATACTGCCGGTCGCGAGGGCGATACTCTTATCCGCAGCTCCGTAATAAAGATGAAGCGTATCTCCGTCCGAACCGATCGTAGTTCCGCAAGGAAAAACGACATTGTCGACATCGCCTCTTTGCTCATAGATTTCTTCAGCACCGAAGATCCAATCTCCGCCGCGCTTCAAACAATGTTCCGGCTTTTGCAAATCGAATAAGGCAAGTCCAAGACGGTAAAGAGCGCCTGACGCATTGTGTCGAACTCCATGGTAAATGATCAGCCATCCTTCCGACGTTTCGATTGGCGGTGGGGAAAGTCCGATTTTATTCGCGTCCCACCAACCTCCCTGCCTAGCTTCCAACATCAATTCGTGACTTCCCCAATTCCGAAGATCGGTGGAATAAGATATCCACATGTGGGCGCCATGCCATCCGATAGGCCGATGGATCAAAGCCCATTTACCTTTGATTCTATAAGGAAATAAGGCCGCGTCTTTGTCTTCAGGTCGCATAATCATTCCGTAACGCTCAAAGTCATGGAAGTCTGTAGTAAATGCCAACGCAACACCCGGACCTTCCCGACTATAAGCGGTATACGCGATCGCATATTTCTGCAATTCCGGAATGAATGTGATACGCGGGTCCTCGACTCCCCAAAGTTCTTCGGGGAAATGTTTCGGGTCCGCTAAGAGTGTCGGCTTAGGATCAATGGTCCAGCCGTCGATGCCGTTTGAAGATCTAGCAGCGCAGAGATGAGACGTCCCAGTCCGATCCTCGACTCTGCACAATAGAAGGGTTTTCCCATCCGGTAAAACGGTCGCTCCTGGATTGAAGACGCTGTGAATCGGATAAGTCCAATTCGCAGCCGTTAGAATCGGATTTTGTTCATATCGGTGAAAAAGCTCGGTATACTGTTGACTCATAAAGATTAAATTTCCTCTATGTCTAGCGGATTCTCCGCTAATCGAAGTTCCAATAAGCTTTGTAGAAATGCGAGTGTGGACTCGGCGCCTTGATTTTCATTTACTCTATCCGGATGCAGACCGTCCCTACAGCCTCCGGTGGTAGGATCGTAGACGGGAGAGCTTAAATCGTTTCGACCTAAAAACCATTCGAAAGCTCGCCTAGCTTCCTTGCGCCAACGAGGGTCTCGGCTACTGCGATAGGCTTCGAGGCAAGCGGAAACCATCGCCTGCGCTTCTACCGGTTGTTGGTCAAATCTTGCATGCTCTCCGCCTCGCGGATAAAAGCCGTTGGATCCGATCGGAACGAAATGCCCGCCCTCCGCGTCGGCACGCTGCAAGTCCGCCAGCCAAGATAGCGATTCGAGTCCGATTTGAGTCATCGAGTCGTTCGGAATCGATCTCCCCGATAATAACATCGAGTGTGGTAAAACCGCATTGCAATAACTGAGTCCCGATTCGAACCAATGCCAGTCTTTGGCATTATTATTTTGATATAAGGTGTGCAGCCTTCCCGCTAATTCTTCCTTGACTTGGCTTGCCATTCGATCCCCTGCAAACCGTTGAAGATATTCGTGAATGCCGATAAGAGCGAATGCCCAGGCTCGAGGACTGGAGGTTTGCAAAATAGCAGGAAGAGCTTGTTCGAATAATCGTCCGGCGATACTCGGAAGAGTCGGGATACTAGCGCGGCCGAGAACGGTTCCCAATGCCCATAAAGACCGGCCATGACTATCATCCGATCCGTTAGCTTCCAACCAGTTTCGTTGATAATCCATAAAGTTACGAAAACGTCCCGTCTCAGGATTGTATGCGTACCATACAAATGCCAAATAACGAAAGGCAGGACCGAAGACCTTGCCGCTTCCAAGTTCCTGCATAAGCGTGCTTACCATCAAAGCTCTCGCATTATCGTCCGTTGTATAACCTTCCTCATAGTTAGGAATTGTAAAGAACGCGTGCTGCAATATGCCCGTATCGTCCGTCATGTGGCGCAAGTGATCCAACTTGAGAGGAGGTAACTCGCCTCGTCTTTTATCCAAAGGCTTGATCGAAAAACCGTGCGAAGAAAAATGTCGACGCTCGACGCGGGCTCTCTCAAAACTTTGCATATAACGTTTTGCGACTTGAGGCCAAATCATCTCACGTCCATACAGGTAGGCTCGCTTTCTCATAGAATGACGCTTGGCTTCGTTATCCAATAGATCGATCACTTGATCGGCCAATGCAACGGAATCCCTAAAGGGAACCAATGCTCCTCTGCCCTCGGAGAGCATCTCTTGGGCATACCAGTAAGGAGTCGAGATAACAGCCTTGCCGGCTCCGAGAGTATATGCAAGAGTACCCGAAACTATTTGTGCGGGATCGAGGTAAGGAGTAATGTAGATGTCCGTTGCGCCGATGAATTCGATCAGTTCTTCCAGAGCCACAAACCTATTATAGAAAATAACGTTACCTTCCACTCGTTTCTCGTGCGCTAACCATTCCAGAGAAAGCCGGTATGTCTCTCCCTCGTTTCGAACGATATGCGGATGAGTTGCACCTAAAATAATATATACCACATTAGGATGTTTACTCAAAATCGCTGGTAAAGCTGCGATGACCGTTTCGAGTCCCTTGTTAGGCGAGAGTAAACCGAAGCTTAGAAGAACCACTTTGCCTTCCACGCCAAACAGATCTTTATGAAAACTCGGATCGACAAAAGGCATATCCGGAATCCCGTGCGGAATGAGATCGATTTTGTCGGGTTGAATACCGTATATCGTCTGTAGAAATTCAACGGCTCTCTCGCTCATTACGACTATTCGATCCGATAGAGAAGCGACCTGTTTCAGAACCTGACGCTGATCGGGATCCGGATCTTCCAAAATTGTATGTAAAGTCGTCACGATTGGCATACGCAAATTCCGTAAGAGCGCGAGGATATGACTACCGGCTCGTCCGCCGAAAATTCCATATTCGAATTGTAAGCAAACAAGATCTACATTATTGACGTTCAAAAAATCGGCGGCACGGTGATAAGATTCGATATCTTTTTCGGTCAGCTCAAATCGAACACGACTCGGGTACGCATACCCCGATTCTATATCGTTAACAGGTAAAGCGATGCAAGTCGTCTCTTGGTAGGCTGACGCAATTGCCTCGCAAAGATCGGTTGTGAACGTGGCGATTCCACATTGACGAGGAAGGTAATTTCCGATAAAAGCAATGCGACTAACGGTGGATAATTTCAAGCTGTGTTCCATGGCAACGTCTCCTTTTGACGATAGATTGACCGAAATGATAGCGGGCCAGCGAGCCTGGAATAGAAAGATAGCCTGAAAGATTTATTCCAAATATTAACTATTTTATATATTCTAATTTACTAGATTTTCTACGATTTGTAAGATAAAGACCTGTCATCACTTTATCGAAAAGATCGGCAGACACCAGAGCAAGCCCCTTGCTATCAGGTCAGAAATCGATCGAACTTATCGATAGAAAGAGCCCGGTTTTCGAATCGTTAATTCATATCAATAGATAGCAAGACGATAAGAATCGAAAAATCTTAAAATTTCAAAGGAATCACATTTATCATCTTCGCTTAAATTAGATCTGTCGACAACAAAACCGATAAAACCGTCAATATCAGGAAAATATAAAAAAACATCTTTAGCGGATACGCCGGAGCTCTCCGGCAAGCAAGCTATTAATACGGAAATAAAAGCTCTGTTTAAATCATTTAGTATTATTCAAATTTCATTTTATAAATAAAGATGCAAACATTCCGAAAAAGAATGCAAAATATCAAACTTCATTCCATAAAATGGATTCGAACAAAATCCTAATTTTACTTTTCCATAATGGAACGGTCTAAACCGATTCCCGACAAATTCGTCGTTAGAGAAGAACAAATAAAATTTTCCAATTCAATCTCAAGCAGAATCTATAGAATACATAATCGATTACGACGAATCTTTAAATAAATAAAAACCGCAGCGGCTATTCAAAAAGGATTTATAATTCGAAAGGACAAGCGTCCGACCGAGAAGGTTTCCCTTGTAGATTAGGAAAAATTGAATGATATGGTATCTATATTTTAGACAAAATATCCAGAGGAAGTGTGATTATAATTTTCGTTCCATTTTCATTGATTAATTTAATTCCGCCATTCAGCTGATTCACCATTAATCTTACCAAATGAAGACCGAGCGTTTTGGCTTGAAGTATATCGACGTTCTTTCCGACACCTACCCCGTTGTCCCCGACCGATATGAGCACTTTATCCTCCACCTTTCGAATTTCAATATTAATGGTGCCATTCCTCTTTTCAGGAAATGCATATTTAATGACATTAGATAGTAGTTCGACAAGGATCATGCCGATTGTGGCAGCATCCTTGGCAGGGACAGTTATTCCTTCGATCATTTTATTTACCGTAACGTTTTCGGAAAATTGCACCATTGAATCGATGACTTTGTTAGCGTATATCTGCAGTTGCACCTCTCTGAACGAATCAGTTTCGTACAACAGGGAATATAAATCCGAAATTGAGCTCACTCTCAAATTTAACTCGTCAAGCACCCGTTTCGTATCCACGGAATCCGAGGCAATGGATCTGAGGTTAATCAGACTTGTTATCATGGTAAAACTATTTTTTGTTCTATGCTGTAGTTCTCGTAACATAGAAACTTTTTCGTCAATATCCGCAGCGAGAGAATTTTCATGTCGATTCCTGTCTTCAACATCGCGAATATTGCATTGAATCACGCGTTCTCCCGCGACCAAATACACGTTACTTACGAACTCCACATGAACTTTCCTTCCATCAGACGTTTCTAAGGGCAAATTCGCATACCGAGCATAACCGGTTTCCTGTAATTCTTTAAATAATTTTTTCGAATAATCCGCGTTTCGAAAAGCGTTAATTTCCCAAATACTTTTTTCCAATAGCTGATCCTTCGAATATCCGAGCAACTGGATCAGAAATGGATTAACGTCAACGATCTTTCCGTTTACTGCATCAAGTATTAATATTCCGTCCTTCGCAGCTTCGAATAATCTTCGATATCGCATCTCGAGAAATTTTAGTTCATTACTCTTGGACTCGATTTCGAACTTCTGCTTTTGCATATTTACGTAAGCATCATGTAACCGGAAGGCCATTTTAATCGAGGCATCTAATACGATGATGCCCGAATTTTTAACGACGTAACCGTAGGAAGTTATACCCTCTGTTTTTTTTACAATTTCTCGATCAGCTCTACTTGACAGGAATAAAATAGGTATATCGTGATCTTTGAGTATAATCTTAGCAATTTCTGTTCCGTCCAATTCTTTTCCGAGGTCAATATCCATAAGAATTAGATCTATATCCGAATTCACACTGTCGATAGCAAGTATCGCTTCTTGACCTTTCAGTACGTGACGGACACGATATCCATAATCCGTTAATTGCCTGGACTCGTTCATGCCGATAATGGCGTCGTCCTCAACTAGGAGAATATTTCTTTGCCTTTGCTCGTCCACGATTAAATCTCCTTCATTCAAGACTTATCGATTCGATACGAAAGTTGAGTGCCTTGGGAGCAAGTCGCGCAAAGATGCATCTAACCGATTACAAATAATATCAGAACTTCTATCGAAATGGAAAAAGACTCTCTACCCTACAAATAGAACAAATTCATGCGTATCAAAGCAATTCTTATTTATTCTTATATTATTTTAAAAATACATTTGAGATAAATAAATTTTATTATAATATTCAATAGCCTTAAATTCAAACTAATACGAACATATAAAAATATCCGTTCCGAGTTATGCGAAATAGAATAAAAGGACTCTTCGATTGCGGAATCGATTTATTCCTTCTCCGCAGAATAGCCAGTCGATCCAATTAGAACGATTAGAAGATTTATAATTTTTACAAACATACTTACAGAGTTTTTCTAAATAAAATTCTACATTTACTTTTACGAATAGTAAGAATCCTCAGGGAAGTCCGAGAAAATTAGCCGAGATTCGATAAACCGAATCTTAACAAATCAAGAATCGCTAGACAGGAATGATATAACTTTGGCGTAAAGGTTATCTTTCCCGCACGGAGTCGAAACGTAATGATGCCTCGAAGATCGGGTTAATCGATGAAAAATGGGATTTAAATTTATAGAACCGAGAACCGTCCGTATTTAAGAAAAATTTAAATCTCGCATTCGTTTCGGGAAAGATCCTTTTTACCGCGTAACGCTGATCGGAATAAATCGCGCGAGGATTTCTCTGGCTGTTCGATTTAACCTCGGCTTCCCGGAACCTTCAAATAAAATCCAGTAAGCATAATCAATACTAAACATATCCTTTATATTATGCCTTACTTTTATCCACTGTTGATCGACTCGTTTTTTCGCCTCAACTGTCAGATTCTGGTTTTTTTGAAAATTCTCCAGATAATTATAATATTCGGATATTAGCGTTGGCGGCATTGGGTCTTTCCACCTTCTACCGCGAAACGACCTTTCCGTCTCCCAACGAAATTCACCCATCGTCTTCGTAACCGCCAAAGTAACGTTTTCATTTAAGATCGTAGGAAAAAAAAGTCTGCTATTCGTTAAATTTCCGTTCGAACCAGCCTGCCAAAAGACACCTCTATTGCCCGAGAACGGCAAAAGAATACAGTCGGCGAAAAATTCCTTACGAATCAAATCCTGTTGATTCGAACTCCCGACGTAACCGGATCTGGCTTCTCTGTAAAATAAACCCGGATCGACCTTTAAAACCAAATCCGCATTGAATAAAAGTTTCTTCGGAAGAAGAAGGTTAGAATTTGTATCCCCATAAAACTGATCTTCCGATAAAATCGGATATGCTTGGCTCGGGTTCAGGGATATTCCAAGCAAACCCATATGTAAAGTGTTCTCCAATTCCCAATCGAGAAGATGTAATAGGTATTCCTTATCGTGTAAATTCTTAACTTCCGGTTCCCTATTCCAAAGCAGGCTCGATTTTTGAACCTGTTCGTAGGATTGACCCATTTGATTTCTAGATGGATTCTTCTTTCCTGCAAGAACCAAATTTAACCAATCAGGAAGCAAATGGAGTGAAAGCTTAATTTCCGAGCCTGCAGGGTCTTTGACGGAGGAATTAAATTCACGAATTGACGCCTCTAAGTCTTGAATTCTTTTACCGGACAGAATCGTTTCTTCCAAGAAAAAGAAATGAATAAAAAGCAATACCGGCTTAGGTATGTCCGAGCTATCCGAGCGGAATTTCAAGAAGCAAGTCTTATATAAACGAATTAGTACTTTGTAATCTTCCGGATTATGCTGCCTTCGAACATAACCGGGATGATCTTTATAGCCTTTTACTAAATTCTTAATTTGTTCGCAAACATTCGATGGCAGCCCCGAATACGATAATATTTGTGAAAGGCTATCTCTATACTCTTCCGAAAAGCCATCCGGACTTCTCGGATTGAGGGAATCCCCTCTAGGCGCCTCTACCCATTCTTTCGTTTTTTTCTCATCCAATTCGGGCAAACTTTTGATTTGAAGAACTAGATTCGAATCCTGCTGAGAAATCAATACTGCATTCAATTTAAACCATTTTTTATCCGTATTCCGAAAATATATCTGAACCTTCTCGTACCTTGTTAGAGCGAACGGATGAGTTCCTCGCTTCGTGTAAACTTTCGCCTTAATCTGTTTACCGATTAAATTTTCATCGATCTCATGAACTTCAAGTATGGTAGGAAAACTTTCTTCCGAATCGGACGCCAAAAGGGCTTGAAGATTATTTTTCGGTAAAGGATTCGAAGTTTGAATCAGATGATCCAAGGATTGCACAAGTAAAACGTCCTTCCAAGCAGGAAGGTTACTATGATTCGCCAAGAAGGGCAGAAATTCAGGAAGAAAATATTTCTGGTACCAAGCCGGATCTACGGTGAGTCTTTTCAATTCGGCATATGGAATTCGATCTAAAAATTCGTGAAAAAGATTCACTTCCTTATTATTGAATTCATGCAGATGCAACTTAGCTAAAATTCTCTGCTGAAAAGATTTTTCCTGTTGGTTCCTGCGATTAATCGACTTTTGGACAAAGTAGATCGTAGTAACTAGGAGAGCCAAAAAAATGAGTCCATTGACAACCGGAGTCCACGAAAATTCCGGCCATATTAGAATAGGAGAACCGGATTCCTGACTTAGAAGAAACATGTAAGAACGATCGATGATCATTCGGAATTCGTCAAGTAGGAATACCCATAAGATTCGAAATCGACAATTTACGGCACAAATAATCTGAATTCCTTCGACAGATAAGCAAGAAGACATTAATTAAGCTTGAGATTTGCTATCGATCGTATCTAGATGATTTCGGAAATACTTTTGTTTTGACTCTGCCGCGATAAGATCGGCAGGCATCGATTGATATGCTAGAAAAGATTAAATCCGATTTTCCCTTCTTCGCAAAATATTGGGACGAGTATGAACATATGTTCAAAGAGGAAATCATTCCCGCAAAAAAATTACTCCTGCGCCAAGGGGAGATAGCAAAATACGTATACTTCCTGGATCAAGGTTGCCTCCGCTTGGGATTTAACGACAACGATAGGGAAATTACGTTTCAATTTTTCTTCGAATGCCAAGCTATTACCTCGATGGAAAGCTTCAAATCCTATTCCCCGAGTCCCTTTTTTCTCGAAAGCATAGAACCTTCCCGACTATTCGCATTGGGTCGAGACGATGCGTTGATGCTATATAATAAGCACGAGGAATTTAAAGATTATTTGATCGAATTCCTTTTTTCAAGAGTCACCAATTACATCCGATTATTTCTCTCCAGAATTAAAGATACGCCGGAAGAAAGATATTTGGATCTAATAAGAAACCATCCTGAAATTGTTAATCGAATACCGCAGCATTATATAGCTTCTTATCTAGGAATTACGCCTGTCTCACTAAGCAGAATACGTAATCGAGTCTGGTCCGAGCGTCGTTAAGCGAAAAAAATCCTCGATTTTTTGTTTTCTTTGGAATTGATTGTTGCGGTTACTTGCCGATGTCCGATTGATAAAAGTCGGATCAATTCTTAATTTCAATTTTTAAGCATCAATAGAATTTCGCTTATTATTTACTTGCCTCAGCTATGGAAGACGCAATTTACTTCCGGTAGGGAGAAGTATTCTTGAAATCGAAAATACCGCCTGCTAAAACCTATCTTTACGGTATTGACGGTGTAATTCGCAAGAGTCCAAAAATTCTTCATCCATTCGAATTCGTCCTACTCCTCTTATTACTTAATAATTGTTCGACATTCTTTATCGGGGAAATACCGAAATCACATCGCGAATTCACCAAGGGAAAAGCGAATATATCATACGAATTCATCGGATGGGAAAATAAGGACCGAAGCGAGCTAGCATCGGTGATTTTACAGACGTTTCACGAGAGCGGTATTTTCGGAAATATTTCCTCTTACGTAAATTCCAGGAGCGAAGTCAAAATTCAGATTATTTCCGCCGAATCCCCGAGGTTTTCCATTTTGTTAGGTGAACAAAAACAACCTGTATCATGGGCGGTAGAAAAGAAGCCCGGTCGATTTTTGTTATTTTTGCTAAATCGAGTATTAGCATATCGAACCTACTTAATTTTTCCCATTTTTTATGAGAATCAAGATTACATAATATATAAAATATGGAAGAATAACACTAAAATCGCCGAATTTTCTTACTCCTTTCAAACGCTCGGAATTCTGGGATGGCTATCTTTGGGTTTGGCTTGGATGGATGACGAAGAGAGAATGGGTAATATAATCGAAAGTATAACTGCAAAATTCCTTAAGGACTCGGAGGGTCTCTATTAACGTGAAATTTATTCTTTGCGCAGCCCTACTCGCTTCCTACTCTTGCATCGGCTTTCAATCCGATCCGACGGTGGCAAAGAGTCCAGCCGCAGGAAATATGATCCGAAATGCCAGGCTGGAGTTTACCGGATTTACACATTACGATTCCGAAAAAGAACTTCTGTTAAACGAAATCGTTCTTTCCGGAATTCGATCGGACGACTTATCCAAGAATACCATAGAAATTATACTAGAAGAAAAGCCCCCCATCTATAAATCCCCGGGGCTCCATTTTAATAATTTAATATTTAGCGTTCTCTCATTAAGTTTAATTCCGTATCATACGAACACTCACCATCGAATCTCTTATAGAATCTACTCGGAGCATTCTCTAATTTCAGAATCGGAGTACCGGCTCGAACTCAGCCAGTTTCGAGGTTTATTGGTGATATTCCTAAGTCCTTTCTTTTGGCCTTCGACCGCGTTCGATAAGAGCATTAAAGAATCCTGGAGGATGGAGAAATTTCAAAATGATTTACGTCCGAAGAAGAATTAGTAAGCCAGAATGCGGAGTGCTTTCCGTCAAAGGCGCCAATATCACCTTTGCACTTACCGCTATTCTACTCGTCCTTTTGATTTCGAATTGCGTTCGAAGACAGGAAGAAACCCATTTGAAGGGAACTATTACTTCCCGTTCCGTACGCATTCAAGAAAAGGAAAGATCGTTTCACATTTTCATCCCGTTCGCCGTGGAGGACCAAACTCTTAAAAGGCCTTTAGTCATCGCATTGCATGGAAGGCTTGGGTCGGGAACGCAGATTATGTCCGAATCTCGACTAAACTCTATCGCCGCAAGAGAGGCGTTTGTTGCCGTTTATCCCGACGGTTACAAAAGATCCTGGGCTGACGGCAGAGGAAGAACTCCAGCGGATAAGGAGCAAATAGACGATGTTTCGTTTATCGAATCCGTATCGAACTATCTGATTCAAAACTATAATATAGATCCGACGAAAATATTTATCTTCGGTCATTCCAACGGCGGATTCATGACGCAAAGATTATTATCCGAAAAAGGTTCCCTCTTTAAGGCGGGAGTAAGCGTTTCTTCTCAATTATCGTTTTTTGTTTTAAAAAAGCATCATCCATCTTCGCCTATATCAGTGGCAATAATGACAGGCACAAACGACCCGATCGTCCCTTACTTTGGAGGTTTCGTTTTAGACGGTGGAGAAATCATCGGGGCCGAAGAATCCATAACTCGCTGGGCCGACTGGAACCGATGCTCTGCCGTTCCGTTAATATCGAATGTTGATACGAAAGACGACCAAACTTCGTTAGAAATTCGCTCGTATGAAAACTGCGCCGGGAAAACTAAAACTCGCCTTTATAAAATAATCGGCGCCGGTCATCAGTGGCCCGGAAACGAAAGACGTAGTTTGTTCGGAATTAACCTCGGAAAACCGACACAAGAAGTAAATGCGTCGGAGGAAATCTGGAAATTTTTCCGAGAAACATTTCAATAGATCATAAACGATTTATATATTTATGAATTATCATTCATTTTTTCCAGATAAGTTTCAAATCGAAAGGTTTCTACGGAACTATGTGTAAGCCGGAATCATATTTTTTGACTGCGACTACTTATCCGATTATTTCTTAAATGTATTGAGCTTTACTAGTTTCATCTGCTCGGCAAAATCGACAATAGCCTCGAAATGAGGTGCATGAGCACAACATTCAAACGAGTAGAAAGTTTTCTTAGGCGCCTCCAGACCGTCTACATATTTCACAAGAATCTCTTCCGGATTATAATAATCGTATTTTCCTGTAAAAAAATAAACGGGTACTTGAATCGAAGGAGCTTGCTTAAACAGGTTCATTTGAAAAAAATAGGGGCGAATTCTCGAAGAAGATCTCCATATTCCCGGCAGGTATGTGATCATATCAAAAATCGAATATTCCGGAGAATTCTCCATTAGGCCGCGCAGAAATTTATCCTCATCATAGCGTTGGATATCGTGAAACAATCCCGCTCCAAACCGGTTCAGCCAAAATCTTCGGTTTTTTAAATATTCCTCTTCCGTTAAATCTTTTACCCTATCCGATATTTCAGGATTTTTTCTTCCATTCTCAAGAACGAACTTATAGGAAACCGCAACACTTTGCTCTCCATCCACAACCGGTCCGATTCCTATATATGCGAATAAATCCTTTGGGTGACGGTTAGCGACTATTGCACCAAGATAACCGCCCCACGAATGTCCCATCAGATAAATTTTAGGAACATTAAATTTTCGTTTCAGAAATAAGATTACTTCCCTCGTATCAGAGAGATACGTTTCCGGTGTAACATCGGACATGAACAATGAATATGATTTTCCGGCTCCTCGCTGATCCCAATTTACGACGATAAATTGCTTTTCCAATTCAGTATAAAAATAACGGGCGAATCCGATCGAACCTGCGCCAGGACCTCCGTGGAGAATCAAAAGTACAGGATTATTTCGATTTTTACCCTGAGAAAACAACCATTGATCTACGCCGCCGATTTGAACTTTCTCTAATTCCGAAATTTCGGAACCACCCGGCTGAGGATCGACCGCAGCTTGACGAGCGCCCGGTAAGCAACCCAATAATACCATAGCTAAAACACCCGCAATGCAAAACGTACGAAGAATCGTTCCGCGATAAAGAAGCATTCTTGAATCTTTCATTCTAGATTCGGGTGAAGGATTAAATCCGATAGATGATGTAAGCAAAGCAATTGGACCGGATTTAATTTTCTCTTTTGCGGTATATTTATAAAAAAAATTTAGGATCAAGGCTATTCGCATAACGGTATCGTATCTCCGAACGGATTGAATCAATGGTTCGCTTCGGACCGAAACTTACTTATTTTGAAAGAATTCGTAATTCCATCCGGTAGAGGAAGCATTGTTTATCAGACAGGAAAAATAATAGGAAAGATCGTTTGTTAGCGATTAACCGTTAATTTATTTGGACTAAGTTTGTCCATCTCTCGAATAAATCGCAAAATCGCCGATATTTCAGTACCGATCCGAAAATTTTGAGTAGATAACTTCAATCTACCCGAATAATTTTTGTCTTATGAATTATTTTCGAGAAAAGATCGAACTTAAAAATGGTCGAGCCGAATTTATTAAAATCCAAACGAACGAGCAAAATTCTCTGACAAGAGAGAATTTAATCGAATTAGAAGAAATTCTCAAAGAGATCCAAGCCGATGACGGTATTCGAGCCGCAGTCTTGACTTCCGAAAACGAGAAATTTTTTTCCAACGGCGTCGACGCTGAAAATATCCTGAACACTTCCAGAGTAAAGCTAACGGAAGAAATGGGACAAATTGTCCTGACCTTCGGCCAGATGCTTAGATTCGACAAACCTCTCATTGCCGAAGTGACCGGCTATGCGATGGGGGGAGGAGCTGTCATGACTTTAGCCTGCGATTTTAGATATATGTTGGAAGGCAAAGGTCGAATCGCTTTTACGGAAATACTTGTCGGGTTGCCGTTGCCTTTAACTTTCATAGAGAGACTACGAGAAACGGTCGATCCTCGTTGTTTAAACGAAATGTGTCTTTTGGGAAAGCTATATAAAGCAACGGAAGCCAAAGAAACAAATCTAATCAACGAAGTTGCAAGTTCTCGTATCGATCTTAGAAAAATCGTTATAAAAAAATTGGAAGAAGTCATGGGAATTGCTCCGAGCGCCTACAGAAAAACTAAGCAGGCCATGAACAGAGCCGTTATAAGTCGCTCCGAGGAAAATCTAGCTTATACGAGAAAAAGCCTGGAAGATCCTATCGTTGTTTCCAATTTACTAGAAGCAATGACAGCCCTTAAAGAGAAGAGACGACCAAAACTAATGTAGCGGAGGGTTTTTGAAAATAGGATAACGCGACTCGTATTTACTGAAAGTAAGTGAAGTCGCGCGACAATATCGAAATTTGAAATCCGCCCGGTCTAAAAACCGATTGGAATCCATCTATAGCGGTAAAATTTTCGCTATTCCAGCGTCGACCCCGTCCTCTTAAAATTAATTCGACGCCAGCTTTTTCTTAACCAGCTCGATCACTTTTTTCACATCTTCCGGGCTCATCGTACTCTGATGGCCCATCGGTGAGTTTTCTAACTCGCTATGATCATGATCGTATGGTATATTTGATTTTTGTAAATCTTTCGGAGTTAAATAAATCGTCTTGTTACCTTTCGTCACCGATAAATAGTCGCCATCATTCACTTTCTTAGAGTGACTCTGCCTATTCTCCGACTCGATCTTCCCTTCACAATGGCAGATAAACGTCATATCATCGTGGATGCCTGTATAAAATTTAGTTCCTCTCACGCCCGCAGTTACGGTTGGCGTCTGCAAAGTCATTCCCTCTCCCTTTAAAAGTCTATTTGTCTTAATCCAGGAACTTCCCTTCTCCTGAAAGAAAACTTTCTCGCTATTTATATCATTAAAATTAAATCGAGAGTTCGACTGAATTTCGAGGACAGATGAATTTGCTCCGAAAACGATCATTGCAACCGATTTATCACCGGTAGCCAATATATCTCCTGCCTTGATTTCTTGAGAGATGACAGGTTTTATAGTCTGCCCCCCTCTCTCTATGGTCACGCTTCCGGAAAGAAAGTTAATCACGCCTTTTGAGCTCTCTATTTTGTTTTTTCCGCAACCGCCGGCAAAGACGGTAATACATAATAGAATTATAATAACTGATATTTTCTTCATACGACTCCGATCCGATAGGAATTTTTTTGTTAATCCCTTGGCATAAATTAATGTTAACTTATTAAAAAGCAAACTAATAATTTTGCTCTAAGAATAACCCCGATCCATCCACTTATACCCGAAATACGGAAAAGTTAAATATCAAAGAAATTAATTTCAATGGGATTAATTTGAAATTTAATAGCTTGATTTCGAAACTCTCCGCTTGATCAGGGAGGACGTAAGACCTTCAATCGATTTACTCGGTTAATGGAGCATATACTGCAAGCGGATAGAACTAAGTCGAAAAGCCGAACATGACTTTAAAAAATATGATTATTCGAAGGAGAAGCAGTAAGGATCTCGTAAAATTTAACGAGCGTAATATAATAGAAATTCCAGATAATCCCCAACTTCTCCGAAACTTTTAAACAGAAGTTAGCGAGCGATTCTTTTTGCATTTTCATCGTCTACAATCGCGCGATTTAAATCCGCCCGGAGGGAGTCAAAACGAGCATGCAATTCCGTTGCGTCTCCATAATCGATAAAGTACGGGTAACGTTTATGGACAGAAAGGACGTTACGGGCGTGTTTGATTGGACACCAATATTGCTCTGTGCGAGCTGCAATTTCGCCTACATAAGCGATGAGTCCATTTGCATATCCGCAATAATCGCAATTTATTTTTTCAAGAAGATTTAAATACCCTAGGCGGTGTCGATCCAACGTTATATAATTCGAACGATTTACCGCAGGAATTCCGTACAAACGAAAACAAACGGCTTGATAAACCGTCATAAAAATATCTAGAAAAACCAAAGGTAGAATGATCATATAAATAAATGGGGCTGATAAAATGTTCTGAGGTCTGCTAGAACGAAACCAAGCGATAAGCCCCATCTTCATACGTTTATGAGCCAATTTCACTTTTCGCTCAAACAATACCTTAGTACCTTTTAATTGAAATAGCGCTTGCATTTCCTGCTCATGCAATTCCTTTCTAAGGTCCTCTTCCAAAACGGAAATCTGATCCAATATCTTTCTAACTTTCTTATTCATACTTCTATACGAACTCAATTTTCAAGTTCGTCAAATCAATAAATGTAAATATTTTAATATTAAAATCAATCGACCCATGATCGATCTAAACTATATCGAACTCTATTATTAATGTATATTATATTATTACAATACATGAATAATAAAAAAGAATAAATTGCCTATAACCGATCGCATAGCCTATATTCCTGGAATGTCGCATAACGTAAAAAACGGTTCATCGATTTATAAAAAATTAAAACCCATTTTTTAGTTTATTGGCGCCTCTTATGAAGTTCCGCCTTCCTTGCCCGGTTCGCACCTGCCGGAATTCTCTTAGAGCAGAGAGCCTCCGCTTCTGCAAGAACCATAGACTCTCTTTGCTTTGAAACTCCGATTTGCTTTAAAACGCCAGGATTGGAGCATAAATCTTTACATAGGATTGTTTTAAGATTAAGCAAGGCGCTTTTCTCCCGTCGCGATAAGGTAGAGAGACAGGTAACCGGATATAGACCCATCGAATCGATCAAAACTTTTAGGCTTTCGTGCTCGGGAAAATCCCAACTTATCAAGTGCATACCTGAACAGAGTCCGAACTTTATCGCATCAGTCGTAAAGCGAGTATTTGTAACGATCCAACCTTGATGAAATTTTTCCCTTTGATCCGGTAGACTTTCCCACTCCTTTTCTAAATCGAGGAATCTCGCGTAGATATATAACGAAATCTTTACGTCGGAAACGATTCCTGGAAGATTATGATATTTGCATTCGATCATGAACTGCCGATTTTCTTTCTTGGCTATCACGTCTATCTCGTGATTTACGCAATAACCTTTTACCACTTGACCAACCGCAGTCGTATAACCTTGGTGAGTGAGAATTTCCGAAACAAATCCTTCAAACGGATATCCGGAAGGTCCTAACTCCATAATTCCGTTCTTTAAATGATATCTGGAGGCAAAAACGGGTGATTCCTCCTTCAGCTTTGCATAGGCCAACTTATATATGTCCCTAGTGGGCAATTCTCTGGGATTCATCCCTCTGACGTCTCGAACGATTCGCTCGATGACGCGATTCGGTGCCCCGATTTTATGCAGCGATGATCTTAGCTTTTCTTCGGAAAAATCCGAAATCTCTCCACTGGACTTAACTACGGAATATTTCCTACTTTGTTTTGACATAGTTTAATAAACGAAATTATCTTTCTCTTTATTTCTTAGCAAAATTCGACTCGTCGGTAACAATCGAAACCGCTACGATCCAATAGTTCAACTACACTCTATAAATTCCCCGCGATTTTTTTAAAATTAACGATCGGTTTTCGTAATAGACGACTCTACTCCTAAGAGCTTCAATAACGAATGGCTTAAAATCTCAACGCGAAAAGGCCGGAATCGTATCGTGTAGGAGGTTATTAAAAAAGGCCGAATCCTTTCGTCGCTAGCATGTAAAGGGACCATAGGAAGATTAATGTCATTAAAATTAATTCACGCCAAGCTTTACCAGGATTCGCCTGAATCGAATAAGACATCAATTTAAGAGCGGTAACAGGAGGTTTCGGCGACTTCTCCGGAGGAAGGGGTTCCGAGAATCGATGAAAAAAAACTTGGATGATGGTCATGCCGACTAAAAGCCCAGTGGTGAAACTTAAATATTCCACTCCCGAAAGTAACAGCAGAAGCATGAAAACGATCATCAGAATCAATATTACGGAATCGAAGATACGAATAATTCTTCCTCCTCCTTTTTCATATACGAGTTCCAGTCCTTTCATTTTTACTTCATCTTTCCGAAAGAAGAACTCGTAAAATTTGACCAACGAGTAGATTATATAAATCGTAAGCAAGATCTTCAGGGTTTTCTGTTCCATTTTTCCATTATACGGAATTATCCCTTTTTTTGTTGAGTATTTTGCTTATTTTTTCAAGAAATCTCGAATCTTGCGTATACTCTCGTCCGGCTTAAGCGTAATCATATTATGGCCTGTTCCTCGCATCAATAGATGAGTCGTTGAAGAAGGAAAGAGATGCTCATGATTCGCTCTTTGATAATCGAATCCGATAAAACTGCATTCGCTGCTAAGTAAAAGTATTTTGCCTTTGAATGATTTTATTCCGGCGGTAAGGTCATAATTAAACAGCTTTGGATCATCCATCAATGGAAGTATCATTTTACTGAAAACTAAATATCCCGCCCTCACGAACGAGCCGTCCGGAATCGATTCTCCTTCGCATTGATAAGGTTGTCCTTTTCCGATTCCCATCATTTTTGTTAGAATATAATCTTTCATTTCCTGGCCGTCTTTTGTCTTAACAAAAATAGATTTAGAAAATATTAATACAATTTGCATCATTTGAGAAAATCCGAGGTTATTTTGCGCCTGCTTAATTTTCTTCAAAAATTCGACAGCCGTTTTTTGATTCAGCATGCCGGGCTCCATTATTACTGCCGCATTGATTTCATTCGGAAACCTTGATATGTAGGCGGTCGAAAGCATTCCTCCCCATGAATGTCCGATTAGAATTACCTTTTTACCGTTAGAATGGACTCGAATCATGCTCCTCGCATCTTCTAAAAACGATTCGATCGTAAAAATCATATGATCGTTTCTATCCGATCTCCCGCTGCCTCTCTGGTCATAGAAGAGAATATGATATTCGTCGGACAATCTCCTTAATTCCTTCAGATACTGAAAATCACCTCCGGGACCTCCATGTAGGACAATGATCAAGGGATTCTTCGGGTCGCCGTAACTTTCCGTATAAAAGGGGTAACCGTTGATATTTGTCCGTGGCAAATTCAAATCCGTTCCAGTCGTCTCCGGGATACGAAACAAACCGATCGTAGACATGAATACAATAAGCAATACTAGGCATACTAGTGCAGCCGAAGATTTCTTTAGGAAGGACCATTCTTTCATAGATCACCTTTAATCGATTTATTTAAGTTTGATTCAGTTTTTCCATTTGATGTCAAACTGTACAATTGATCCTTAATTAAAACGAGCCTTCGCAGGATCTTTAACTTTTCCGAAAGCGTTTAGAGAGCCAGTACTATCGAATTTATCGATGGAAATCGTTTTCTATTTAGTCGCTGGATACTCCTTAATTAATCCAATATAAAATCGGAAAGATCGCTCTTAGGATTTATAAGAAAAGCGGAAACGAAAAATCGGCCCGTAAAGCCCCCGAACATAAAGCGAAAGTTGAAAATCTATAATTCGAAGTCGAGGCAGGTTCATTGCAACCGTTGCAGCTAGGAGCCCCGCAGGGATCATTTTGAATCAGGAGCCGGCAGATATTGATGGAAGATCTATCTAGATAGTCGTAATTAGCACATCCTGTTAAGGAATCAGCTTGCCTCTGTTGAGCCGATGTCGGCTTAGATGAACCCGATGATGAACTTGACGAGGAGCTTGGACCTCCGCAGGGAGTGCTTGCAAACATTAGCGAATAACTCGCTGTCCAGTTATATCCGGAGCTACCGAACTGAGGACATCTTTGCTGCAGTGCGGCAATATCGCCGGTCAAAAGTTGTTTTGCATCATCCCTTTTGATCTTATCTCCTCTAACCTTATAGAATTCTTCTTGTATATCTTGTCCTATGCAGGATGTGCAAAGCAAAACAATTACACAAAATATAAAATATAGAATTCGCGGACAATATTTAATCATAAAAATCATTTCCCTTACAGTTTCTCCCGTCACCATTGCTCGACAAAATGCTTACTTCCGTCCAAATCGTAAGAATGTTAATAGAATTCGGAGAACGACCGGCTTCCTCCGTAAATTGTCGTTGCAAAATTACATGGAAATATGTTCTACGATAAGCTCGAAATATACTGACCGATTTGTTTTACGATAGTGCACTGCGAACTCGAACTCAATTGCATAGAGTCTTTAGAGTATGAAGGATCGAATTCCGCAAATTCAAGAAATTTTCGAAAGGTATAAGAAATTTCCAAGAAAATGCGCCCTATGGGCCGCAACGCTCAATGCTAAACTTCTTGAAGCACAAATGTATAAATAAAAAAATGAATAATTTTATCATAGTTCTCATTTTGAATGAATTTCGTTTTAGAGGTGAAACTCTTAATGGAGGAACTCCGTATCGATAGTATTTAAAAAAGATCTAGTGTCAAAAATTCCGTTATTTGTGAGCACGACTGTGGCAATCCATAAATCAGGATATATGCGCATTTCGCTGTGAAAACCGGCGCCTCCACCCTCTTTATAAAAGAATCTCATTTGATCGAGCTTACCAATATGCCAACCGAGCGTCATTTCAATCGGCTCTCCTTTATTATTCAATTGTTGAGTAAAAAGTAAACGCTTCATTTCGGAGCCGATTAGCTTGGATTTATCTCTTAAAAGATCTTGTAAAATCGAGACAATCGCGTTACTAGTGCAAATTACGCCTCCAAATGCGGGGCCGTCGACATAATGATCCCGAATACGAAGCCAATTTTGTTCATACCCCCCTACGAACTTCTGGTCTATTAGAAATTTCTTAAATAAGTTTATAACGGACCACTTTCGTATATAACCTTTTGAATAAGTCGCTTGCTCGACAATCGCGAAATCGGCTTCATTCCTCGGGATATGTAAACGACCGAATATATTTTTACGGATATATTCCTTGAAATCGAGACCGGATGTCTTCTCTATAATCCGGCCCAATAGCCAATAAGAAATATTAGAATAACTGTATTTCTGTCCCGGAACGAAATTCAAGTCGGGATTTTTTTCTAATATACTTCGTAAACTTGAAATTTCATCAAAAGCGCCATCCTCCTCTTTGAGATGTACCCACCTCAATGGAAGCGGATTAGGAATCCCGGAAGTTTGAGAAAGTAAATGTCTAATCCGAAGTCGGTTCCCGTAAGGAATATCCGGCAAATATTTAATCACAGGATCATCAAGGGAGAGCTTACCAAGTTCCGCCAATTGAAGTATACCGATAGCAGTAATCGGTTTTGACATCGAGTATATCATCATAGTGGTTTTATCGTTTATGAGACGTCCAGAGGCGATATCGGCCAAGCCTCCGTTGAAACGAAAAATTTCCGAATCCGCCTTAACGACAACATACTGAATACCCGGGGTATTATTCTGTGAGATTTGTTCTTCTAAATAAAATCGTATTTTCGATTTTTGGCTTTCGTATCGATCTTCCATAAAACTACTACAGTCCAACATGGATAAAATAAAGACAGTAGTATACGATAATATAATTATATATCGATATCCTAATTTATTCACTTTCTTTTAACCCACCCTTAAAATACTTCATTTCGGACTGGAGACGAGAGGGATTTCAATTCGTTTATGCTCATTCTTTGCGCGAAAGACAAAGGTTCCCGTTCGGTTTGTCGTCGCTCCAAAAACCGTATCACTTCGCTTTTTTCCGACCGGGATCGGCTCTCCCATAAGCATAGATTCGTCGACATAGCTACTGCCTTCCTCGAGCACGCCGTCCACCGGAATTTTTTCACCGGGCTTAACCCGCATAGCATCTCCTACCTTAATCTCTTCTACTCGAATTTCTCTTTCGGATCCATCGGATAAGATCAAATTTGCCGTCTTAGGAGATAAGCCCAATAAGCTCCGAATCGCATCTCCGGTTCTTCTTTGAGCCCGGGCCTGAAGATATTCTCCCAATAACGCTAGGGACAATATCACTACTGCGGCTTCGAAATACGGACCGACTTTGCCGAGCATACGTGCGGAATCGGGAAATATTACCGGAAAGAAAATAGCCGTCACCGAAAAAAAAATACGCAGCGCTAACTCCGATCATAATCGGGCTATACATATTCAATTTTCTTGAAATAACTGAATTCACTCCTTTTTGAATCAGAAAGTATCCGGGACCGAAGTAAACGATAAAAGATAATACAAACTGAATCCAATCTCCCGCGCCGAACGTGATCCGGGATATTTCATGCGGAATAAACATTTCCGCCATTGCTATGAAAATGATGGGAATTGAAAGAAAGGAGGACAAAACCAATTTACGAAATAAATTACGAACGGCAAAATCATTCTCATCCATGTGCATCATTATCCGGAACAAATTCCATTCCGCAAATCGGACAATCCCCGGGATGATCCTGACGTATTTGCGGATGCATCGGGCAGACATATTCGCGCTTGTTAGAAACGGCAAACGTATCCGAAGCGCCGTCTATGCTGCGAGCCTTGGAGAATCTAGAAGAAGTGGCATCGAACTTAGCGGATTTTTCACGCTTAATTAAAGTCATGTTACAAATAGGACATCTTCCCGGAGAATTCTGGACAATTTGCTCGTGCATCGGACAAACAAATTCATATTCGGGTGTCTCTCTCAAGTTAGAATTCTCCGGCCCAATTTCACTACCCTGAGAAGAGTTACGAATCATTTTAGAATCTTTCATATCCATTCCTTCGACAAATCTAACGAAACATTTGCGAACGTATTCAATAGGATATTCGAAGCTGATAATTAATCCATTCAAATAATTAAACTATGTTTGACTATTATCAATCGCAAGGCGGCAAGGCGATAGCTTAAGTGGAATTCAAAAAGTAATGCAAAAACTCGACGAGTTCTACATAAAAGAAACGGAAAATATCTAATACAAGCGAATAAACTTTAACTTAAATCCTAAGGAGGATGCGTTCCCGATATCATTTCGCTCTTCGATATCTAACGTAAAAATGTCTCTCTTGTTTAAATCGTTAAAAAGGAAGTGAATTCGTATTTAATACGGAAATTTAATCAAATAGTTAAATTCTAAATACGGAATATTCCAGTTAACTCTCTTTTTTTGGGAGAATCGTCAACATTTATACAAAATACAAAGATTTAGATGTTGTCATGATGTCGAATACGGATAGTTCAGGAAGAACAAGATGCAATAATAGCTTTCAAATTATTCATTTCGATCGGTTTTACTAGATATGCTAGCGGCGAAATCTTCTCAGCACGGGCTCGAATACTCAAATCCGTATATCCCGTAATAAATATGATAGGAACATCGACCCTGGATCTCAATCGGGAAGCGGTTTCGATTCCATCCAACCCGCCTGCCAACATAATATCCATCAATACCAAATCCGGCGGATTTCGATCGGCGCTCGTTAATGCCTTTTCACCCGTGGTAACGTGTTCGAAAATGATAAATCCCGCCTTTTTCAATTCTCGTTCGATTAACATCGCGGTTAACAATTCGTCCTCAACTAGAAGAATACGCATCTGATTCTTCACTCTATACCCTCGCCTTATAAAGGTTGTCCGGAAATTCCAATAGAAAATTGAACCCTTTATCATTATTAATGACGACTCGACCTTGCATTTGCAATTCCCCAATACCGTAAATCAGTTTCAGACCTAGAGTGTATTGATTACGAAAATCGAAATCATCCGGGAAACCTATCCCGTTATCCGAATAGCGAAGTAGGAAATTTTGCAGCGAGTCCCCTTTCGCGAGAGAAATGTGAATGATTCCATTCCGATCCCCGGGAAACGCATATTTTAAGGAATTTGTAATTAGTTCGTTTAATATTAACCCGATCGGAATTATCGTATCGATTAAAAAGAATCGGTCTTCGATTTCAGTTTTTAGGGTCACTTTTCCTTTAGGGAGAGCAAAACTATCCACGACAAGAGAGAATAGTTGGTTTATATATTCGTTAACGGATATTCGGGATAAGTCCTGCGTGGCGTATAACATTTGATGAACCAGGGAAATCGCCTGAATTCTATCTTCCGTCTTCTTCACGACTAACTGAAGATCTTCGTTTGTCGGATAATCCGCGGCCTGGAGAACGATCATACTCCGAACTATCTGCAAGGTATTCTTAGTTCGATGATACAACTCGCGAATCAGAGTTTCCTTTTCCCGTAATGATTGTAGGATTTTTTCCTCGGCCAACTCATGTTCGAGTATCTTTTCCTGAAGTTTTACATTCGCTTCGGCCACCTGATCATAAGGGCGAATGACGGATGCTACAAACGTTCCTTTATATATTAGATAAAAGGCAAGTACTTTATAAATATGCCCTAATACATTATACTCGTCAAAAACGCTATGATAAACGGATAGGACCGATTCTCCGAAGATGCAAAGTATAAAAGCCGCCAGGTAATACAATATCTCCGATTCTCTCGTTAGTATCCATCGTCTCCAATAAGCGATCATCGACAAACACAGGATAAGAATGATGACATATTCCGATACTTTCTTAAATTGAGTCAAACCGACGCCTTCGACGAACGTAGCCGGCAGATACGAAGGGAAAAAAATAATAGCAACAAAGATCGTCCCCGTAAAGCAAATGCAAAACAAGAGTAGGTTCGATTTAGTCAGCCAAGGAAGACTCTTCTTTGAATAAATGAAAGCGCTTACGAGGAAGACGGAGGCGTTGAAAAACCTTGCGGCGATCCAAAATTGGGTGGACTTATTGGCGGAATTTGGGGTCACAAGATCGGACATGCCCGAATAGGCCAAAGTATGCATAAAATCCAAAACGCCGATCGCAAGAAATGAAGTTCCCAAAAAAAGGGCATGGTCATCCTTGCTACGTTCATACGTGAACCAGCATACTCCGAAAATCGACAGAGAAACAACTATACTAAAAAATTCCGTAATATTATGAAAAAGGAGATATGAAGAATGATCAATTTCAGAAGAAAGCGATTCATGCAACTGGACAATGATAGGAAACGGAATCGATGATAGAATCAAAACTCCTACTAACAACAGATACGGATTCTTCAATGGAGACAAAAGGATATCTTTATTCACAAGAGAATCCCCGGATGGCTAATCTTATCTTTTCCATTATAGAATATAATGAAAATATATGAGCATAATTTCCTTCGAATGATACGTTCCACTTCACCCTGCCCGAATTTTTCCCTTATCGCTTCTCAAAATTATTTCAAAATCGCAATATGCAAACGTAAAGAAATCCAACATACGAATTATATAAGACCGAAGCGCAAACGAATTACCACTAAAAACATGAGAGAATTTTTATCAATATTCGATTATGTTGTAAAATGCCCAGCTACTAAAATATTACGACTATTTGATAATTATCAAATAATCACAGGACTAACGAGACAATCGTCTCATATCGATTCGAGACGAGCGATACCGATATTATAGAGTATTCTTAAGCGAAAGTCCGTTTTCTTTTAAAGTCGATTTAATAACTGACATCGCATTCTCGCCGATCCCATGCAGTCGTAGAATTTCATCCTCCCGGAATTCAGCCAGCTGCTCTAAAGTTTTGATCCCTGCATTTTGTAATGCTCGCTGAGCCGGTTTTGCAATTTTTAGGAATAACAGATCGATTTGCATTCGAAAGTCTCAATAAACAAGAATTTCCGTAGAGCGGTAATTTAAACAACTACGCCGAAAATTTTTCCGACAAATGCGGCGATTCCCATAGCGAGAGTTCCCCCAAAAGAGACAAGAAGAATGTCCTTCAATATATTCAATAAACATTATGGATTATTCTCAGATTTTATCGCACAGCCTCGTGAATATAAATCGACGGACGCAGCGATAATATCCGATAAAGATGAAGGCGAAGATCTAAAGAGAGCTAGTGGTGTCAACAAGATTCCAAAAAATTCGTTGTTCCGTAAATCGTAACTACAGGAATTCATTAAACGCCCCGACTCAAAGACTCGAAAATGAATACTATAATTGACCTGATTATAGAATGGAAAAATAGATCCTGTCGCCGACGTAGCGATTAGATTTAAAATCCTTAGAATCGCCCTGGTCGTACCTCCCTCTTCCAAAATTACTTCCAATCTGGTTGACGTTCCATTCTGGAATATAAACCCGTTTTTTTCCAATCTCGATCGAATTTCAGGAATATAGCGCCCTTGATCCGACCAGGCTATAAACTGCAGACCTAACCCGTGCTTGACCGAACGATCCGGATTCGTATTTAAACTTCCGGAGTTTCGTAAGTCTCCGAAACCTACGCAAGCTATATCGCAAAAAGAAAGAAATATAAAGAGAGCTAGAACTTTACTCATCGTGCAATAAGTTATCTTGGGCGGCATCGAACAGAAATAATCGGGCAACTCTTGCCATATCATATCGTAAATATTTGGACTCGGAGGGTATTAATAGAAATAATGTTCCCCATCCCAAAACTGCCCAAGCATCGCTGTGATAAACGTACTCGTTTCGCAACTTTTCTCCTTTCCATACGAGAAAGGATATTTTTCTCTCTAAATTCAGTAGCACAGGGAAGAAAAGAAATGTATTGCTCGCGATAAAATTATTAATTGTGCTTAATAGAAATCGTCCGGGCCTATCGCTTAGCTGTCCCCCCATTTCCTTGTTACCGGGATACTTTTCCAATACCACTTGAACGTACCAACCGTCGGACCCTACTTCATTCTTAAATTTTCGAAATTGAGCGCTCGTTTCCAAAACTGAAATCATAGTCTCGCCCGCGAGAGTTCCTTCGATTTCCTCGGTTCGCCAATTGACCAGCTCAAAGGATACGGTTCCGAATTTATTCTTTCGGTAATCCGTAAGGTTCCTTGCATTTCGATCGGCACGAAAGATCGCACAGGAAAACAAAAGACAACCAAAAAGAGAAAGAAAGATCATCCGAAACTTATCGAATTTCAAAGTTTTATCTCAGTCCGAACTATTCTAAAAACTTTAACGGAATCCGGATAAGCTTGACTTAGGAGGAATCCTCCCGTTTCCGAACTAACATTCAAGTAGGAGCAAGCTCCATTATGCAATTCTGAATTTCCAGGAATAACTTTACTGATTTTAAGAGATTTAGCTTCCCTTAGAATCCTTGCAGATTCCAAGTCTTCGATCTCGAAGACCATACAACCGTGATAGGCAGGATTCTCATCGTTCGTGGTTGGAGTAACGATTAAATATGTTTTATTCCGGACGGCAATTAATTCGGGCGCGGAGAAACCGGTAAAAGAATTGCCGGCGATAAGAAGCCCCTCCGAGTCACGTCGATTATCAAGTAAAATGCCCGCGTAGTTCCAGTTTCCGTCTCGTCGACTCAGCAAAATTTGGCGACCGTTCCATGGCAAATTTCCATCCGCGCAAGATAGCGCTAGATATAAACTATTTTCCCTGATAAAAGCAGACGGTTCAGTGAAAGCCGCACAATCGCGTAGCTCCGAATGGATTTCGTTTAACCGAACTTGAGGAGTTCCTAGATATTGGTCTGCTGCAGAATCATAGTATTTTCCGGAAAATAATTTAATCTCCTTCGCGATAGCTAATTGTTCCGGGGATTCCGCCTGTTTAAAAGCTATCCAACCGTACTCGAATTTTCTTTCACCGTCGATCAGAGGATACCGGTGCCAAAATAATTTCCATCTTTCCGATCGAGGCGCGCTTGCGTCAAAGATTAGGGATGAAACCTCCTGGTTCCAAGTCATCGGTTTAGGCGATCGACCGAATAGCTTTAAACTCAATTTTTGACCCAGTTCATCTTCGGCTTCGTTTATCACAATGCCCGAATCGTTCCATGTTAGACCTTTATCGATGGAATAAGCCAATCGAGTGCTGACCGTATGAGGATGTTCGACAGGCCACCGATAGGAAGGATCAACCGCCGAATAACTCATGTAAATTTTGTTTAATTGACGATCCATGACGACGGAAGGATCGAAAATTCCGAAAGCTCCGACTCCTTTTATTTCCAGAAATTTTTCCGTCGATGCGGCTCTCCTTTCTATCGTCGAACAGGAATAAAGTAAGAAGAGAGAGAGCAGAGCGAAATAAAAGAAGATAATCGGAATTCTAATTTTCATACGATGGCGCCCGCCTGAAATAAACGGGCATAACTGTTGGAATTCTCAAAATCACAAAATCTCACTATCCTTCATCTCCGAAGAGAACCAAAGGCTCAATTAAAATTTTATACGAAAAAAAGTAGAAAATGTTAAGAGAATCGGTAAATAAGCAGTACCAACCTCTACCGATCCATGTAAGAAAAACGAATTAATTTTCGCTTGTTTTGATTGATTCATTTCGGATTCTAAAAATAGATTCATCAAAGGCCATATGTAAATGAGTAAATTGAAGATGCCTGTTAAGATAGGTGAAATTAGAAAAATTCTACCGCATCGTTTTCCTTTCTTAATGGTAGATAGAGTCATCGAATTAGAGGAAGATCGAATAGTAGCGATCAAAAACGTAACGGTCAACGAGCCCTTTTTTCAAGGACATTTTCCGGAAGTTCCATTAATGCCGGGCGTTATGCAGCTGGAAGCACTTACGCAAGCGGCGGGATTATTTCTGCCTCTGAGCGACCCTACTGTTTTCGGCGAAAATGGCGAAAAAATTGGAGTTTTCTCCAAAGTCAATAATTGCACGTTCGAATCCCCCGTTGTACCAGGGGACCAGTTGCGGTTGGAAGCTACTAAATTCCAGATTGAAAGAAATCAAAAAGGAGATCCAAAACGAGTGTCCGCGCACGCGGAGGCCTCGGTGGACGGAAAGGTCAGCTGTCGTTGCGATTTAGAATTTGCAATAATTCCGACAAAGCTAATCAATCGATAAAACTTTATAATATTCGATATTTTTAAAAAACCCTCCGAGGATATCCGTTCACGGGATTTTTACTCTTTATATTCCGACGGGAACATAAGCCTGAGATTCTAATTCCTATACTGGATTCTTGAAAAATTGTTCCAGGATGGTCTCCAATTTCTCCGGCGATAACGGCTTATTGATAAATAAGGAAATTTCTGAGAATTTCTGCGAACGTTCCTGATCGTCTGGATTTAAGGAAGTCGTAAGCATCAGAATGATGATCCTTTCCTTATCACTAGCGTTTAATTTCCGGTATTCTTCTAAAAATTCCCAGCCGTCCATTCTAGGCATTCGAATATCTAAAAAAATCAAATTGGGACTCCGATTTGATTTCAAAACATCGATAGCAAGAAGACCGTCGTGAGCTACATCCACTTGAACATCCAAGTCCAACTTTTTAATGGCTCTTTGATGAATAAAATTCGCCATCTCATCGTCGTCGACCAGAAGGATTCTTTCTAGACCCGCAATTTTTCTCATATCTCAATAGACTCCGGAATATAAAATATAAATTTACTTCCCACTCCTAGTTCCGACTCCACCCATATCTTACCTTTGTGCAATTCTATAATTTTCGCACAATGGGATAAGCCTATTCCAATTCCTTCATATTCTTCATCTCTATGTAATCTATAAAATAGCGAAAAGATTTTATCAAAATATCTACTGTCGATTCCGATTCCGTTATCCTGAACTGAAAATTCCCAGCCGTCATCGATCTTTCGAGCCTCTATACTAACTGTCGTCTTTAACGAGTTTCTGCCGTATTTGATCGCGTTACCGATGAGATTCTGAAACAATAATCTAAGCTCCAACGCATAGCACCGGATCGAAGGAAGAGCGGAGATATGTAATTCCACATTTCGTTTATCATTCGGAGAAATCAAGTCTTCAAGGACGGAGTGAACTAACCCGTTGCAATCAACCATCTCAAGCTTCCTTTTAACTCCGATCCGACTATAATCGAGAAGCGACTTAATAAGAACTTTCATCCTTTCAACGGACGCACCGATGGCTTTAAGAAAATATCTACTCTCTTCCGAAAAGTCCTTTTCAAAATCCTTTTCCAAAATCTCCAATAAACTACCGATCGTATTCAACGGTTGACGCAAATCATGCGAAGTGATATACGTAAACTGCTCCATCTCCTTGTTTTTCGCAATCAATTCCTCGTTATACCTTTTCAATATATCGGCAGACCTGCGCGCCTCCGTCATATCTCTAGTAACTTTGATAAACGCCACCACATCCCGATTATCGTCGTGAATCGCAGTAATCAGGATATTTCCATAAAACTTTGATCCATCTTTCCGAACTCGCCAGCCTTCGTGCCGAGCCTTGCCGTCTAGTCTGGCTTGTTCCAACAAATCTATAGGCAATCCATTTTGCAGCTCTTGCTTCGGATAAAAAATGCTAAAATTTTTTCCTATAATTTCTGTCGCCGAATATCCTTTAAGCTTCTCAGCTCCGATATTCCATGTTTGAATAAATCCATCCTGATCTAATATAATAACGGCGTAGTCTTCAATTTCATCGAATATATAGGAAAATCCGTGCTCAAAAATTCTCTTTGCTGTTGCTTCATTCATTATTCAAAAGCCTCGACTGAGAACTCCGATGTTCGATATCCGCTTTATTTATCTCCGAAAGGAAATTCCGTTTTTTCCCAAAAATCAAGTAAAAAAAGATATTAGTTTATTGTACGAGCTTTGTCCATTATAAATTCTAAGTATGTTAATATTATATATTCCTTTTTTAACTTAAAAGGGTGAACACTTAAGTCTCCCCTTTGGAAATAAATGTCGATTTCGCTTAACAGGAAGTATCATTTTATTATGTAATTCGTATTAATTTCAAGAACAAGCCGATATAATATATGAATGAAAATTCATAAATGAGTAAAAGAGAAAATACATTATCGCTTGAAGGGAGATAACCGATATTAGGTGAATCCGGATCGGAGGATGATTATCCGTGTGAAAACAGTAATTAGGTTCGGTCTTCTAATTCAATACTTGAACTATATCAGGCATGACATATACTGGCGAAAATCCGCCCCCTTTCGTACTAAAATTAGTCGTTTGACCCCGATACAAACGGGAAGCGAATAGCAATATTTCATTCCTATAGATATATGCTCTTAAATCCATTTTCATTCCAATTTTCGTTCCGGATATCGAAGTAGTCCGAACCGAAGGAGGAATTAATTCTTGATAAATGTAATCGCCATTTAGGATTTCATTATATTTCCCTTTGGTCAGCTTGCCGCCGCAATAGGCCGCCTTGCTTCCAAAGCCCTCCTCCGGTTTAAAAAAAATTGACTTTCTTTTATTCCAAATTTCGACCGACTTGTCCGGATTGACGAAACTAGTTTTCGGTATAGATCTTTCCAGAATTTCCAAAGAATGCTCGTCCAATCCCGCCGACTTAAGAAATGTAGAATCCGATAGAAATACGAGATTTGATTTCCTTGCGAATAGATCGTAATCCATTGGATTCGGAGTAAGAACAACCTCTCCGTTACTCCAAGCGGAATGCAAATGGGCGCATTCAGGAGAGAATAGATGAAAATCCGTAAGTCTATTATAGATAAGATCGATTTTTTGATCCTCGAAATAAAGATTCCCGTTCCTTCTTTCGATTTGCTCGGGGGATAGAATTATGCATTTGATTCCTTTCGATTGAAACAAATCTCGAAACAAAAGAAATTCTGAATATAAAAACTGAGCTTGAGGATTATTATCAACGATAGCGACTACCTTCGGCAAACCGGAATGACCGTTTGCCGACCATTCTTCAATAAAAATGGAAAAGAAAGTATCTTTCAGTCCTTTAAGTTCGTTGAGATTCGGTAACGCTAGGTCGACCGCCTTACAGCAACGAATCTGTGCCGTCATTAGCTTGAATTGCAGGAATGCTCCGCCGGCATTCGTATTAATTTCAATCAGCTTTGGTCCGTCGGAAGTTCTATGGAAATCCAGACTTAAAAAGACTCCACCTTCGCTGTTGCGGCGTGTTATCTCTCTAGGATACGACTTTAAGAATTCGTTCCTAATCGAAGGAAGCTGCAAGGCGGATCGAATCGAGTGCAGAATGTCCTTCATTCTTTCTACTTCCGATAAGTTTATAAACGAAGGTGTCTCCGAAAAAAATTGGTTTGCGGGAATCGGGCTATGAACGGCTTTCAAAGGACCTTCATTCAACTTATCGATATCCAACGAAGAGCAGGAACATGTATCATTCAGAACATCGGCAATCCTTTCGTCGCATATAGTCGAATCATTCACGTTTTAACCTCGGTTCGTTAATAATCTTAAAGACGACGAGCGATTTCCTCAAATCGTCCTGCAAATTTTCTCTACTGACTGAAAAATCCTCAATCATATCTTTGACTGTCAGAGCCGCAGTAAAAACTTTTATATGCCGGAAAATCATGGCTTGAGATAAATTAATCCCTTCGAGCGAATCTCCGCAAATAATTAAACTCCTTCCCAAGACCGGCCTCAAAATAGCGATTCCTGTGGAGCAATCCAGAAAATTTAAGTTTAGATGGAATATTACTTTTGGGAGGCGACGGAGAATAAATTTCGAATACCGCCCGCGTCCCGTACTTCGGTAAATCCTTCCTCTTTCAAAATTGTTTTTGCCCTTGCACTTCTACCGCCTGACTGACAGTACAATATAATTTTTCCTTGCTTCGGTCCTAACTCACCCAAATGCGAGTGCAGATCATTGATGGGAATATTGATCGCTCCCGGATAATGTTCGACTGCGAATTCCTGGGGAGTTCTTACATCGACGACGAGTGCCCCTTGCTCCAGCCAATTCGGAATTTCACGTCCCTCATCGTTTTTCCCGCAACCTATTTGCATAGTAGTTAACAGGACTATCACGCTTAGAAATAATTTATCGTTATTCATAGATACCGCCGTAGTTTTAAATTACCTAACTCAAAGGAGGCAAGTCAAGTTACAACTTCAATCTTAGAACCAGGGACTTTAGAATAAGGCACTGCAAAAATCATCCGATATCGTCTATTTTTTTCCGAATACCTAGTTTTTCTGTCTGCGTCTTGGCTAACGAATAAGCTTTTTGAAAATTCAATTTCGCTTTTCGGTCATCGACAGTTTTATAAAGTTCTCCTAATAGAACGAAGTAAAAATGATTATTTTCCAGCTTTAACTTCTCCGCCTCGACGATGGCTTCATCTCTTCCATTCGCTTTGTACAAGGCGAATGTCCGATTCAATGCTACGCTCGGAGAATAATTTACCATAAGAAGCTGATTATACAATTGAAGAATATCTTTCCATTTCTCCTCCGTGTCTTCCTTTATACAATGCCAATAAGCGATTTTCGCCTCTAAATGATACGAGCTTATCTCGTCTCCTTGGGCGGAAATATTCAAAAAATGAATTCCTTGATTTACCAACGCCTTATCCCATAATTCCTCGTTTTGCAGCTCGTATAGAACGAGAGGGTTTTCGTCGGTTTGTCTTGCACCGAATCTAGACGCATGAAAACACATTAGGGAAAGCAATGCATTCGTCCTAGGTCGATTCGTTCTCTCATACTCGGAGAGCATAACGCCGAGGCGCAGAGCTTCCAAACAAAAGTCCTTTCGCAGAATTCGATTTTGAGTTTTTGAATAATATCCTTCGTTGAAAAGAAGATAAATAATGTGTAGAACATTATCGAGCCGGTCGGCTATCTCATTTTCCTGCGGGAGCTCCATTTTTACTTTTTCAATCCGTAATTTTTCTTTTGCCCTAAACAACCTTTTATTGATCGTTTCCTTATTCGATAAAAATGCTTCTGCGATTTCATCTATACCGAAACCGCATAAAATACGCAGCGCCAATCCGATTTGAGCCTCGCTTGCAATAGCAGGATTGCAAATGGCAAAAAGCATCTGAAGCTGACTATCCTTGATGTTTTGTTCGGAGAAATTTAAATCGGCGGCTTCGGAATTCCGTTCCTGCCTTAAGGTTAATTCGGGAATTATTTTTCTTTCGAAAGTCTTACTTCTTCTGAAATGATGAAGAGTTTTTCGTTTTGCGACGACGTAAAGCCATGCCGTCGGATTGCCTGGAATGCCTTTAATTCTCCAGGTTTCCGATGCCAATAAGAACGTTTCGCTTACGATATCTTCGGCTAATTCTATGTGTTGTAATCCGAAACGTTTACTAATAACGGCAACCATTTTGGAAAATTCCTTCTGGAATAATTGCTTTAATGATTCGGATTCTTTTTCCATATTAAACGGCAAAGCTCTCTTCTTCCGGAAGAAAGCTTTGCCCACCTTAACGTAAATTGATCAAAGAACTGGTCGAATTTCCACGCTACCTTCGGCGTCTAACGCAGGACAACCGTGAGCCAATGTCGTAGCCTCCTCCAACGTATCAGCCTTAACGATGATAAAGCTGCCCAAGCGCTCTCTGATTTCCACGAAAGGACCGTCGGTAATAACCCCTCCGGCCTTCAGAACTTTTCCTTCCATCGATAGGCGGGGACCGTTATTCGCCAATTTTCCCTGTGCCGCTATGCCTCCGACCCAGTCTTGCCATTTTTTGGACAATGCCTGCATCTCTTGAGGCGACGCATTACTGTAATCATAGTTAGGTTGCCTGAATAATAGCATAAAATCTTTCATCGATTCTTCTCCTAATAATTTTTGTTAAACTTACGGAACAAAACGAACTTAAAGCTAGATTGAATCTCTACTTTATCAACGCTGCATGCTGACCGACCTGATATGTTCCGGCCGGCGTACGAAACGCAATATTAATGCGATTAAAACTGTTAATCGTTATAATCGATAAAGTTAGATCAATCAGTTCTTCCTCCGAAAATTGTTTTCTAGCTTGTTCAAAAACTTCGTCAGGAACGCGTGTTTCCTTGATTTCAGTGATTGCCTCCGCCCATGCTAGCGCTGCGCGTTCCCGATCCGAGTAAAAAGGAGTTTCCCGCCAAGCTTCCAACATATAAAGACGCTGTTCCGTTTCTCCCTTTGCGCGCAGGTCCTTCGAATGCATATCGAGGCAATAAGCACAACCGTTGATTTGCGACACTCTAAAATTTATTAAATCCAGGAGTGATTTCTCTACGATCGATTTCGCCAAGTACGTGCCTAAACCGAATAGAGGTTTCATTGCGTTACCACCTTTCTCATAAACGTTAATTCTCTGTTTCACCTTGGTTCTCCTAAGATCATCCTTACATCCAACCGGTTTTCCATTGACGGTAAGAAAGTAAAACCATGGAAAGAATGACGATCGGCGTAATGATCGCTCCGAAGCTATCGCCGGAAAACGAATGCGATGCCGCTGCTCCAAGAAGGTTAAACGAATACCCTGCATAAGCCCATTCTTTTAAGATCCGGAACCTATTCTGTAAAATGAAAATCCCGCCTAAAAGTTTTGCTACTCCCAGAATTTTGCAGACGTAAATTGGATACCCCAGGTGAACGATGCCTTCCACATTATAGGAAACTCCTGCAAGTAGCATGACCGCGGCCATCAACATCGTTACCACGAAGGATAGCGTTATCACCCAGTAGATCCATTTAGCGGTTTTTATCCATTTTGCCTTCTTTTCCGATTCCGAGAGTACGGCCTCTTCCTTCCCTTGGATCGAATTTATAGGATTTGCCATTTCATTTCTCCTTCAAATAATTTGTGAATGGTTTGAACTATAATCGAATAAGGATTGAGAATGTCGAAATTGGACAGCGTCGGGGAAAAATTTTCGGTAAATCCTGCCTTTTTCGAATAGACTCCCTGCCTGAAATTCGGGCATTTTAACTCGATTTCAGATCGAACTAGCTACATTGACACACTATGAAAATTGAGAAATACATACCGAGCGATCTCTTAAAACCGTTCGTTCAAACGTATCTCGTTATCGAGAGCGATAACGGAATGCAGAATAGAATTCTTCCAAGCTCCTCGGTCGTATTGTCTTTTCGTATTAAAGGAAGAGTTTCTTCCTTAGAGGAATTCGGCGAAAATTCGATTCCACTTTTAGGAATTTCAGGAATTAGAAGATTTCCCAGATTGATTCGCTACTCGCCGGGGGCTGCCGCGCTACTTGTGATTTTCAAAGAAGGAGGTGCAACCGCTTTCTTTAAAGAACCCATGCATGAAATCTTTGGAATGAATCTATCTTTGGATAATCTTACGGACCGAATCAAAATTCTGGAGACGGAGGAGAAACTATTCGAAGCGAATAATCACCGGCAAAGAATTTCGCTTATAGAAAGATTTTTGTTATCGGAATTGAAAGGAATCCGACCGGACATGCTGGTGTTAGAAACGATTCGAAAGATACGCGCTGCAAAAGGAGATCTTCGTATCGGAGAGTTGCTAAAAGGACTACCTATCAGTAGGGATTCCTACGAAAAGAAATTTAGGAGAATTATCGGAACCACACCTAAGCAGTTTTCGGAGATTGTACGAATGCGAAATCTGATCGATCAATATTCCCCGAATATAAGTCTGACCGAAACTGCGTATCAAGCGGGCTATTATGATCAGGCGCATTTTATCAAGGAATTCAAATCCTTTACCGGATTAACTCCAAAAGAATTTTTCAAATCTAAATATTGGTAATATATAAAATTATAATATATTACTATTCTTAATAATAATCATAATCACGATGCCCCCGTCGGCCTTATCCCATATCGTCGGATTCGGCGATCAGATCCCCCAATCTATCGAACTTCCCTCCCCGCAATGCACGCAAATCGGCAATCCAATGACTAGCGGCAGAAAATTCGGAAGGTTCGATTTGACAGATTCGTCCCCTGTCGATTTTTTTCATACGCACTAACCCGCTCTCTTCCAAAAATTGCAAATGTTGAGCTACCGCAGCTATGGAGATTTTGAGCGGCTTTACAAAATCCGAAGCAGACCCGGTTTCTCGATGATCTCTCTTCAGCTCGAAATCGTCGATTGTAAACTCCCCCTTCGACAAACCGGAGTTACTTTTTTTGCGATCAGCGAATGTGGTAAATTACTGATTTTTTACAATTTTTACCTTCGCTTTTAACGTATGCTGAACTTATACGGAGGTGATGGTATGCAGAAGATTTTAATCGACCGATTTATAGTTCCAAAAACGTCAAAAGAGGAATTCTTGGAGCGAGTTCGGATAAACCGGAGTTTTATTAAAACGATACCCGGATTCGTGAGCGATTCCGTTTATATACGAGAAGAGGAGGGAAATCGTTTTTACTTTGTCACGTTTGCAATTTGGGAAAGCCAAGAGGCACTCGAAACCGCAAAGAAAGCAGTGCTCGCGGAATATCAAAAGCAGGGATTCGTTCTGAATGCAATGTCGAATCGGATAGGGATTTCCTTCGAACGAGGAATCTTTGAAGAGGCAACTTCTAGTAAGTTTCAGGAGGTAAGCGCATGACAGGTTTCGTAAAAAATCAGACTCTCGAAGAATCGATGCCTTGGACAAGCGGCGGAATTTTGCGAATATTCTGGTCGGGTTTAGCTACGTCCGTTGGTACGGTAGTAGTCTCCACAATCGCAGTCGAGCTCGTGCCTCACGCTCGTGGGATCTCATTCTTTTCCGAACTTAGATACGCTGTCCTTGCGCCGGTCAGTATTTTGATCACAATTGCAGCTGCTTTTTTGTATGCCTCACTCTCCGGACGAATCGAACGAGCACGGTCCATATTCGCGATCATTCTATTAGTACTTTTCTTGTTCATTTTCCTGGGATTAGAATTGCTAGGAGTAGCCGGACTTGGCGCGGCCGCAATTCCTGCTTTATTTTTGGTCTTGCTTACCATAGTCTTACTTGTTCCTAGACTTGTCGATCACCCGATACGCTCACCTATCGGTATCGCAGCCGTCCTAATAATCGGAGTGTTAGAAATAGTCGGCATCGCGACTGCACTTTCAAGCGAACGAGCAAAGCCGAAGAATATCCGGGATCTCGCTATGGAGATCCCGCGCACAATCTTCGATGTAGATCATAAGTTTATGGATCTCTCAAGCGGAGCTCGCATCCATTACGTGGATGAAGGCAATGGAGAAACATTACTCTTTCTGCATGGGAACCCGTCGTGGTCGTTCCAGTGGAGAACACTTATCCAAGGTCTTCGTGGTTCATACCGATGTATAGCGCTCGATTATCCCGGTTTCGGACTATCGACTGCCCCGCCTGAATTCGGTTTCACACCACTTGAGCAAAGTCTTATTATCGAAGAGTTCGTCGATCGCTTAGGGATACGAAACGTAACCTTGGTCATGCAGGATTGGGGAGGTCCATTCGGACTTGGATTTGCAGAAAGGCGTCCAAAGCTTATTCGTAACGTGATTCTCGGAAGCACTTGGGCCTGGAAAACCGATACAAGTACTTCAAGGGGCCGATTCTCAGTCATTGCAGGCGGACCTGTCGGTGAATTCGTTCAAATGAATTTTAACGGATTCACTTCTCTCGCTATCAAGAACGGTGTCGTTCGCGAACTTTCTCCCGCCGTAATCGATGCATATCTGAGTCCGTATCGACCTCTCAATCGCCGCGGTATTGCCGCTTTCTATCCCGGACAAATCGTCGCTGCCACCGATTATTTCACAAAAATCGAGACCGAACTTCCTCGTTTAGCGGACAAGAAGGCGCTCATCTTTTGGGCCCTCCAAGATCGAGGGTTCCCGAGAGAGGATCTGATCAAATTCCAAAAAGCCTTTCCCAGACACAAAACGATCGAACTTCCGAACGCGAATCATTTCTTTTTCGAAGACTCCGCCGAATTAATGATCGAAGAAATGCGAACCTTCCTCTCTCGGGAAAGGAAACGATAAGTGAAATAGACTAACCTCAATTAGGTGCAAATTTCAATTAACTCTAAGTTGAGAATCGGAACCGATCCGAAACGTATTATTCGAATGTGATCGATCGCCAAAAAGAAGAAGATCGACGGTCAAGTTTTCTTCTTTTTAGCCTTGGCGATATTTTCTTTTACTCTATATTTCACGATCCTACTAATCAGCTTTAACGGTAGAGGATTATCTAACGGAAATTGGACCGCTCCTTTGGAGGTTTTATATCGTGATAATTCCGATTGAAATGATTTTATGCCGCTGGAAGTCGGATAAAATCCGATATGGTTTTTATATGCGGCAAAATATACGAGGTTGCCGTTTAGTTCGAAGGCCGGCATTCGATAACTGATTTTTTCAACTGCAGTCGGTGCGGAATTTATAATAGTAGAGCGCAGATCTTCGAGAAGTTTCCGGACTTCGGGAGAAGAATTTTCGATATACTCGTCTATATTCTTAAAGCTTGGTCCTTTAATTTTCATTTCATTACCTTCCCCCATTCATATTT
This sequence comes from Leptospira broomii serovar Hurstbridge str. 5399, assembly GCF_000243715.2. Lineage (NCBI taxonomy): Bacteria > Pseudomonadati > Spirochaetota > Leptospiria > Leptospirales > Leptospiraceae > Leptospira > Leptospira broomii. The sequence goes on from NZ_AHMO02000011.1 coordinate 595,989, forward strand.
GCATTTGAGTGATTAGCCCTTTATTAAGGCATCGCGCAAACCATCCAATTAATTCAATAAATATAAAATTCAAGTATTATAATATATTAAAAATTAGATCTAACTTCATTACTTAAATACGATTATCATTGTTTGTTCGAGACTAGGAACTAAAAGACCTACGTTTTTTTCGGATCCATCCCGATTCAACGCGATTGCATTTCCGAAGTTTTGCCCGAAAGGAACTGTCAAGACTGAAGTAGCTATTCCGCCTGCACTTAAATTTTGGTTTCCCGGGCCGGACACTCCCGTGCTTTTGAAGTAGAATACCGTGCCGGCTCCTGTCGAGGCGCTAACTAAGAGATCGGACATTCCGTCCCCTGTTATATCTTGAAGAGCCGTAAAAATTCCGAAATTTAAGCCGGCCCCGGAACCGGTTAAAACGGAAGAAGCAGTTCCGCCCGAACTTAAATCTACATTGGAAAATCCGATCGAGCCCGGGCTTCGAAAGAGGTATGCATTTCCATAACCTGCCGACGCAAGATACGCACCTACAAATAGATCGGAATAACCGTCACCATTCGTATCTCCGGTAGAAACGGAAGAACCAAACGAACAATTTGTACCGCCGGTGCAAGTAGCTAAAGCGGGTCCGATTAATGTAGCATTCGGAACCGAGGAATAGGGAGTGACCGATCCGCAATTCGAGTTAAAAACAAAAACAATTCCTTGATTAGTGTTAAACGTATTTCCTCCGACTCCCAAGTCGGCGCAAGAGTCTCCGTTAAAATCCGCGAGGACAAAAGAACTTCCGAAGTTGCAGCCGGTTCCGGCAGTGCAGCCAGGCGCAGGAGAGGTAGGACCTAGCAAATATTGCTGTGGAGCGCCAGGAATGGCGCCGGAATTGGAAACGAAAATATAAAGTCTTCCCTGTTGAGCGTTATAGGTAGGCGCAGAAACTACAAGATCCGTATAACCATCAGCGTTAATATCTCCCACCGCGGATTGAAGACCGAAATCGTCATTGCCCCCGAAGTTATACGTTATATCGGCAGAGGTTACGGATAGATCTTTAGAAGGAACGCCGGCAGTTCCTAGACTGTAGATAACGTATCCAAGGCCACCTGACCAAGGACTGGTTAAGATTGCGTCGTCGTAGCCGTCATTATTGAGATCGCCTCCCATTACAAAAGAGCCTAATCTATCCCCGCTCGCATGCCCTTTAATGAGACTATTATAAGTGCCCCCCGTGTTTATATTCTGACTAGTAACGCCGCTTTGCCCGGAGCTATGAAAAATGTAAACGTAACCGAATGTACTGAATCCGGGAGCTGCCTGGCTTCCGACTACGATATCCGCATAACCGTCCCCATTAAAATCACCTACGCCGATTCTATCTCCGAAGTATGAGCCACCGGCAAGACCGTCTGTCAGAATCGAATCGGGAGAACTGGAAGGTAATCCTGTGTTCCCGTGCGCCAAAAATACCAAGCCATAACCTTGAACGGCATTACTCGGAACGGCAGTAATGACTACGTCCGAAAATCCGTCCCCATCGGTGTCGTGATTGATTCCTTTAATAACCGTGAAGACTATAGGAGGTGTCCGATTTCCGCTCCCATCTGCCGCGATTACGGAAATCGTGTGCTTAGTACCTACATTCCAATGGGTTCCAGTAACTGCCTGGGCAGGAAGTTGGTATCTCCAATTCAAGCCGTTGATCAAAGCGTTGGAATACGGTCCACCGTCTAAAGAAACGGATACGGATGCCATTCCCAAACGAATTTGACCAACCAAGAATCCGGTTTGAAGAATAGAATGATTCGCAATATTTGAGACCGTGACCGAGGGGCTAAATGCAAATAGAGCCAAAAGTAATTCATTTATATCGGACTTAGGGCAACGAAAACTCGGAACTTGAACCCAACACTCAACGGTAGGAAGAAACATCGGATTCGACCAGCAATTTAAGCTGAACCCGCTGGTAACTATTAGATAGAAAGCATTGATAAACAATCGATTAAAATATCGTTTAACCACAAATCCAACCTTCTAAACATGAATAGCATTTAGGAACGATTGAAAGAAATAAGAGAAAAAGGCCAAGAAAAAATAATTTCCGAGCTGAATAACTTGCTAATTTAGTCCGTTCTAATTTATTTTCAGCATAAATATCTTTCATGCATATTAGTATTCGCTCTTCGGATAAGCCGCTGTAACCGATTTTCCTTGCTTCTTCCGTTCCTTCCCGATCGAAACCGTTAAAAATAATTTCAAGAATAGTTCCAAATTTATAACTGGAATCGATGAGTAAGATCGGCTCTTTGAATACCCATTACTTTTTACGCGGGAGCATAACCGAATAATTAGAAAAACCATATATTTTGATCGTATATTTTATAAACAAACAATTCGGGCATCGCGAAGCAATACGATCATTTATCCCCATTCGAGAACCGTCATATAATTGAGACTTCATATCCTATTTTTTTTACAGTATAAAGTCCGAAAACGGCGAGCCATCTTACGAAAGCTGTTTTATAATGCTATTAGAATGTTAGATGCAAATATTTGCTGCCAAGCCATGTCGACTCATGATACAAGATTCGACGGAATTTTCTTCGTAGCAGTCAAAAGCACAATGATATACTGTCGCCCCGTTTGTCGGGTAAAATTACCGCTTCGAAAGAACTGTTCTTTTTATCCGAGCGCTGCGGCGGCCGAAGTCGCCGGATACCGTCCTTGCTTACGCTGCCGTCCGGAACTTGCGCCTGGATATTCTCCGATGGAGGCGGTTAGTAGATTGGCTTCTCAGGCATTGCAAATGATTGACGAAGGAGCATTGAACAAAGGTTCAATCGAAGATCTCGCAGATGATTTCGGCGTTACATCCCGCCATTTGAGACGAGTTATAAAACTTAAATTCGGAGTATCTCCGATTGAACTAGCGCAAACGCAACGATTACTCCTTGCGAAACGTCTATTAACGGATACGAATCTTCGAATTACCGAAATAGCGTTTACGAGCGGATTCTCGAGCCTAAGGAGATTCAACACTCTTTTCAAGAGCCGGTATCGAATGGTTCCGGGTCAATTCAGGAAAGCATATCGTCCTACAACAAAGAATTCAGATAAAATCGATTGCGATCTTAGCTTCCGCCCTCCTTTCGACTGGAACTCTATTATCGGTTTTTTAGGTCAACGAATTCTGGCCGGCGTAGAAGAGATTCAGGATGAAAAGTATCTAAGAACCGTCTCCATTGACGGTGTCACCGGTATTATTTCGGTTTCGCCCGTTAACGGAAAAAATCTTTTACGAGCACGGATAAGCTCTTCGCTCCTCCCGGCTTTAATCCCGATACTATCAAGTCTCCGAAGATTATTCGATCTCAATGCGGAACCGATTTCGATCGCACATCATTTAGGTAAATTGTCCGCAAAGAATCCCGGACTTCGTGTCCCCGGCTCTTTTGATCCTTTCGAAGTGGGTATTAGGGCAATCCTCGGACAGCAAATCAGCGTCAAAGCGGCTACCACTATCGCAGCTCGTTTCGTGAGAATCTTTGGTCTTACTATTGAGACCGGCATTACGGGATTAACATATTTGACTCCGACTCCGGAGCGCGTAGCGAATTCCAACGTTAAGAGAATCGCAACCTTGGGTTTACCTGCAAAACGGGCCGAAACGATTCTCGCATTTTCGAAAGCAGTCGCCGAAAAGAAACTGAATCTTAAACCGGATACTAATTTCGAAAAGCAGATCGAGGAATTGACGAGTTTACCTGGAATCGGCGATTGGACCGCCCAATACATCGCGATGCGTGTCTTCGGCTGGCCTGATTCGTTTCCGCATACGGATTTAGGAATTTATAAAGCGCTCGGCGTAAATAATCCGAGTAACGTATTAAAGATAGCGGAGAATTGGCGACCGTGGCGATCCTATGCAACGATGCATCTATGGAAATCTTTGGAGGAGAAGATATGATATACTACGCAAAAATAGGATCACCGATCGGCGAACTTCTTATCATATCGAATGAAACGAACATCACACGCATTTGTATGAATAAGCAAAAATACGGCGCCGAAATCGCAGCGGATTGGATCGAGCATCCCGATCTCGAACCGATATCGCTCGCATCCGAACAGCTCACAGCATACTTTGCCGGACGCCTAAAAAAATTCGATTTACCGCTTACTATGATAGGAACTCCTTTTCAGAAACGAGTATGGACGGAGCTTGTGAAGATACCTTTCGGAAGAGTTATTTCCTATGGAGAATTGGCCCGTCGGATCGATAATCCGAACGCTTCCCGCGCCGTCGGCCTTGCCAACGGTAAAAACCCGATGGCAATTGTCGTCCCATGTCACCGAGTTATCGGATCGAACGGAAATCTCACCGGATACGGAGGCGGGATACCTAATAAACAGTACTTACTTGAACTGGAACGAAGTCTCGAACAAGGCAATATAAAATCTGACAAGAATTGCGAAGGGGAATTATGGATCTGGTCTGGGCAGAACGAACTACCTTTGAAATATAATTGATAAGAGACTGAAATAGTTCGAAAAAATGAAACACAGAAGTAATCGACTCTCGGAAAAATTCGCTTGAATCTAGGACCGAACAATACAAGAAGGCGCGGCATCCTTTTTACTTAAAATAGAAACCGATCAAGTAAAATAATTTCGTCTTAAAGATCGTTAACGGTGCCCCACTACTAAAATGCGAGTGGCTAAAACTGTTTGACAAATGCCAAAACACACGGCAATGTTTCCGCCTCCGCTTAAGGTTCGCCCAGAATGAAATATATTTTTTCCATTTTGAATAATCTTAAAATTCGGACAAAAATGATTATATTCGTATCAGGGATAGTCCTTCTCTGCGTACTCCCCCTCTCTATTATTGTGTTGTACCGGAATCAGGCTATCGTTTTGGAAAAAACGTTCGAAGTGTGTCGAAACTTGGCCAATAATATTGCGAATTTAGCTACCGAAGAACTGCTAATCAATGAAACATATGATGCAACTAGAACGAGCTTACTCCGATTACGGGAAAGTAATATTTCGGGACTAATCGATTCGTATGTGATCAACGTAGATCGAAAATATGTCGCAGATCTCAACGAGGATAAAATCGGGAAAGATATACCCGAATCGGAATTTCAAAAAATTTCCTCGATCAAAGAACTTACTCTAAACGAAATTTCCATTAATGAAAAAACCGTTCTAAGATTTTCTTATCCTATTTTCATAAACTACCAAGGCCAAAAAATGTGGGTGGGAGTCGCCATATTCGAATTCGATAAGGACAAAGTTTATGAACCGGTATATGCGATAAGGCGAAGCATTATCAGTGTCGCTAGCGCATTATTCGTATTAGGAATCATAATAGCGATTTTAGTTGCAATCAACTTCTCAAAACCGATTCGTACTCTGTCCCAGGGAGTTAAGATCATCGGCGAAGGAGATTTAAATTTTCAAATAGCGATCAGCGGAAAGGATGAAATCGGAGTCCTAGCTTCGCAGTTCAACAGGATGACTTCGCAGATCCGAGACTTTACTCAGAATCTTGAATCGATGGTCCATCAAAGAACGGACGAACTCAATCAGACTCTAGAAAAAGTTCAGGCATTAAAAGTTTCGCAAGACGCGGATTACTATCTCACTTCCGTGCTATTGGAACCTCTACAGCCGAACAATAATATTTCGAAAAGAGTAAAAACCGAATTTTTCGTAGAGCAGAAAAAGAAATTTTCATTTCGCAGATGGAACTCCCAACTCGGCGGAGATATCTGCATAACCGATCGTATCTGGTTAGACGGTCGAGAATATACGGTCTTTGCGAACGGGGACGCGATGGGTAAATCCATGCAAGGAGCCGGCGGCGCTCTCGTTTTAGGCGTGGTCTTTAATTCCGCTATCCTCAGATATAAGAGATCGAAAAATCAGAAGATTTTTCCGGAGGCTTGGTTAAAGGAAAGGTTTTTGGATCTACAAAACGTATTTTTATCTTTCGACGGATGCATGTATATCTCGGTTTGCATGGGACTTGTAGACACCGATTCCGGACTGTTATATTATATAAATGCGGAGCATCCTTGGACCGTTCTTTATAGGGATTCCGAAGCTTCCTTTTTAGAGACAAACTTAAGTTTAAGAAAATTGGGAATGCCCGAACAGGAAGATAAATTTTATATCAGACTTTTCCAGATGCTCCCTGGCGACGTTATCATCATCGGCTCGGACGGGAGGGACGATATATTAATTTCCAAATCGGGAGAGGATGATATTATTAACGAAGATGAAACGAAATTCCTGCAGCATGTCATGAACGGAAAAGGCAATTTATATAAAATAAAAGAAGAGGTCGAAAGCTCCGGAACTCTTATAGATGATTTTTCCATATTGAGGATATCATACTTAGAAAAGCATGATATCCCCATGATCGCAAACTACATACCGATTGAAATTCAGAAAGTAATACGGGATACTTCACGGCTGTTTGAAGACGGAAGATTCGAAGAATGCATTACGATGATAGAGGGACTCGGAGAAAAAAAGGATTCATATCCGGATCTTCTAAAGATCGCCGGAAGCATTCACTATAAAAATAAAGAGTTCGATAAAGCTCTGCCTTTCTTCGAAAAATACATAGCTGCCATACCCGGCGATAACGAGTGTATCTACTGGATTTCCAATAGCCTCCGATTACTCGGGAGATTTTCCGAGGCCGCCGACTATGGCGAAAGACTGTTTTTAAGAGACAGATTTCACTTTATGAATTTATTGAATTTGGGCGATGTCTATCTCAAGATGAAGATTTATCCTAGGGCTAAGAAAATCGCCCATCAAGCGCTGGAAGTTCAGCCCAATCATCCTGATGCCGAAGCTCTTAACGAAAATATAATATCCGGAATGAGCGAAGACGGCTTTGTCGAGGAAATTCAAATATTAGACGAAGCCAACACCAAATACGTCAACCTAGAGGATATCCTCACGAAGGCGGACTATTTGTACCATAAGAAAAATTACGGCGAAGCTTTGGAATCTTACGAGAAAGCAAACAGAATAGAAGGAAATAACCCCTGGACACTGTTCCGAATAGCCAATTGCCATTCTCTACTGAACGATCTAGCGAATGCCGAGCGTTTCTATCTGAAATCGATCGAAAAAGCTCCTAAAAACCACCATGCCCACAATAATCTCGGAAGCATCTATTATAGAAATGGCAATATCTTTCAGGCTAAGGAAGAATGGAAGAAAGCCTTGGAAATAAAACCCGATTTCAAAACAGCCATTTTAAATCTTGCTAAAATCGAATCTTTAGAGTCGAACCGATTAGCTTCCGAAGTATAATTTTCATAAGTAAATTTTTTGCCATGGGTAATATCAACGTTCATAACTTCGGATTAAAAGTGACCATGATTGTCCTCGTAATCTTAGTCTTATCGAAATTTCCGAATAATTTATTTTCCGCACCGGGCATTCCACCGGGCAATATAGAGATATTACTGTCTTCCGACAATAATATCTACGAACAAGCTTTGTACGGTATTCAATCCACTCTCGAACACCCGGTTAGAGTCTCTTATGTAGACCTCATTCAGTCCGAAAACAAAGATATCACCAGCTACTTTAGAGAATTGGAAGCCACCAATACGAAACTCCTAATAGCGATAGGACCCATTGCCCTGAAATTAGCTAGCGAGAATATTACGAAAATACCTGTAGTCTTTACTATGGTAAGCAACCCGAAATCTTTCGGAATGAATTCGAGCAATATTTGCGGCATCGGCATGGATATTTCGATTGCGGAGTTCTTTAAGGCAATAAAAGAACTTTCTCCGAATGCCGAAAGAGTGATTACATTCTACTCACAACAGGAGGGGGAGTTCTTTGCTACGGAAGGAGATTACGTAGATTTAAAATATCGATTGCTATTCAGCAAATGGAAAGTCGGCGAGGAAAATTTTCGAAGCAGCTTGGAAAAAATAAAGGGAGAGTATGACGCATTTATAATAATCAAGGACCCGCTTTATAATAGGGCAATTTTCGAAGAACTGTCCGCATTCGCCCGGAAGAATAAAATAATATTAGGCGCTCCGTTCCCTGCCCTAGTAAGAGCGGGGACGACGTTTGGAATAAGCCCTGAATATAATAAATTAGGAATTGAAACCGGAGAGTTAGCGAATCGAATATTGTCCGACAAATCTTCTTGTAAGACTGAAAAGTTCATCCTACCGGATAAACCCGCCTTTTTTCTGAATGAAAATTACGCTGCCGAATCTGGATTGAACATCCCCAATGAGATAAAGGAGAGAGCTAAACTCACTCAATTATTCACGGTTGGAATCAACCTATTAAACGAAGGAAAACTAAAGAGCGCGAGAGTCATCTTTGAAACTATCCTAAAAAAGGATCCTAACAACCAATCGGTTTCTTCTTACTTACAGCTAGTGATAGAAAAAATGACCGGCGGAAAAACCAAAGAATTGCTTTTGTCTGCCGAGGAATATTACAAGAAAGGAAATTATCCCCAAGCAAGAACCGAATATCAAAAAGTCCTATTTATCAACCCGAATTTACAAATCGCCAAAGAAGGATTGGCGACTGCAACCTTTGCTCAAAGCGAAGCGGAAAGAATTTCGGCCGAGCGTCTGGCCAGGACCGGAAAAGTATTCGATGCGATTAAAATGTATCTTTCTTCACTTAGAACCTATCCGCAAAATTCAAAATCCGTCGGAGAGTTAAGTCATATCCGAGTATCCGAGCTTTCGAAGATATCGGACTATTTGAAAGAAGGCATAAACCTCTATTCGCAAAGAGAATACGAAAATTCAATTCGGCTATTCGAACATATTCTTTTAATAGACCCTTCCGACAAGAGAGCCCAGGAATACTTGCGCCTCTCGAATAAGAAACGTGAGGCAATTCAAATTCTGCAAGCAAAACGAACCAATTAGCCGGATTCCGTCTAAGTCATGTTTAGATTTAGAATATTCTAATAATCTTTAAAAAGAGGCGTTTAGGTCGACCATAGCCTGCCTTTGCGTATTCGAGTAGTCGAAAGGAAAGTTGTTAATTTTGATCAGCTTCTGTTGATTGTTTAACAAATTCGAAGCGAAGAAGCCTATACTAATCTTTTCGGTAATGTAATATGCTAATCTTACATCCACGTTCACCCAGTTTCCCACATAGTTAGGCCGATATTGCGGATATTGCAGTCTCGAATCGCTTTGCAAGATCCCGGTAGTCGGGTCGATCGGACCGAAATCCGATGATCTTCTATAAACGGTTCCTTGATAATGGGCCTGAATGCTGCTTTCAATCTTACTAGTAACATATCGTATTCCCATATTTGCAAGATGGGAAGGCGCCCAAGTCATTTGATTCTGACTGGGCGAAATGGTTTTGTCCAAAATCTTTTCGCTTAACCGATGAGCATAAGAATAGTTGAAGAAACCCGAGAATTGATGGAATGTAAAATTGATTTCGGATTCGACCCCGTTCGTAACAGCCGAGTAAATATTCGTGCTTAAATTATTGTTTTGCAGACTGTAAAATATTTGGTTTTGAAAATTCCTTACAAAATAGTTTACGCGAAAGTTAATATATTGATTTAAATTCCAGTCGAGAGCGGCCTCGTAATCTCGCACAATTTCCGGCCTCAATTGTCTAGGGTTCGATGCAAGGGAAAAAGTATTCGCACCAAACATTTCCGTAATCGACGGAGTTCGAAACGCTTGCCCGCCCATCAGCTTTAAATTTAAACTATTCGTAATAAAGTAAACTAAAGCAGCCTTAGGGCTCGTCTTTCTAAAAACACGCTTTTCATTCGGTGCATACGGAAATCCTAAGTAGTTGCTATAAGGATTATCAATTCCCCTATAGTGCTGGGTGGTTTGATCGTTTCGCACTCCTACAGTCAGCTGCAACTTATTATATAAGAATTTAGGGGAAACCATTTGTCCGAATACACCCACTGTCCAGACGGGCTTATTCTTAATCCAAGCTAACCAGGGCCCGAGAGTTCCGTTTGCATTGTTTGCGAACGGAGGAAAGGAATCCGCAGCATCGGAAAGATTGGCATTCGCATAATGACTTTGATCGCCGGTATAAATGAATCTTGTGGTTTCAACGCCGGCCAAAATACTTCCCGAGTTCCCCAAATCATACGTTAGCTGGGCCCGCCCGAAAAGACTTTGTCCGTTAGTTTTTAGATATTCGCTGACCCCGGCCGGATAGAATCCCGCTGAAGAACCGTTTTGAGCGTAACGAGTGTTCCAATCAATACTATGTTTTTGGTATTGCAATACGTATTCGTGAGTGAGCTTGGAGCCTATTTTATTTTTATATTTCATCGAGGCCATGTCTCGATACTCGTCCATTTTTCCGTTATAATCGGGAATTGCCCAAAGCCAACCGTGCCCGGTTTGAAAATTCCAGTATTGTCTATGATATTGAATCGTTAAACCTTCTAATATATCCTTACCTTCCAACTTCGCAAAAAGATAATAATTCGATCTCGCGTCTTGAACGGGAAACTTAGCTAAGAAAAATCCGGTGATATCCGTTCTACCCGAACCGTCGTAATCCTTATAGTTATTTCCGTTTGTTTCATATGAATTGTAACTCATGACATAATCGAACAACTTACCCGTATTACCAGTCCTAAAATCATAAATCTTAGTCCCTGAAGTTCCCATCCGAACTCTAGTCTGCATCTCTCCCCTCAGATCCTTACCCGAATACGTATTTAAAGAAATGATTCCGTTCATGGCATTACTACCGTATAAGGCCGATCCCGGACCTCTTACCACCTCGGCGGATTTAAGCATATTCAGAGGAGTTATTTCCGACGTCAAAGCCGAGCCGTATAAATTATCGTTAAACTGAACCCCGTCCACAAGCATTAGAAGATGATTATTATTCCAACCTTCGAACATTCCTCGATAGCTAATCGTATTTCGATCATAGTCTTGAGACGGTGCATATCCCGGTAGATTCCCAAGCACATCATTCAAGGATATCCTGCCGTAATGTAATAACTCTTTATCGGATATCACGGAAACAAGGTCCGGAGCATCGTGAGTCAATAATTCGGTTTTAGTGGATGCCGTCGTGACTTGAGATTGGAGTAAATTAAAGACTTGTTCTGTAGATTTTTTAATATCTTCCTTTTGAACCGGAAAGATAAATTTCTTACTTATAGGGTTGGATAAAACATACTCGTTTATATTCTCTCTTCTTTCTTGCTTGTTTTTATTGATTCGCACTGACAATACGATTTTTTGCGTAAATTGGTCAATAACGCTTTCATCCGATTGATGCCCCTCGTCTTTCGGTAAGTCATTTTTTATTTCCTCCAATCCTTGCACTTCGTTATAACTATTATAGGCATCTATTAAGAATCCTTTTTCGGCATTATAAATCTGTCCGTACAATATGAGTCGGCCGGTATTTTTCTCCCTCCGATAGAAACCGGTCAAGTATACGTTCCCCTTGGAGATTCGTTTAAAGTTTTCCTCCGGATTTAAAGGCGGTAGAATATCAACGGAATAACGTAAGGTTTCGAGTTGGCTTTTAAGTTTTTCAATAATTTTTTTCGAAATTTCCGGCTCCAACTTTGAGTCGAAAGTTTGAAATTGCCCTATGTAAATCGGCTCGGATGAACTTTGAGCCTCGAGCGGATACCCTAAAACGAAGTAAAAGAATGTTACAATTAAGCAGCCAAATATATTGTATTTATTCATCGAAATATTCAGCGTGATAAAGGTTCGGCCCGAAAGGTTCGGATTATCTATTGAATTTTCCAAGAAAGTCAATATAAAAATTATTTCTCCATTTACTAAAATGCCGCCCGGAGGTATGACGAATTTTGTTAGATCCCTCATCGCTACTTTGATTTTCGTTACCCTTAATCTTCGCATCGATCACTTACACTGTTTTGACAAATTAATAGAAATATTTATACATTTTCCATATATGGATGTTTTTAACATCCATTGTAAAAGGACACGCATTAAGTTCAAGATGCGAGATCGATATCAAACCGACTCAAGTAATATTCTTCGAATTCAAATTCATAAAGAATTCAGAAATATGTAAAAAATTGTAATCTAAAACTTCCTTACTTTGCAGATTCCCGAATGGAAGAAGCATTTCTAAATCCCGTTCCAATTCGATCCACAATCCATTAAATATATTTCAATATTCTACCTATTGAACGCAATCAATTGAGCGGAAGATAAACCTTCGGAGGGAATCGATGCTGACCGTATTTCTTCGCGAATCCGCGTAAAATCGACTTTTAGTACGACAATCCCCTATAAAAATGCTTTACAACTACCGACCGTTCGGTAGCCTTTCGAGCGGAGCAAAAATAAAGCACGATGGAAAGAATCCTTTATAGCCATTCAATATCCATAAACTCATACCGAGCAAGGCTGATACTGAATCTTTTAAATTTAGAATTTAGCGAAATTACCGTCGATCTTTTACGATCGGAACAAAATGAAGAGCAGTTTAAAAAAATAAATCCCCTCTCTCAGATACCGGTGTTGATGGAAAATGATATCACTATCTGGGACAGTCACGCCATATCAATCTATTTGGCCGAAAAATACGGGCAGGATAAATGGTTTCCGCAAAATATACAGAATAGAGCCGCCGTTTTACAATGGCTATTCTTCGACGCGAACGAGTTGCATAACGGAATCGGTTTAGCTCGAGTTCATTATAAATTCAAAATCGGTAAGGATGGAGAAACCTATCAAAAAAGAGGAAAGAAGGCTTTGAGTGTATTAAATGATCGTTTAGAAAATCGTGATTGGATCGAATTAAATAAACCCACGCTGGCGGACGTATCCTGTTTTCCGTTTTGCGCGGTGTCCAAAGACGCGAAAATCGATATTAACGAATATACTAATGTGCAAAAGTGGATGGAGAGATTTTCCAATCTGGAAAATTTCGTTCCTTTTCGAAAATTCGAACGTAAGTAACTATTTTATTTCCGCTTGAAATATTTATTTTTTGGAGATTCGATTTTCTCGGGTTGCACCGAAATATTTTCGATCGGTTTCTCGGAGTAAGAATAAATTCGCTTTTCGAATCGGATGAACCGCCTTGTCTATGAGGAACTCGTCGGCATTGATTTTCGAAATGAGTTATGGCTGCCGAAATTTTCGCTATATTTCGAACGTTCTTAAGTTAAGTAATAATGTTTGCCTCTAAAGCTATCCTGTTTTTTGTAATTCCGAATAGAATTCAAATCGAATTAATTCGCTCTTGCTAAAATTTCAAATTCGGATCAACAGATACAAATATAAATTCGTAAAAGGATCCGAATATCGGAAATATACTCGTTTCTAACGGAAGCCGCCTCGAGCGCTCTCTTTAAACTTCCATTATTCTTGCCATATAAACGAACTAGTTTGGGCCGTGAATATTCCAAAAAAGGATTGTCCGGTAAATAATAAACGCTCGTAAAATCTAAAGAATTACAATTGTTCAAAATAGAACGATCAAAAAGCGTTTATACGTATAGAAATTTTCTTTCCCTACTATTAACGAAATTCTATCTTAACTGAATGAAGCGAACATAGAAACGGAATTATTTGTGCAGAAAAACTAGAATAAGATTCGGAATCTCACAGACTTTGAATGTCGAATGCCGTTATGGAAATCTCCTTCATAGACATATCAAAACGATCGAGTCTTGGAAGAAATAACTGCGAAGGAATTGGGAAAAATGCAAATGAATCAGAAATTTTACGGGAAAAAACTTATGCAATTTATTTTTAAACGAAAGATCTTAAAAGTTACTCTGACGTATCTAATGATATCGGTTTCTTTGACTGGAGTTCTCCAGGCGAGTGATGAAAGTAAATCTAATTTAGAAAATTCCTACCATATTGAAGACGGAAAATTCACAGGCGTGGGTAATATTTCCATCCACTACCGAAGCTATAGATCGAAGAATGCCTCCAAACCTAGAGTTTTAGTCGTTCAACACGGAATCGGAGAACACGGCGGGAGATACGAAAATCTATTAGAGGCCCTGGCCGGAAAAGGATATAACGTTTATTTAATTGATTCTCGCGGTCATGGAAAATCGGAAGGGGATCGCGGTGTCATAACGGATTTTAACCAATTTCTAACCGACCTGAATCAGCTGATCGGAATCGCAAAACAAAAAGAAGGAGTTTCCAGAGTAACGTTGATGGGTCATTCGATGGGGGCACTGATCGCTCTCTTCTATGCGGGAGATCCTAGCTACCAGGCAAATTTAGATCGATTGGTCTTAAGCAGTCTGCCCATCGAGGTAAAAACGAATTTTATCGCAAAAGTAAAAAAAGCGATGCTCGGATTAATTGCGGGCACCTCACCCGGCTTTACGATCTCTACCGGTCTCGATGCTGCGACGCTGTCTAGGGACGAAAAGGCAGTGGCTGCTTATAAAAACGATCCGCTAGTCCATGATAAGGCGGGCGCATATCTAGGTGATTTTATACTTAACTCGAAGGAAAAAGCTTTGGAAAAAGCTTCCAAAATTAATCTTCCAGTTTATTTGTTTCACGGAAAAGAAGATGCGATCGCACTTTCGGTCGGAACGGAAGAAGCCTTTGCAGCGATTCCCTCGAAAGATAAAACGATGAAGATCTATGAAGGACTCTTTCACGAAACCATGAACGAACTTCCGCAGGATAGAGCTCAAGTCTTGAAAGACTTAGTCGCTTGGTTAGCGTCTCACTAAAAACACATAGGGCAATTATAGAGAGCAGCCTCTATGATTACCCTAATATTTCATTCATTCCGATTAAGATTGTTTGGAATTAGAACCGAGTAATAAGATTGATTAAAAGACTAAGCAGGAGCAGCGCGACTTCTCGGTCCGTCAAGTTACTCTTTTATGCACCAATAACCTGCAATGATAGTATCAGGTTTACCGTAGCATAAATTCTCTTTGTCAACTGTAGTTATCGTACAATTTTTCGAATATGCCGCTCTAACCATCTCGGTAGGTAGCTCGTCTTCCTGATTCAGAAATCCGTTCAGCGATTCGTAATATTTTATTTCTATCACCTTCGGCCTGGACGGCTTTATGCAAGGTTTTCCTTCCGCATCACGCCCCCGGTTACAAAGAATAATTTCCTCGGATCCGGATACCAATGTTATGAAAATGCTATCATCCGAAACTTTATAAAATCCGATTTGCTTTACCCTAACACTCTCTTCCCCCTCGTTCGCGAAATCGGCGTAGTAAGTCGCCTTATTTTCGGATAACAATAATCTTTCGGACGAAATACTAAGGCAGGTTGAATTTTGCCTAGTTAATTCTAATGACTTGATGTAAGCAGACTTTTTAATCTTAAGCGACCGTATTCCGTTGATGTATCCTTTTCCGCTCGGAAAATAATACCAATGCTTCTCATTCTGCTTGGAGGATTGCCAAGCTTTAGCTTTAACGACCTCCACCGAGGTTAAAGGTGGAATTATGTTTCGGACTTTAGAGTCATTCGAAGGTTTAGTTCTAAGTTTGGTCGGCGAGTTTCCGGAATGGTATTTTTCTTTCTCGGAATAAGCATTAATACCGAAGATTAATAGGCAAAATATTATGAGTTTATTCATGATGGATGTCTCGTAAAATTTGATCATTCCCATTGTGACTACAAATTAATAATCGAAGTGCAGCCTGCGCTAACCGTTAAATTCTTTTTCAGGATTCC
Source organism: Leptospira broomii serovar Hurstbridge str. 5399 (assembly GCF_000243715.2). Lineage (NCBI taxonomy): Bacteria > Pseudomonadati > Spirochaetota > Leptospiria > Leptospirales > Leptospiraceae > Leptospira > Leptospira broomii. The sequence continues at coordinate 611,699 of NZ_AHMO02000011.1, forward strand.
AAATGAATTCTTCGGTTGGCCATTCGATCGGAAACGTATAGCCAGGCCCCTTAACGATTTTACGGATCTCCCAAATTTTCTTGCCCAAGGAATCGAAATATAGACGATGCTCTAAACGAGAGCCGTTTACAGAGCCGCCGGTAATAAAGACGAAACGCAACGCTTTTAGATCATCGTAATAGTACTCTATTTTTATTGCGGAATCGTCCGAGCCCATTTCTTCCACATACTTGCAAATAATATGCTTTTTATTGAAGAAAGCGATTTTCAAAGTCGGTTTATAAGGCTTTGAATACTCGAACTCCTTTTTACTACTAGCTAGCTCTTTGTTTTTAATCTCTTTCTCTATCCTGTCGTAGATGGAACGGATTTCCTTGATATCCGGATGAGTTGTCCAGTTTTTACCGTTTATTTCTTTTCCCGAAATTCCGTTTGAGAATAAAAAAAGGAGCAGCAATAAGATAAAATTAAAATTTCGAATTCCCATGCATAACTATCCTGGACCTATGCAGCCTCATTGACTCGGAACAGAACTATTAATCCTTCGATTTCTAAGTCTATAATTTTTTAACGAATTCAGATCGGGGAATTCGATGCTTATCATACATCGAAAATCTTTTCGGATTGCCTCTTAGCGTACTTTAGGAAAAGAAAAGTGTCCAAGTACGACCCTCAAACTTTATTTTCAATACATCGGACTTAGAACCGGGAAACTTCTAGCATAAACGATGCGGGAAATCTTTGAATATAATAATTTGCACGTCTTTAATAAAACTCTATCGACGACCCTTGCATCGGGAGAACATTACTATCGAGATCCCGAAAACTCGTGTCGTAAATATGTTGCCTATCCTAGTTGTGGAACGGTGTCTGAAACACTTTTTCGACGACTGATCTCTTGCGACCAATTTGATAGTTTCGAAAATTTCGAATAATCCACAAGTTCCGGAATTCGGAACGTTATGGATCCCAGTGCACAGATCAATGATATAGTATCGAATTGAAAAGTTTTCAAATCGTCGATTCTATCTTCAAAAAATCGTAAGTATGTTTGAACCGCCAATTCCTTGTTCCTTTGAAATTTTAAATTTATATCATTGCCGTGATTATTTTTCTCCACATAAAGAGCCAGTCCCGCCTCCAACATAGCATCCGCTATCGCAGCTCTATGTAATACTTCGAATCTCTCCTCTCCGTTTCTAGGGATGAAGATCGGCGAGTCGTTGAGTAAATCGATATATTCGCAGATTACAAAACTATCAATAAGCGGTTCGCCGTTCTCCCTCAGTAAGACGGGAATTTTTCCGGCAGGATTTTTTTCCAGAAGAAAGGATCTCTTTTCATACGGATTCTCCTCAGTGAGTTTCAATGGTATTTCTTTTTCTATTGCGAAAATTCTGACTTTACGAGCGAATGGAGAAGTCTTAGTGTATAATAGTTCCACCGGACAAAAATATTTCCGTCTTCACTTATTGTCATCTAATAGAATATTTACTCGAGCAAAGGACGTTCTTAAACAGATATTTCGCTTAATTAAAATCGATAATCCAATTAACTCTACGACAAATCATCACGGTATAGAAACGACTATGGCATACAGCGAAACACTAGCGATCCGGATACGAGCGGCCTTAGCCCACCTACAAAATTTGGAAGAAAAGAAAATGTTTCGAGGAATATGCTTTATGTTAAACGACAAGATGTGCATTTGCGTATCAAACGATGAAATAATGTGTCGTATCGATCCGGATATATACGAGTCCGTTTTAGAAAAAAAGAAATGTCGGCCGATGATTCATAACGGTAAGGTAATGAAGGGATTTGTATACGTTAACGAGAAGGATATAAAATCAAAAAAAGAGTTTCAGTATTGGATCGATCTATCGCTTGATTTTAACGGTAGAGCAAAAGCCTCCCCTAAAAGAAAGAAGAAGAAGGCACTCGGCTTTAAGTTACCTTAGTCCGGTCGAGTTCGGAGAAAAAATTACTGCATGACCAGGTACGTTTTTTCGGGGGAACTCCAAAGTATGAATTCTAACAAAAAGGAAATAATCTTGGCGATAACGGACTATACATTTCATTAGCACCTCTATACTTTTCGTCCGTTCACTTGTCAAATGAGAGTTAAAAGAGGAGAAGAAGGGTGATATTCTGGAAATCTAATTTTTCGAATTAGAAGGGCCATCCAAGCAGCTTAAAGCGATCTATATTCACTATGATGCATTTCTTCTGCGGATAAAACGGAAGAATAGTCTCCATCCGGGAACGAGAAAAATATCGCTGAACGGCCAATTCATCCATACGTTTTTGCAATTGTGATTTCAACATTCCACCCAAACCGTCCCTGCGCAGTTGTCTTAGATCGACCAAACTAGTAGTTGCGATCGCCTTTAACCTATGTTCGGTCTGTGCAGCATTCAAGCTGTACCTGCCGCCGGCACAAATACCAAGCGATCCGAATTCTAAGTTTATCTAAACGCTTTCCGCTAGCGAAACTATGTCGGTCCGGGAAGTTTCATGAACCTTGAATTGCGATTTTAGCGTTATATCTGCATTTTTCAAAACATCAAGACAAAGCATGAAATCATCTATCCGAACGATCGGCAATAAATAACTACTCTAAACACGGGAAATTAAACGAACTCGAACGGAAGCCATATTTTTCCCCGCAAATTTCCGTCGAATCCAAGCAAAGTGAACTAACGTGAATAGGATAAGGATTCCGTCTAAATTCGGCAAAATGACTGCCTAAGCGACGTCCTGTTTCGAAATGATCGAAAAAGTAAACTCGATGAAGCTGAGAAACTAAGCCATTGTACTTATTAATTCGGATTTTATTTAAAAAAAATCCCGAACATGGGAAATTTTTTGAATTAAAAGAAGTGAATTTATTTCTGGTAAATTGCCTCGGATTCTAAATTCGAATTTTTCTTATGAAGACGGAATTATGGAAAATAACGATAGTGGGAGCCGCATTGATCCTTGCATCATTCTATTTTATTTCCGTTAAACCCAAAAGGATGTTGGAAGTTGACCGAATCGCCCCGTCCTTTCCGTTGAGTCTAAAGGGTGAAGCCGCCACCGATATACGGGATATTCTAATTGGAAAGGAGAATCTTATCTATTTCGGATATTTGAACTGTAAATCCATCTGCCACGGAACTTTAGCTAAATTGAAAAGCACACTTACCAGAAGAGCGGATCTACGTCTGATATTTATCAGCTTAGATCCGAAGAACGATTCGCAGAAACGTTTCAAGGAGTATTTCGCCGAGGACGAAAAACGATCCATCCTGATCCGTACGGAATCGATGGAACAATCGTTCGAACTCGCTAGACGTTTCGGGGTCCAGGCGTTTCCGAACGAACAATCGGGAGAAATAGATCATTCCGATTCGATATTGTGGATAAATTCCAAGGGACGAATTAAGGGCATTTTTTTGGAATTCAATAAGTGGTGGAATCTTGAAAGCGAAGACGAATTTATAAGAATATTAAAAAATAATCAAGACGAAAGAGAATAATAATTTAATATATTTATAATATTATAGGGTTGGATGCGAATCGGATCCCTTTTTTAAACCGGCACATAGATTGGACGGAATTGTTTGAAATTTTCAGTATTCGAATATGCAATCTCAAAAAAATAACCCGAAGATGGAAATTTTGGACAAACTTAAATTCAGAAATGAGAGGAAGGATCGTTTCTTTATTATCTACGATTGTTTAAGTCTAATTCCTTTTTTGAGGATCGGGAACTTGGGTATTCGTTCGAATACCTCGTCTTTGAAATTCGAATTCGAGAATCTAAAACGTGAATCCTGATTTTATAGAGGTACGATTTCGATGACTGAAACGATGCGACAATTCTTTATATCCGATCAATCGGCCTCCTTCCTGGATAGCTCTTACGATCCCGGACTGATCGTCCTCTCCGTCTTAGTCTCGATCTTTTCCTCATATATCGCGTTGCGGATGGTCGGACAACCCCTTCCGGAAAGCCTTCCGCCTGCGAGCAGATTTCTGATCCTGTTTGCGGCGAGCATTGCTTTAGGATGCGGAGTCTGGTCAATGCATTTCATCGGAATGCTTTCCTTCAAACTCTGTACGAATGTAACTTACGACCGAACACTTACTATCGTTTCCGTTCTCCCGAGTATCGTCGCGTCTATGGTCGCATTAACCTATGTAAGCCGCTCTAAGCTTCGAATCCGGGAGTTAATCATCGGAGGCGTTCTCGTCGGTTCCGGAATCGGATCAATGCATTATACGGGAATGGCAGCAATGCGTATGAACGCTTCCCTTCGATACGATCCTTGGATCTTCGCATTGTCCATACTAGTCGCCGTCGTACTTGCTATTCTTTCGCTTTGGATCCGTTTCGGGCTGCAGAGCCTCAGGCTAACTTCGCATTGGCCCACGCTTATATCAGGCTCCGTTATGGGCATCGCGATATCAGGAATGCATTATACTGGAATGGCCGCCGCCCGTTTTATCGGAAGTCAGGAAACCGTTACCCCGAATAACCAGACCGACCCGATGTTTCTGGCTTTGTCCGTATCTGTCATCACAATCGGCTTCACCCTATTTACCTTCTCAGTGAACGCTTTCTTTATGTATCGAAAGTTAGTGAACAATCTGAAGGAAAGCGAAGCTAGAATGAGGGCAATCATTTCAACCGCAGTAGACGGAGTGATTACGATCGATATCAACGGCAGGATTATCGATTTCAATAAATCTGCCGAGCGCATCTTCGGATATACGAATTCGGAACTCTTCGGAAAGAATATCCGAGAACTCATGCCGGAACCGTATCATTCGGGAGAGGGGACCTATTTAAAAAATTATATCAGAACCGGAACGACCAAAATTATCGGAACGGGGAGAGAAGCCCTAGGACGCAAAAAGGACGGTTCCATTTTTCCAGTGCGGTTGGCGATCGGGCACGTAAAGCTACCGAGAGAGGTGCTATTCGTAAGTTTTGTAACGGATATCAGCGAAAGAAAAATGATCGAAACTGCACTCAAGCAAAGCGAGCAGCAGGTAAGATCCCTTATCCAAAACATACCCGGAATCACATATCGATGCCTCTTTAACGAAGATCGGACAACTCTATATATGAGCGACGCGGTAGAATCCATGACCGGATATCCCGTTTCGGATTTTTTTCCTCCGAATCCGATCCGATCCTATAACGACATCATCCACCCGCAAGATCAGGCCGCCGTCTACCAAGCTGTTGAAGACGCCGTACGAGAAAAAAGGACCTTCGTATTGGAATACAGAATCATACATAGAAACGGAGAGATCAGGTGGTTTTGGGAAAACGGTAGTGCGATCTTCGGAAGTAACGGCGACATACTTTTTCTGGACGGAGTCATCTTGGACATCACCGAAAGGCACAATATGGAAGAAGACTTGCGGACGTCCAAAGAAAAGGCCGAACTCGCTTCCGTAACCAAAACTTCCTTCTTGGCGAATATGAGCCATGAAATCAGGACTCCAATGAACTCTATCATAGGATTTACTGAAGTTTTACTTTCCGGAAAATTGGAGAAGGATCAAAGAGCTCATCTAGAAACCGTAAAAGGTTCTGCGAAATCTCTATTAAGACTTTTGAACGATATCCTAAACACGGCTAAGCTCGAAAAAGGCGCTGTCGAACTGGAGTCCGTAGGCTTTTCTCTTTTTAGACTTATCGGAGAACTCAAATCCTTTTTAGGAATTAGCGCTATCAAAAAGCGCTTGGATTTCGAAGTAATCCAGGATCCGGAACTATCCGAATTCTATCGAGGAGATTCTCTTCGGATCCGTCAGATCCTGATCAACCTGATCGGAAACGCCATCAAGTTTACCGACAAGGGGAAGGTGACTCTAAAGATCGAAAAATCGGGAAAGGAACTTCATTTTTCCGTAATAGACACCGGCATAGGAATCCGAACGGATCGACTGGAAAGAATTTTCGAACCGTTTACTCAAGCGGATATCTCTACGACCAGACGATTCGGAGGCACAGGATTAGGAACGACTATCTGCAAGCAATTGACCGAACTCATGGGAGGAAAGATCTGGGCGGAAAGCAGACTAGGAGAAGGAAGCATATTTCACGTCCTGATTCCATTGCAGAAAATCGACGGTCCAAAAACGGAAATCAAAAAGTCCATTCGCCGAAATCTTCCCTCTTTGAATATTCTGGTCGTGGATGATATCGAACAGAATACGGAGTTAGTCGAATTGCTTTTGAACAACGAAGGACATACGGTTTCCTCGGCTTACAACGGAGAAGAAGCGCTTAAAAAAGTACTGTCTAACAAATTCGATCTGATACTGATGGACGTCCAGATGCCCGTATTGGACGGATTGCGGGCAACGAAGCTGATACGACACTACGAGATAGAGGAACACGTACCTAGAACTCCTATTCTAGCCTTGACTGCAAGCGTCTTCGAAGAAGACAGAAATTCCGCAAAAGCCGCGGGAATGGACGGTTTTATATCTAAGCCGATCGATTTCAACCAGATGATCGAAGAAATCACTAAAGTAATGAATTTTTCCGGTCCGACGCTGAGCTTGTCCAAAGTCGCGAAAAGCGGAACCGGATCCTCCTCGGATTTCGAACGTGCCGAGGAACTAATCCGACTCCTCTTTAATTCTTTTCGGAAAGGCTACATCGAAGATAAGCATATGGACGAACTTCTTTCTCTTATCTCGGGCGAAGTCGAGGACACAAAACTTGATGAGTTAGTGTCTAAAATCGAGCAATTTGAATTCGAAGCCGCCCAAAGGATCTTGCAAGAACTGACTCGATCTCTCGGGATTAAAGGAGTAAACCAAGAATGAATCCTATCGCCGACTCTAGGCCGAAAATTCTGATCGTAGATGACGAAGCCTCGAATCTACAGGTGCTCCGACAAATTCTTCAAGAAGATTACAAACTACTTTTCGCTAAGGACGGAGCGAAAGGAATCGAGTTAGCCTTGTCCGAAAAACCGAATCTGATTCTTCTGGATGTGATGATGCCCGGAATGACCGGGCACGAAGTCTGTAAGATCCTGAGCGAAGATCCGAAGAGTTCTCGAATTCCGATTATCTTCGTGACAGCAATGGTGGATGAAGAAGACGAAGCGGGCGGATTTGAAGCGGGAGCCGTGGATTATATTACGAAACCGGTCAGTCCTTCGATCGTAAAGGCAAGAGTTCGGACCCACCTATCTTTGGTTCGCAACGAGGAGCTAAGGGAAACCCGATTGCAAATCATCCAACGATTGGGTCTCGCGGCGGAGTATAAGGACAACGAAACGGGGTTGCACGTTATCCGAATGAGTCACTACTCCAGAACCCTCTCTTTGGCTTTGGGATCCTCCACGGAATTTGCCGAAGATCTGCTGAATGCATCTCCCATGCATGATATCGGAAAAATCGGGATCCCGGATGGAATATTACAAAAACCGGGTAAACTGACTCCGGAAGAATGGGAGATCATGAAAAAACATCCCACTATCGGCGCCGAAATCATAGGAGATCATAACTCTGCCCTACTCCAGTTGGCCAAGAGCATCGCTCAAAATCATCACGAAAAATGGGATGGCTCCGGCTATCCGAACGGATTGAAAGGAGAGCGGATCCCGATAGAGGCCAGAATTGTAGCCTTAGCCGATGTATTCGACGCATTAACTACGGAAAGACCCTATAAAAAGGCATGGGAAATACCGGACGCCATACAGTACATCAAGACGGAATCGGGAAAACATTTTGATCCGTCTATCGTTCCGATCTTTCTAGACCAGATGCCGGAAATTTTGAAAATCAAGGAACGTTGGGCGGAGAAATAAGGAGGCAAGGAGACTACTTAGTTAGATGCCGTTTCGAGCTTTTAAATTTTCTTTAGGTAAACAAACGTAAAATGTCGTCCCCAGTCCTTCCTGACTTTCAAGCCAAATCTTTCCCTGATGTTTTTCAACAATCGTCTTAACAATCCACATTCCTAAGCCTACGGTTTTTTCACCAAGCATCCCTTTTCTACGAGCTTTAGAATATTTATCAAAGACGTACTCTTTTAATTTTTCAGGAATTCCTATGCCGGTATCCTTGATTTCGAGCCATACTTTTCCTTTCTCTTCAAAGGAATTAATTTCAATCTTTCCGGATTCTTCCGTAAATTTCAGCGAATTTGTTATTAAATTTTCTAAAACCCGAGCAAACCTGTCTCGATCGATCATCGCAGAAAGATCCGGAGGATGCACCGTAATTTTTATTTCTATCTGTTTTTCGGAAGCTTGGTATCGAAACGGGGAAAGAACTCGCACAACATATGGATCAAGTTTAGTAATCTCCTTTGTCAAAGAAAATTCCTCGCTCTCAATTTGAGATAATTCTAGCAATTCGCGGATTAATTTTTCGGCTCTCGAGCAAGCATCTTGAGCATACATAAGAGTTTCCACGTTTTTAGCGGAAATATCCGGGATTCTTTCTTTTAGAAGATCCAAGGATATTTGTATGATATTAAGCGGATTCCTAATGTCATGCGCGATCGTAGCCATAATCAGATCTTTACTTTCGTTCAAGCGTTCGAGTTTTTGTTCTCTCGTTTTTAATTCTTTAATTATCGGTCGAAATATGAATAGAAACTCTGCGGTAAGTAATAGTAACGACACCACAGCTAATAATATTTCGACTACCTCAAGTCGGCGGACACGGGCTTGAGATTCTTTTTCCAACGTATCTACGATGGAATCCATGAGAGGTAGATACGCTTCTTCATTCCTTAAAATCTCGGAAATCGTCCCGCGTATCTGAGAACTATTTCCAAGACTCAAAATCGATAAATACAATCCTTTTTGATAAGGATCGATATCGCCCAGGAGCTTAGATATCTCCTTCGAGTTATTCGCAGATAAACCGATTTCTGCATTTCCGCGTTGAAGCCCGAAATGTGTACGGTTCCAAATCTCGGTTTCCTTTTTTAATTCGATAAAATTCCTAGGATCATTTATGGACATCAGAGCAAGTTTAGTAATTCGCTGACTAAGCATCCGTTGTTTTCCGGCAATATTAATAACGAATGCATCCTTCCGAACTTCGGATAAAAGAGTATGAATGATAACTTGATTTATAATTATTAAGACTGCGACTAAAACAATAGCCAAAACATACAGGTGCGTTTCCGCAAGTCTACCTACGTATGGCTTCTTCATAATAATCTTTGGATTTTAATGGCCAGGAATCAGAAAGAAAGTATTTTTTTCCTAACAATATAATTTGCTTAGTTCAGGAAAATGGCAGGATGGTAGCTGCGCTATCCAGGGTCAACATGTCCCCCCGATCTAAGTCCAATCATCTCTGAGCTTTCATCTATTAGTTAAATAGAATCTTACCCCACTTTATCGGGTTCTTCCGTTGCTTAAATTCTTTACCGAATCGGCGATTCAAACAACTATCTTTATTAAATGAATCCAGATCTTGAACTTCGCTAAACTTGCAAAAGGCAGAGATTGAATCTAGAAGCTGAAAGTCACGTCTTTTGAACTGCTCTTTAATTAGGCAATTCATCCTCCAGTGTGATCTCTACCGTAAAACCGAAGCCTCTCGGACAAAGTAAGGAAGCCGCGGTTTCTCGTCAGCACACTACCAGTGATTCGTCCTCTCCAGGAATATTACGAACTCCTCCAAGGTCATAATGTTCCTGTCATACGTGTAGTAAAGGTCCTCATAATGGGTATGTCTAACCTCGAACGGATCGACCCGACCTTCAGTGTCCTTTCGGGTATCATAGAGGCGCTCTAACTTTTCAAGATCGAACGGCTCTTTACCCCTGCGTTCTGCTTCCTTCTTCGCATCGGCAAGTCTTTCGGCGCTCGCTTTCGTGTTGCGCTCTACTATCCTTCTGAAGAAGGCGTCCGCAGCATCACCCTTTAATACGAAGTGTTCCTTCTTGCTTTCTTCCTTATCATTCGGGGACATTCGTCTCTCCTTGATGTCTTACGAAACTACACCGGCTTTCAGTACAAGCTCCGACATATCTCGCAAGAAGAAAATGGTCGAAAACTCGGTACCGAAAAACTTTCGGAAGTATAGTAAATTGTACTAGATACGGTAGTTACTGAGAATAACTTAGTAGCCCTATACTACTTTCAATACTGCTTGCTCTAAAGATCTTAATTTAATATTCAACAATAAACGACTCCGCTTAAGCCCTCGACTATCACAAATCTTGATTCGCTCTCCTGCGTTCTCGCCTTGGCCTTTCTTTCTCATCCGTTCGGAAAAGGTATATGACCATTCCGGAATATGTGAAATGAAATCCAAGGAATTGCCTACAGATTCAAAAGGTATGCCTTAGATGGAATTATATAACAAACGAATAAATGAGGAAAATAATATTTTCCTTATTAAAATCCTTTACAGTGGTTTAAATTACCATTATACTTAACGGAAATCCGTTAAAATCGAGTCCCTCTCATTTCCGACAAAAATGCGGGGAACGATTTAAGGACAAAGCATAACATTAAAAAATTCGCGTATTATTAATTAGAGCAGGATCGAAGGAGGCATCAAATGTTCGAAACTTTAGGGACGATTCTCAACGGCGATGGATTTATGCCTCACGGTCATTGTTATCTTTGGATACCTAGCCTCGTTTGGACCATGGTAATTACGGATTCTCTTATTTTTCTTGCCTATGCGGTAATTTCCATTTGTCTTTATGCTTTGGTTAAAAAAATCAAGCTCCCTTTTAGCGGTATGTTTTTAGCTTTCGGACTATTCATAGCCGCATGCGGTATGACTCACCTTATGGAAGTTTATAATCTTTGGGTACCGAACTATTCGCTTGCTGCCGCGATCAAAATTGTTACAGCGACCGCTTCAGTTGCGACTGCTATCTGGCTATTCCCGACTATACCGAAAGTCGTTACTCTCGCAAAGACTGCCCGACTTTCCGAAGAGCGTCGTATAAAGTTAGAGGAAACGACTCTCCAACTTCAAAAACAAACCCTCAACCTCGAATCGGTGAATCAGGAACTAGAAGCATTTTGCTATTCCGTTTCTCACGACCTTCGCGCCCCGTTGCGAAGCATAGTCGGTTTCAGCAGCGACGTGTTAGAAGAATCCGGAAAGGATCTAAGGTCTCAAGGTATCGAGGATATGCAAAGAGTAATAAGCTCGGCCAAAAAAATGGGAGAGCTTATCGATGGTCTCCTCGGATTGTCTAGACTTACTCAGGGAGAAATAAAAAATGAAACTGTAAATCTATCGCAAATAGCTGCCGTAACTATCGAAGATCTTATGAGAGACGAGCCGGAGCGTAACGTTAATTTTGTTCTTTCGGAAGAAATTGTAGTAAACGGTGATGCCTCTCTATTGAGAGCGATGATGACTAATTTGTTGAGCAATGCTTGGAAATTCACCGCAAAAAAACCTGATGCCAAAATTGAATTTGGCAAAGAGGAAAGCGGAGGCGCCCCGGTTTACTTTGTAAGGGACAACGGAGCTGGGTTCGATATGAGATACGTTGATAAACTATTTGGAGCCTTTCAGCGTCTTCATTCGCTGAAGGAGTTCGCCGGAAATGGTATCGGTCTAGCCACAGTTCAAAGGATTATCAGAAGACATGGCGGGAAAGTTTGGGCAGAAGCGCATCTCAACGAAGGCGCCACCTTTTATTTTACGGTTTAATAAAAAATAAAAACAAAATGTTTCAAAATTGGATTCTACTAGTTGAAGATAATCCCGACGACGAAGAATTAACGCTAAGAGCCTTAAGAAAGACCAGGATCGACAATAGAATCGAAGTGGCACGTGACGGCGAAGAGGCGCTTGATCTATTATTCGGTAAAGAAGGAATCCGCTCCTCTATCGACGCGAACGCGATGCCCCAGGTAGTTTTGCTAGACTTAAATCTTCCGAAAATCGACGGCAAAGAAGTTTTGCGACAAATCAGATCCCGCGAAATATCGAAGTCCTTGCCGGTTATTATTCTAACTTCTTATAAAGAGCAAAAGGATTTGCTTCAATATTATTCCAGCGGAGCAAATAGCTGCCTTGTGAAACCTGTAGATACAAAAAAGTTTGTGGAGGCTATCAACCGATTAGGACTCCACTGGCTTGTCATAAACGAACAGACGTCCGAGAAAGGCTAATTATTTTCGTCTTTGAAGCCGGTAGCCGCATCGGCTCTAAAAAAAGGAAGAAACACGATTAAGATTCCCATAACATTGCATCGAGCGATCGTTCTCCGAGCTCTCCTCCGGGATTTTATATTCAATTTCATAGTCGGCAAGTTGCTGGGAGTTGGAAATGGAATGAAAAATTGGGTCGGGCATTCGGTTCAAGAAGTCCGATCACTAACTCAAGTTAAACTGACTCAACATCCGGCGAACGATTACTTACCAAAATTCCGCCGTTAAAACTTGCTTCTTATTATGCGAAGCCGCGGGAAATCGGTTCCGTACTTTCGCTCTCAAAGAAAGAGTTTCCTCGTTAGATTAAAAAACCGATGCAAGCGCATTACGCCGAACCGTTTTGTTGTAAGAAACTGAAAAAGGGATCGAAATAAAACTCCCTGAAGCTACATACTGAGAATTTAAAGTCTGATTTAAACTTAGATTCGGACGGTTAATAAAATTCTGAATTTTAATTTCTATAATGAACTATTGGAATTTCTTCGTTTTATTTCGAATACGCCGAAATTAATGCCTTTAATTGCTCCGAAGCTAGGGCTGGATTTGAAAATTCAATTGCCATAAATCCTTTAACTCCAAAGGACGTTGCTACGGTTTCAGTCCGAATGATTTTTCCTGCGAACTTTATCTCTTTCATCGAAGATCCGGAAATCACACACCGAATCGGAGAACCGTCTTCGAAATTCTGATAATTCCCGCTATCAATTTGAATCGATAGTCCGGTATCGGAAATATCCGAGACATTCCCTACAACTATCGCCTCTCCGTTGATAGCTATAACAAAAAGTTCGAATAAATCCCAAGAATGAATTCGATCGGTAATTATGCTTGTTATGTCCATAGCAAAATCCTCGATCTCTTATATCCGAATATAATTAGACGTAAGTTTAAATCGATTTTCAAGTTGATATTTAGCAACCGACCTAAAGGGGACTTCGAAGTCTTAATAATCTAAAAGGGCCGAAGAGTAATGGGCGTACGTTTAAATCAACGGCGGAAATTCGATCGCTAGTTGAAAGCGGTTAAGCTTAAAGCCATAACACGGTCCGAAAGTTGAATGATTTTGTTAAATTCTACTCCGATAATGCCTCTAATTCCGCTTGAAGTGGCGACTTTCTCTTTTCTAATAATGACCCCGCCAAATTGAATGTCTTCCATAGACGGCCCTGACACAATGCCCGAGATTTTAGATCCGATTTCTTGATTCTGGATAGATTCCAAGTCCGAAAGAATTGCAATACCAAAGTCCGAAATATCCAAAACGTTTCCGACTAAAGCGCCGTTTTCACACGACGCTAAAACAAGAAGTTCTAATAGCTCTTTTGAAACGAGCCTCTCCCTTCTTCTCCTTTCCTCTGCCATTCAGAATTTCCTCCCGCAGGTTTTTACCCTTACAAATTTATCAGACGGATCAATAAGAATCAAGATTTCATCGTATTTCGGTAATATTCTTAGGTTTTGTCTGCCGGAAGTGATCGAGCTTAAAATGCACAAAATAAGCCCTAATTATTAATTTACGGAATTATATTGTCTGACTCAGGCTATTCTTGACCGAACGCGCAATACCGCAATCACAAGATGGTGAACCACCCAGCACATTCAAAAGATAATAGATATCGCTGAGCAACGAAAGAAGGTATTTGGGTTAGGTGCTATCTGGCAGAATTGGAGGGAGTGGATTGGAGTCGAAGTTGGTAGGGATTATATGAACGCGGATAGAGGATCTCTTCTTATATATCTGTAACTGTTAAATTTTCGATATATTTATCTTTCATTAAACGAGAGGAAGGCAAAATCCAACATGCCAATGAATTCTTTTTAGAACGATTTATTACATTTCTCCATATTCGTCCGGAGAACTTTTATAGCCTTACCTTCCCGATATTTAATCAATTGATTAGGCACTGCCTCGCTCAAATAGGCAACGGTAGCGACTCACTTTGTATGCGCGATACGAAACTTCGATCCGGACTTTATTGATATCTATAAACCAAACTGCCCGTCTCCCGATTCGATTCAAATGATAGCTGCATAACTATATCATGTTTTCTTTTAGTAAGAGACATAACCATATATAAAAGAACGAAGATAATAATTTCGCTCAGTTGACTTCATAAGGCCCTTTTCAACGATGATAATTTTTAAACGAATTTTAGCCATGAACATGGTTTTTTCGCGGAGGAAGCGGAGGAAATTTTACATCTTTCTTTAAGAATGAAATTATGGAATACGATATTAGAAGGTATACAGCTTTGTTATGGGAAAATTCAGACGAAAATATTCTCTTATACTGAATCTTTTAATCATTCTGATATTATTTTACCAACTACTTTCGGCTCGCGTTATCGCTGCACCTAGCAAAGAGGATGAGAACTTAAAAATCACCTTAACTCTCGAGCAAGCCGTAATGATCGGCACTACCAACAGCGTAATTTTAAGAACTCTCGAGGCCAAAAAAGAAATCTTTAAAATGCTGATCACTGAGCGATGGCGCGAATTTCTTCCTAAAGTAGGAGTCCAGTATTTTGGTCTACGAAATATCAATGTCGGCTCTGCGGATAATATTTATAATGACGTTCGCTTAACCGTTCAACAACTCGTTTTTGACGGAGGGGAAGCCTCTTTGAATTTGGAGACGTCCAAGTTAAATGAAGTCCTGAATGAGAAAGATTTCAAAATCAATTACGCAAAACTAAAACTAGAAATTCAAAAGGCTTATTTTAAAACGCTTGGCGCTAAGGGGAAGGTCTTTCTCGCCAGGAAAACGTTGGAGAAAATGGAAGAATCATATTCCAAATCTCAGGCGGAGTATAAGCAAGGATTCATTCCCAAAATTCAATTGATAGAAACCGCGAGCAGACTTCGGCAGGCCCAATATTCTCTTCAGAAATATAAGAACGAATACGGACAGTCCCTTTTGGAGTTGAAACAGATATTAAATTTGGATTATCAACTTCAGCTTAACTTAGAGGAAAATTTATTCACCGATTTTATCCTCGCCCCCCCTCGTTTGGATGTAATGAACGTGATCGCGAGAGCTAGAGAAGAACGTGAAGACGTAAAAAAATCCCGCGTAGTAATTCAACGTCTTAAGGATGAAAAAACTATCGCGGAAAACTATTGGATACCTAAGTTATATGTAGGCGGCTACGCGGGTAGAAACGGAGATCGCCTTCCTCTACAGCACGATATTTACGGGGTAAATTTCAATTTAACTTTTCCGCTCGGTAGCAATACCGTGCAGACCAACGGGAACTTAGGCGTTCAGAAGGACGGAACAGGTATCCAAACCTATCCTGGTTTCGGAAACCAATTCGTAGGGCCTGGATTGAATGGGTATAATTCCAGCCAGATAAAATTCTGGGATAATCTTAGCTACGCGAGAAAGATTGTGGAAGGCGAAGTCCAGTTAAGCGAAGCCATTCTAAATCGCAAAAGTTTGGAAAACCAGATCGGCCTTGAAGTGCAAAAGAGCGCAGATAAGCTATTAGAATCATGGGAAATTATTAAAATTGCGAATTCGAAGGTATTACTTCAGTGGGAATCCTTAAAAATTGCCAGCACGAAATATAGAGTGGGTCAAGCCAAACGCGAAGATATGTTGGCTGCCGAAAGCGAATATGTCAAATCCCAGGAAGAGTTAACCGATGCGCTGTCCATTTACGCGACGGGGTGCTATGAACTCGCATTTACGGGAACGATTGAAGGCGAAATAAACAAGTTAATCCAATATAAAAAAGGTAAGGGAAATTCGTTGATATCCGCTTTATTAAACAACGAACATATCGATGATATTTTCCTGCCGGACGATATAAAAGGTAAATCTATACAAGGTTTGATAGAGGATTAAAGCGTTTTCTAATCCATAACAAATAACTGATATAGAATAAAAATCATGAAAAACAGTATTTCTTTTTTTAAATTAAGCTTTTTTAATAAATCGATCTATATTATGACGATTGTAATTTTTCTATCCTCGTGCAAAAATCTGCAAAATAGTCTCCTTAAGTTCGATCCTTTTATCGGAGAATCGAACGCTCCGACTGTTTTATTCAGTAACCCGGTTTCCGGATTGCAAAATCTCCCAAGTAATCAATCGTTTCAAATTGCGTTCAGTAAGGAAATGAACATGAACGCTTGTCAGATCGCGTTTTCTATGTCGCCGACGACGCCCGGCTTTTTTAACAACACTCCGTCGGTTTTGAACTTTCTTCCTTCTGCCTCCCTTAAAGCAGGAACTTATACATTCTCTTTAACTAAATCGTGCGAGGATAATTCCGGAAGGGATCTGAAAGACCCTTTTAGCGCTTCAGTCTCGATTGGAAGCGCGGCAAACGTAGGAACGAATCCGACAATCAATAATATGTACGTTTATGCCGGAGCGCTTGCCGCATGCAACGCTGGAACCGCCGCCTTGGGGGATTTTTTAAATTCGAATATCGTAACTGCCTGCATGGGAAATCCGAACCAAAATCAGATTATTCTGAATTTTTCACGGGCGATGAATCCGCAAATTACGCAAGGTGCAATCGCAATTAGTCCGACTTTACTCGGCAGTTATACATGGACATCCGCTAGTTCCCTTTCTATAATTCCTGATTTTCCGTTAACGGCTGGACAGCGATATAGTGTTATCGTCAGTACTCAAGCCGTCGATACGAATAATATCGCTTTAGCTGGAAACATAGCGGGAAGCTTCTTTGTAGGAACAAATAACGCGCTTCCCGGAGTCACTTCGATTACCGTCTTCACCGGAACAATCCCGACATGCAAGGCGGGAGCAGGCGCCCTATCCGACATTCTTGCCGTGGCAGTAACGAACGGCTGTTTAGGGAATCCTGGAAATAATACTCTCACGTTCAATTTTTCGACTCCGATGGATCCGCTCAGTACTCAAGCTGCGATTAATATTTCGCCTGCAATACCGGGCACTTATACCTGGTCCGGTGGAAATACCGTATTGACGTTAGTTTCGGATTCGGTTCTCACCTACGGAACTAGATATAGCGTAAGCATCTCAACTAGCGCACTTAGCTCGAATTTAGTGGCTTTAAAAACCCCCGTTACTGGTAGTTTCGTCGCGGGTGCAAACAACCCCTCACCTCACGTCCAATCTATCGGAGTCGCGAGCCAACCCGGTTGCGCGATTGCATTGCCGGGAACAGGCAGTGTAGCTGGCGGAAGCTGGACCATTGGATCGTGCTGGTGGGATGATAGTATTTCGGTTCTATCGCCCAGCTCCTACCAATTCAGGGGAGGAGATGACGGCACTGGAACAAGTACCGCCTGTACCGATCGGAATACGGATAATTTTAGATTGATCTTCAGCAATTATATGGACCCGGGTAGCACTTTAAATGCGATTTCATTGAGCCGCATTTCGCCTCCCCTTACAACTCTTAGGCTTTCAACCTGGAATTGGCAGGATTGTCAAGCTGTGGCGCCATTCGGTTGTCGCGTCCTAAATTTAGTGTATTCGGAAATGGAAGCGACTTGCGGAACGACTACGGCCTTCGGAACGAACGGCGACTTCAATATGACCAACGTCTCGTTATCTCCTCCCGTTTCGCCGAACTCGCCGATCTATACGATCCAGGTGAACAGTACCTCCTTAGATGTGAACGGGAAACCGTTATCGCCTCCGTTCTTGTTTTCTTTCGTTAGTCAATAATTACGTGATATTATAATATAGGAAGTTTACATACCGTGCGATTTAACAATATAAAATATGGAATTCTGAGCATATTACTATTTGCTTCAATGCAATCTTGTACTTACTTTAATACCGGTTCCGTTAGATATGCGGAACGAAAGGACAAAGCGAAGGGAGTTTATCTATTAGGATTTATAGAAAATAGAGATTCCCATTTTGATCCGTTTAGTACGAAGAATCTGGGCAGTATGCTTAAGTTCGAACTTTTGTTTTCGGGATATGACGTTCTGGTGATCGGAGATTATTTAAAAACGATCGAAGATAATGTAGCCAAGGAAAAGGCTTTCAAAAAGGAAAAGTCGACTGAATCCAAAGATAACACGAATTTTCTACCGGATTCCGCAAAAAATGTGGCAGGTGAAAACTTCTGGCAAAACATCGAATTGGATCCCAGAAACCTAAAAGAACAGGAAATTAAAAATTTATCCGGTACCGTTGCTTTCGACTACTTTATTCAAGGCGCGATCTCTATGAACGATAACAGGAAAATCCTGGATAAAAAAGAGAGCGCCATTATCTTTTTGGAAGTCTTCGATAAAAAAGGTAAAATCATCAGTAGCGTAAACTATACCGTCGAAGATCGTACGTTTACCGAAGCGAATTTGTTAAGGGACGTATGTACGAAAATAGTAGATAAGCTCGACAAACGAGAAGAAAAGAAAAACTGGATGATGCTATCCCTGTTCTAAAGACAGTTAAAAACGTCTGAACTCATCTAGATAAAGTGGAAAAGCGGACATTCAACGTTACGTTAAAGGAAAAAGTTTGATATTTTCGGTTTTAAAGGCAATTTTCAAGAACATCGCGGCTAAAATCATTTTGTATTTAGTGGTGATTTACTTCCTACTTTTCGCCGCCTACTACAGATTGAAAGACAATCCCACTTATCCGGTCGCAAATAAAATCGGGGTTACTCTCTTTAAACCGCTCTTTTGGATTTTTCGCGACGGTAAAACGGCAGTCGCCGGAGATCAGGCTGGACCGGTCTCGGTCTCCGCTTACAAAATTGTTATCAAAAATATCGCTCCTTCCGTAAGTTCTTCCGGAATGATCGATTTTAAAGATAAAGTCGACGTATATTCGAAATTAAGCGGACGCATTGAAAAAATATTCGTGAAAGAAGGAGATAAAGTCTCAGTCGATCAGAAACTATTTAAGATTGAAAGCCTCCAGTATGAATTAGAGCTAATGAAGCAGGAAGCGACGATGGAGTCTTCCCGTTCTCAAGTCAAGCTTGCCGCCGAAAAATACGAGAAGGCTAAGTTCGGAGTGGATGCAAGAATTAGAGAAATGGAGAAGAGTAAGACTCTTATCCGGCGGGCAAAAGACGAGTATGAGAAAGCCAAAAAAACATTCGAAGGTAAAGAAGAGATCTATAAAGTCGGAGGCATAAGCCGCGAAGAATTCGAGGTAGCGAGGCTAGAGGTAGGAAATAAAGAATCCGCATTTGCGATTGCGAAAAAAGATTTAGAGATTCATTCTTTAGGTCTTAGCGACGAAGATATTATTCGAAACGGTTACTCCGTTCCTGCCTCCGAGAAGGATAGAATTTCGATTATTAAGGATATTAATACCAAAATCGAGAAAGCTGAATTGGAGGTTGCCGAAGGAGTTCTTAGGTCGCATCAGGCTCAAGTAAATGCCACGAAAATTCTGTTAAAGGAAGTTATGAACTATTCTCCTATGTCCGGAATCGTCGCCAAAAAATATAAGAGTCAAGGAGAAGTGATTTCGGGCAATTCCGGTGGAAACCAAGCCGTCCTTACGATAATAGATATATCTCAAGTTTATGCCGTTTTCAATATCTCCGAATCGGAATCCATTCACCTAAAAAAGGATATGAAAGTCGACTTTACGGCGGACGTATTTAAGAAGGAAAATTTCACCGGAAAAATAGTCCTTATTAGCCCTTTAGTGGATCAGAAATCACACACGACCGAAGTTAAGTCTTTAATAAAGAATACTGATAATCGCCTAAAACCAGGAATGTTTATCCGCGCGAATGTTCTAACGGGAGAACCGGTTCCTACAATTTTAATACCTGCTGCCGCGACTATCCCTAAGGAAGAAGATAGAGCGGTCGTACTCCAGGTCCGAGATGGCAGTTGCTATAAAACGGAAATAAAGACGGGAAAAAAATATGACGATTATATTCAAGTCGTAGAGGGATTGCAGCCAAACGATATAATCGTTTTGGATAAACTATCACAGCTGCGCGACGGAATACCGGTAAAACCGATTCTCGGCCAAGACTAAAAATATACACCTCCTCTTTGTTCGGCTAAATCATGGAATCTATTATAAAATTCTGCGTATCCCGCCAAATTACGATTTCCATGATTTGGTTGGCTCTATCGCTGTTTGGAGGAATCGCTTTACAAAAAATTAAAATGAACTTAATGCCGGAGCTTAAGTTCCCTAAAGTTACCGTCATCGTCAATTATCCGAACGCCTCTCCGGAAGAAATAGAAAGCCTTATCACAAAACCTATTACCGATTCAGTGGGCACAATCGGCGGATTGGATAAAATCAATTCAGAATCCGTAGAGGGAATGTCGTTAATTACCCTTCAATTTTCGAACAATATATCCGTCGATTATGCTATCATCGAGATCCGAGAGCGAATCGATCTAATTAGGGATTTTTTACCGCAAGACGCCAGTCGTCCGATCGTCACTCGATTTGATCCTTCTCAATCGGCGTTTCAGGAGATCGTTTTTTTCCCCGGAAAAGATATGGATGAGAAGAAATTACGAGGTTTCATACAAGACAACGTAAAAGTCCATTTAGAGAAGATCGAAGGTCTTGCTGCGGTTCAATTTTCAGGAGGGTTTCAAAAGGAAATATCCGTAGAAATAGATCCGGATAAAATGAATGCTTATGGAATCTCACTATTAGATGTACGGAGATCCATCGTCGCAGCGAACGTAAACTTTCCGGCAGGAAGTCTTCCGGTAGGTAAAAAAGACCTTTTAATTAGAGCTATCGGAGAATTTCAGGATGCCGCCGAAATAGGTCAAACGATTGCAGGTACGAATACCCAAGGTGTCCCCGTCGATATAGCCTCTTTTGCAAGCATCAAAGAGGGCTTTAAGGAAAGAACCGGAATAGCAAGATATAACGGAAAAGATTGTATTATCGCTTACCTATTCAAAGAATCGGGAAAAAATTCGGTCGAAATTTCGGACAAGGTTCAAAGCGAACTGGCAAGCATTAACGGAAGATTTCAGAAGGAACTGAAAGCGGAGATAGTGTTCGATGAATCGAAATATATTAAAGAAGCAATATCAGGCGTAAGCGGGTCGCTTATTTCCGGCGCTATACTAGCTTTTCTCGTTCTTGTTTTTTTGCTTCGAAATGTCAAGAGCCCCTTAATCCTACTGACAGTCATACCTGCGTCTCTTTTCACGACGTTATTACTATTTTATCTATTCAATATATCGTTAAACATGATGTCGCTCGGCGGACTTGCACTCGGTATAGGAATGCTATTCGATACAAGCAACGTAGTTTTTTCGGCGATTGAACGGAATCTTTCTCGCGGAGCCGAGATAAAGAAAGCTGCGCTGAACGGAACGATGGAAGTAACCGGGTCCGTAATTTCCGCTACTTTGACGACGGTCATAGTATTCTTACCCATTATTTTCCTAAAAAGCATCGTAGGAATCGTATTTGCAGAAATGGCATTAGCGATAACGATCTCTCTTGTTATTAGCTTAATCGCATCTCTTACCATCATTCCGATGCTGTCCTCGGTTCTCTATACGATAAATATGGAATCCGAATTTCTGAATAAATTAATCTTTAATAGATCCGAAAAAATATACCTAAACATGTTAAAGAGCTATGAAGGTAGATTAAATCATTATTTGGATCATCCGTTTAAGCTTATCGTAATCATAGTCGTTTTATTCCTCTTTTCCATCCAATTTATTTCGGTAGTGTCGAAAGAATTTATCCCGAGCGTTGATACGGGCGAATTTTCGATCGTTATCGAGGCTCCGAAAGGATCTAAATTGGAAGCTACTTCCGAAATCGTAAGCAATATAGAATCGACTCTTTTAAAGTCGGAATCCGTAGCGAGCGTAATATCTAGGATCGGATATGAGGAGGACCAATTAGCGAGTAAAAAAAAGGGGGAATGGGGAACAAACCGAGCGACATTGAGAGTGCTTTTAAAGGATCGAGCTAATATTTCTACGGTTAAATTCATTAACGAAATTAGAAATAAAATAACTTTAGGCGAAGACATTAAGATAATTTTCGAAAATAGCGGGGACGTCCTTTCTTCGCTGATCACTTCCGACCAGAGCAAGTTAACTTTGGAAATTCACGGGGACGATCTCAAAACTCTTCACGAGATCGGCGTTAATTTGGGGAAAAAAATTTCCTCGATCGCCGGCGTAAAGGATGTTAGGGAGAGTATGGAAGATAAATCGATCGAATATGCGTTAAGCTTCGATCCGATTAAATCGAGTAGCATTCATATGACGAATGAATATATGTCCAACTATCTCCGAATCGCAAACCACGGTTCGATAGTTACAAAAATAAAAATAGCAAACAAAAACGTAAACGTTCGTTTGAGCTTTAGAAAACAGGACGTAGATTCACTGGAAAAAGTCATGCGGCTGAATGTAAAGGCCCCGTCCGGCGAGCTAATACAAATCGCTCAAATCGGCAAGGTTGAGGAAAAAGTCGCTCCCACTTCGATCTTGCGCTCGGGAAACTCCCGAATCAATTTAGTGATGGCGGATATAAACCCCGCCTTGATGAATTCCGCAATTTCGAATGCGGAAGAAGTCGTTGCAAAATTTTCCGTTCCGGAAGGGTATAAGATCCAATTCTCCGGAGAAAAAGAAAACATCGAGAAATCGTTCAGCGATTTATCTTTTGCCTTCGTATTAGCGGCAGTCCTGATCTATATGCTGCTTGCCAGTCAATTCGAATCGCTACTTTATTCGCTAGTGATGATTTGCACCATTCCACTGATGTTTATCGGAACTTTCCCCGCGTTATTTCTGTTCGGAAAGTCTCTCAACGTAAGTTCCTTTATGGGAATAGTGTTACTCTTAGGAGTGGTCGTGGATAATGCCGCATTATATTATGAATATGTTCAACTTCTATTCAAGGAGAATATTCCGTTAAAAAAGATCATCGTCGATTCCGGTAAGATCGTATTGAGACCGATCCTAATGAACAATAGCACTACAATTTTAGGTTTGATGCCCATTATGTTAGAGCTTCAAAAAGGAACGGAATTCCAATCGCCGATGGCGGTCGTAGTCGTGGTCGGTTTATTCGCGTCCTTCTTCTTTAGTTTATATTTAATACCGTTGCTCTTTTACTATTTGCTTAAGAACAAAAGATAAGAACGAGATGCATTCCCGAAAGGAAAATTTTCTTACTTCGCGACCGATCACTATCGGAATGTTCTTCTTCGGATTAATCATATTCGGTTTTTTTTCATTCTTCAGAGTGCCGGTTTCCCTTTTCCCGACCTCCGCTTATCCAGGACTAACGATATCCGTCGAATTTCCCGGCGCCGATGTTGATAATATCGAGGAAACAATAACTATCCCGATCGAAGAAGTGATCTCCGGCGTTGGCGGGATCGAGGATATATATTCCTATTCCGAAAGGGGAAAGACGGAAATAAACGTCGAATTCGCAAAAGACGTTAATCTTGAATTCAAAAGTCTTGAAATCAGAGAAAGAATAGATATCGTCGCCGGTCAATTCCCGAGGGAAGTTCATAAACCGTTTATTTATCGATACGATCCCGATCAACGTCCGGCGATGATCATCACGTTAGAGAGTGAGAA
The DNA here is from genome assembly GCF_000243715.2 of Leptospira broomii serovar Hurstbridge str. 5399. Taxonomy (NCBI): domain Bacteria; kingdom Pseudomonadati; phylum Spirochaetota; class Leptospiria; order Leptospirales; family Leptospiraceae; genus Leptospira; species Leptospira broomii. Next base: position 635,416 of record NZ_AHMO02000011.1, read on the forward strand.
ATACGATTTTATCGAATTACGAAGTATCGCCGACCATGAAGTAAAAAGTTTTTTAGAGAATGTCGACGGAGTAAGTAAAATCGCAGTCTCCGGAGGGAAAGTCCGGGAGGTTTTAGTCTCCTGCGATATGCAAAAATTAAGGAGCTTCGGATTAGATCTTTTAGATATTCAAAGAGCGATTGAACAGAACAACAAGACGAATTCCGTCGCATCAGTCGATAAACAGGGAATGACTTATAATTTGATTTTAGAAGGTCGGTATAAGGCATTAAGGATCCTACAGAAGCTACCCGTTTATTCTAGCGAAAGAGGAAAAAATATTTTCATTGAAGATGTAGCCAAAGTCTCTTTTTCTTATCGCGAAGAAGAGAGCGGATCTAGGGTTAATGGGAAGGAGAATGTAAGCGTTTACGTCTATAAATCTTCATTAGGTAATATCCTTGAAATTTCGAAAGAGGTGAATAAGAAACTTAAAAATTTAAATATCGCGGGACTTCGTTTTAACTATATTTATGACCAGGCCGAAATGGTCAAAAAATCATATTTTAATTTAATAATATGCGGCCTTATCGGCCTTGCCGCCTTTCTCTTGCTGGTTTTTTTCAACGAAAAATACAAATATTTTCAGGTCCGGGCAACGCTCGTTTTTCAGATTTTTATCAATTTCTTCATATTCCAATTGATATTATTTATTTTAAAATTAGATTTTGATATTATAATATTCAGCTCCTTTCTTCTCGGGTTTTCGATCTGGAGCATTATTTGCTTTTTTTTACTGGAGAATATTCAATCTAAGGAAGGGAATTGGAGACTAAAGGATACACTACCGGAATTCACGACTTTAGCGGTAACGATCCTAGCGCTATGCCTTCCCCTTTATATCCTGGACCAAGATACCGGCGAATCCTCGATGAGGCTGGGATTCTTTATCGTACTTTATTTGGTATTATCCTACGTATCCTTTATCCCGCTTCGAAGTTTTTTCAATCAAATCCGATTCAAGTATTTTCAAGCTGCAACCTCGATGCCGATATCCTCCCCAAGTCCAAGAGGGCGCTTTAGGCATATTCCCGGTTTATCGGCGAAATTATTTTTTACGCTATATGCTCTGGCGATTTTAGCCGGAATTTATCGTTTAGCGAAACTCGACAAGGAACTATTTTATTCCATAGAAAATCGAAGAATATTGGGATATATAGAACTTCCATCGGGAACAGGCTTCGAATATACGAACGCTATCACTAAAAAAGCGGAAGAGAAAATCCTAAAAATTCCGGGAGTGGAAGAGGTAACCACGAAAATCGATTCTGGTCATTCATTTTTAATCATAACTTTAAATGAAAGTCAGGTAAGCAGCGACGATTTCATTCAGAAAATAAAACAAGAGATCGGTAATATGAGTCCTGCCTTTTGTTATTTCTCGCGAGAATCGGATGCGGGTAAATTTAAAGAGATAGTCGTCGATGTACTCGGAGATGATAACGAAAAGCTGGATCAAATCGTTCGATCACTGGCGGAAAAAGCCGATAAATTGGACGGAATAGAGGAAGTAGTTCTTCGATACAAACCGCCGCGAGACGAGTTGCATGTAGTCTTGGATAAAAACAAAGCAGCAAGGGCTTCTTTAAGCAATTTTGAAATCGGAAGCTTTTTAAAACTTGCGATACAAGGAGGTGTGGCAAGCAAATTTCTGGAGGAAAACCGAGAGATCGATATTCGTATCCGTTTTTCGGAGGAATTTAGAAATTCGGAATCAAGTCTGGAAAAATTTTTTATTAAGAATACCGAAGGAAAATTTACTCCGTTAACCGAGCTTTCGAAGCAAAAAGAATCTAAATCTCCGATTAAAATTTTCCGAAAAAATAAAAAAAGATCCCTCTCTTTCGCATTACGAACCGGAAACGTTTCCCATGCAAAAATTTTCTCGGAATTGCGAACGTTAGCGGGATCGAATCTGCCGGAGAATTATCATATAGAGATGGGGCGAAGCGTTAAAAAGACGATCGAAACCGAAAAAAGAATTTATAGCGTCATTATATATGCATTTTTATTAATATATTTTATTTTGTCCTCGTATTTCGAATCCTTTAAGAGATCGATACTGGTCCTATTGGTTTTACTCTTCCCTTTTTCAGTCACCTTGTTCTTTTTGAGCTATTTATTCGGCTCCTTTACTCTACCGATGTATTTGGGTCTTTTACTTTTAGTAGCTTTGGTGTCTTTTCAAATTATCGTTCGATTTAGGATTAAGGATGCCAAATTTTCCGAGGGTCAATGGACGTCCTTTCTTCCGGCTCTCGTCCTTTTTATGCCCCAAATCTTATTCGCAAAAGAAGGAGGCCAATTTTTACGGGAATTTGAACTGACAATCGTCGCAGGATATCTAATATCCATTTTTTTGACACCTATAACTATAAGATATTTCGAACAGAATTTTACTCTGAAAAAGGTGAAGTCTACTTTAGAAAAATCGGTTTATTCCCTTATCAAAACCCTGAAAAAAATCAGTTCTCGAAAAACGTAGTTTGCGCTAGGGGTTCGTTCTTCCCAAAATCATAGAATCAAGATTAGCTCATAGAACAAGGCTGTTATTGCGGACTATTATCCGACAAACCGAGCGTCGAATAAAATCCATTGGTTTCCTCAGCGCGTTTCAGGATTTTTAGCCAGAATGGAGACGCTTATTTTTTAAGCCGCAAATCCGCTTTTGAGGCGGGCTTCTTCGGATTCTTTTTGGCATCCGCTAGTTTCGTAAATAGATCCTGAAACGGCTTCAGTTCTTTATCTTTCAACTGTGCGAGATCGTAGACGATTTCGTATAATTTCGGTCTAGCCTTCAGGCTATTTAAAAAGAGAAGATCCGAATTTGATAAATCGAATTCCTCCTGTTTTGTGGCGATCGGTTCCCCTTTATTTTCCAAGATATATTTCTTAGAAATTCCGAATCTCTGCATGAGTAGGTCGAGCCTCGCAGGCGGTATTTCCCGATTCCCTTTTTTGTACATGGATAGAGCTGCCTCGGTTATCCCCATTACTTTGGCCGCCATCTTTGGTTTTATCTTTAACAAATCTAGGGCGTGATCAAGACGCCCTCCTTCAGTTTCAGTTGTTGTAATATTTTTTTTTGGCATGCTTTTAAAAGAATCGATTTAATTAACTAGGTTAATTTATGTTGTCCTACGTTCTTACGACTTGTTTACTCTGCTGGAATCGTAAGGGTAGGCAAGTTTAAAAAGGATATAAAATTATCCATTTGGTATAACTCTCTTTCCTCTTAGATAGCAAACTCGATTAATTTCTGAGGTTAAAAATTTACGGAAAACATCTCTTTGGCGGAGAAAATCGATTAGAGAGTATCTAGACAATGAATTCCCGGGTTCGTCAAAAACGTTCGATATGTTTGTAGATTCGTCTCCAAACAAAAAAGAGAAAGAAGCCGAAGCGAACTATTCAAAGATAAGGCCAAATTCTTAAAAATAGGGATTTACCATCCATGAATAAAATTGAATTTAGTAGTGGATTCATAGAATCGTACAAAATCCTAAATCGGGATCCGAATTTGCGATGAGAAGGAAAGAATTGAAAGATGGATCGACTCTGATCAGTGTCTATTTTGGGAATAGGAAGCATTTCTTTCCGAAGCTGAAAAATTCCTTTGGACAATTTTCATCAGTCCGGGCTTCCTGTTTTTACGGTAAGACCTTCGAGTTTAGATCATGAAAAAATCGGATCCAATTGCAAACTCCCAAAAGGGGAAGCCTCCCACGAAGTCCAAAAAAAGCCTTCTTCTCCCTGAACAAGTCGATTTGAAGGATACGGTTGGTCAGCAAGAAATTTCCAAGTTTCCCGAGCCGCCGGTACCGGTCTGCAATCTAAAAATAGGCTCCATGGACTTTTGGAGCTACGTTCTAAAGGACTTCCATCCGGAGATTGAAAAGCATCAGATCTACGTTCGTCACTTACGGGATTGCACTATGTGTTGTCAGATAGTAGACGAATATCTTGAAACGCATCCCGAATCCCGAGTCATATTCTCCAAGAAAAATCTTTTGGGAGATCCAAATCCGAGCGGTTTCGTATTCGAAGAGCAAGGGATCAAATTTTATAAAGCCATTTCCTTTTTTATCCGTAAGAGGAAATCCGTCTTATTTCTTTATTATCTGATCGTCATCGGGCCTTTGGCGATCGGGGCAATCGCGCTTTTAAGATCCTGGTTTTATAAATAAATGAGAACATCCCTTTTGTATCAAGATAGTTCCATGAAAACCACTCCAATGCCTGCGAGCGGGCGGAAACTCCGCCTAGTTGTACTTTTATCCTTGGGCTTTTTCCTGAATACCGTAGGTTGCGGTGAAATGAGTTCGGAAGAAAAAAAGAAAACGTACATCTCCGCCATCGAATCTTATAAATCGAACCGAATCCAAGATGCAAAGCAAGCGTTAGAACGAATCTACAAAGACGATCCTAATTTTCTGGATACTGCTTTTCATTTAGGGAAAATCTATTATTACGAAAAGGACTTTCAGAATTCGGAAAAAATTCTGGAAGAAGCTTTCGAATCCAACCCTAAAAATTTTAACGTTTGGTCCACTCTTTTGAGATGCAAATACGCGACGGCGAAGGATATTCAGAGCAGGGAAAAACTTCTGCTTTCAGTAGAAGAATTTCTACGTTCGGATTCGGAAAATTTAGACGTTCTTTTTATTCAAGGTAGATTATTCGAAGATCTTAGACGGCCGGATCGGGCGATCATGTCGTATAATCAAATGCGTCTGGTTGGGAGAAAAACTGCCTTGGCTTACGCTCGACTCTCCGCAATCTATTCGAAAGACAAAAAGAAATCGGAAGCGTTCAAGCGAAAGGTCGATTTATTTTCCAACGAATCTATAGAGGATTAGAATTTGAAATTTTTAAAGATTTATTCCGAAGCGTTTCAAGAGAATTGGAGATACTCGATCCGTCCCGAAACGATCCTGGAGATCAGTCCCGCGACATTTTTACTTCACACTCTGAGAATCCAAGGCTTGTATTTCGGGACGTACGTAGTATTTAATATGCTCGTTTCGTTCGCCAATTGGAAGAAGGTTCAGTCGTTTTCGTCCGTTATGCGCACCTATTATAATGAGGGAAAAATCTCGTTTTCGATGTTTTTGTTCAATGTTTTTCCCTGGAATCTTTTTACTCTTGTTTTTTCTTTTCTTCTTGCAATGCTCATTGCCGGAAGCTTGAGTCATCTCTTTCTTTGGTTGCTCGGAGAAGAAAGGAAATCGTATTTCAGGATCCTAGGGATTACGGCATTCAGTAATTTTTATATTCTTCTTTCCTTTTTTCCGATCCTTCTACTGTTCAATATTGCTCCGGGTAGCTTTAGGCAGGATACGTTTAAGCTAGTTTTTTTTCTAAGTTTGAACGGAATCTTTTTATTGGCCGGGTTTCTCCTTCAAGCGATTCTATTTGTGAGAGGGCTAAAATCCTGCTTCGGTTTAAATACAGGGAAGGCCGTCTTAACCTGGTCCTTCCCACTTGTATTATTCGCTTTCTTGATTACTATTTCCTTGAAGTAATGCAAAAGAGCAGATTAACGACCCATCTAGGCCACTCCAGCGTGGATCAGAGAATCCTTGTCTTGTCGAAAATTCTAATTCGAAGTCGGTTCGATAGGAGTCTGAGCCAGCTTACTGGACCATTTCGCCGGGATTTTGATTTTTTGCGGGGCAATGCAACGAACTCCTCCACCTATATTATTGGTATACATAGTGCAGCCCGTCGTCTCAAATTCTTTGGGGAGATACGATAAGGCGGAATCTACTGTTTCAAAATAGATGACCGTGATTTCCGGATTGCTCTTGAATAGATTCAAAACATAAGCAACTGGCGATTCCAGAAATCCGCTCTTTGCCTTATAGTAAGCCGGAAGTTTTTCCTGCGGTTCGATTTTCGATCGATGAAAATAATAAGCGGCGGCCCGAATCGATGCCGCTTCCATGAGGACACGAGGATAAGCCGACGTAGGAAATTGCTGGTTGGAAGCCACACTAAATCGATCTTCCATCGTTTCTCCCGAGGATAATTTATAAAAAATTCTAAATTCTGCAAAAGCGGCCATGTCATCGGCCACGAGTAAATTTACGGGTTGGATGGTGATAGACCGGGACTCGGATGGTGCTGTTTGAAGTTGGATTCCGGTCTCCTTTCGAAAGATTCCAACGAACGGTTTTAGAAGAAAATTCGGCGATTCTTTAATCGGAATCCATTGAGGGATTTTCACCGTTTCAAAGGCACTGGTTCCGAATGGGTAAAAAATTTGCGGCTTAAATGTCTCATCGATTTTGAGAGCGACGCTTATTTTTTCCTCGGCAAGATGCATTTCTTTGGCGCTCGGATTTGCGGCAGTACAGGAGGAAATTTGAATGCAAGATGAAACGACCAATAGTAGAGTCACGCTATGTATGATTCTTTTTTTCATAAAAATCTTGGAGTCAGGTAGGTTTTAGAGGCTCCAAGGAAAGTATGGCGGCAACTTACTGCGATACGCAATCATTTATTTTTCCCTTTCATGAGGCTCATTGAGGAAAGAATAGGCTCGATTAAAGCTCCCTCTGCTCGGCCGTAATCGAAACGAGTTATGTGTGTGCGATTAGAAAGTCCAAGATGTCATGAAAACGACGGAGCAGCCCTCCCCCCGTCGGGATAAATATCTCAAATCAGAGTCAAACGGCAGAAATAGCGATTTTATGGAGAAATTAGGGTTATAAAATTTTAATTATTTATAATATTTAACGTATCGAATATTCCGAACATTTAGTAATTTAAAGAAAGGCGTTCCTAAGCAATCTAAAATTTCGACCAAACGATTTTCAAGAAAAAGGGAAGCACCATAGAGGCCAAACAAGATAAAAATCACCTAAAAGTAATCCAAGCGAATTTAGACTTAATTAAGGAAAAAAAAATTCTCGAACCTTTCGCCGAGGGCAATCGGCATTGATTAAATAGGTGCGGCTCATCAGACTCTTAAAAATTAATTTCATTCTATTTTCTCTCGCTTGAGTTATTCGTTTTCTTTAGCAAAATCGGGTCACATAACAAAAAATTCAGACTACCCATCAATCTCTTTCGAAAATGGCATCAAAGTCCGTATCATTTTTTATAATTTTATAATGTACAAAAACTCAAGTCGGCCGATGATTTTTCCGATCTTGATTTCTACATGAAGCGTAAGACGATCAGAAACAGATATCATTCCGACTTCAAGCTGGCCGTATTTCTCGGAATTACAGATTATGAAATCATCGATTCTTTACCGAAGTCCACTATTCACTCATTTAGAAACTTAAGCCCTAACGAATTCCGGAGTTTGATCGGACATAGTTATTCCGACTCACAATTCTTCGATCCGGAATATCTTATGCTATTAAAGAAAATCGCGAACGCAAAGACATTTATACGAATTCTGAAAGCTGCATTGAGAGCCAAGAAATGTCTGCTTTCAATTCAAAGATTCCCGCAGAGGATCGCGTATGATCTCCAAACTAAAGAACGAATCATACGTACTATCGAAAAAATTCGAGACACTATCGGATTCGAAAAATCCCTACGGTATTTCAATATTTCTAAAGCAGCTTATTATCTCTGGTTATTCGAATTCAGATCGCAATGCGATGCCGCAGTCTCGAATCTCTGCCTAAGAAGATTTCCCTTACAAATCTCGAATTCGGAAATCGAGGCTTTAAAGCGTCTCGTATACGAAAAAATCCAGCTCGGGTGGCCGTTTTCGGTAATTTGGGGGTATGGCGTTAGACATAGAATCATACGGTTTTCTAAATCCACTTTTATGAGATACGTACGTGCCCTTGGACTTTATTTACTTCAGAGCAAATTCAAAAAAATCAGAAAAACCGGTTTCTTAACGTCAGAGCCTAATCAAGTCTGGCACGCTGATATTACTATTTATACGACGAAGGACAATGTAAAAGCATATATATACTTCTTAGTCGATAATTTCTCCAAATTCATTTTAGGTTGCGAAGTCAAGCAATACGTATCAAGCCGAGTCTGCACGGAAATGATTCAAGAAGCTTATCGCAGATTCGGTTCAAAAATTTCGAAAGTGACGATACCGGATCTATTCCCGCTTTTGAATTTGAATCTCTCGAAAGAAACCAATTATATCAATCTGATGGTTGATGGAGGGCCGGAAAACAAAGGAGATGTTGACCGACTTATTTCCGGCGATAAACTTCCAATCAATAAAATCATAGCCCAGAAAGATGTCTCCTTCTCAAACAGCCAAATCGAAGCTCTAAATAAAATTCTAAAATACCAATTCCTGCATAAACAAGACATTCCGAATATTCAAACCTTGCAAAAAATGATATACTCCTGGATTCCGATTTATAATTCCCAAAGACCAAATCGATCCGGAAAATATCTTTTGACGCCAGAGGAAGTATATAACGGGAAAAAAGTCGACCACTTAGGCGTAGAACAAAACTTCATCGACGCAAGAAGAGCAAGAATTCTCCAAAATCAAAAAGCTTCCTGCGGAGCCTGTTAAATTAATTTCATTTTCAGCTGATCGAATCGCTCTGCACCAATCTTCGATCCAAACTTCCGCCGTAGTATCCTCACCCAATCAATTTCTAAAATGTTCAGATTACTGGACGGATTTGTTTAATTTCCTCTCAATCCGTGCCCAGCACATAACCTAAATCCAGAATATTCTTACCTGCCTGCTCATCAGCGTTCTGTGGCCAAGAGGACCGGTCGTTTAACGGATTGTTAACCGGAATATCAGTATTGTTCTGCTGGTTTAAATTGTTAATTGCATCTTGCAAACGTTGACCAAAGGCTCCCTCATTACCCGAATCAATCGCATTCTGTTTGATTTCGTTAAGCGCGGCTACGATCTTCTCATTGCCGTTAGGATCATTATGTAAATTTGCTATCTCTTCTGGAGTAAACTCTCCCATCTGGACTAGGATATCTCCATAGGACTTAGATAGGGCAGCTTCCCGATTCGCGGCATCTGCTACATTCTCTTGAACTACCGATGTTAAGAAATCAGTACTAAAGCTACCATTAATCCCTAACGGTCCAAACGAGTGGGTATCCGTGTTATAACCCACACTCACTGTGTTTGCACCTCTAAACTGATTACTAAGTGTAATGTCTCCCGTATTCGAGAAGTTTAAGAACGCTCCGCCAAGACTACTCCAACCTTTTTGTTCATTACTTAGGTTCGCACCTACGTTTACTACACCAGTATCGCTCGCTGATACGTTCAGTCCTAAATTATTACTTCCTGATTTTGCAAAGGTAAAGCCACCGTTTCCAGTATAGCTTCCATTACTAGCATTATAACTAACTCCCACGTACGATCCATTGGTACTCGGAAGGTTTACATTCACGTTTAGGTTTAATCCACTTCCTGGAGTAAATGAGAAGCCCCCATTCAGTCCATACTGAGTTCCTCCCACCTTCTGTTTCGCTTCGGTTACTCCACCTCCCCAGCCACCGGCTACTTCTTGTTGTCC